>JAPLON010000148.1:9125-11813 GCA_026400695.1 Pseudomonadota bacterium
ACTGCACTTAATGTCTATGGTTGATGCTTCACCAAAAATGCAACATATTCTAAACGGTTTTTGGAAAGCCCTACCTGGAATTGGCCACGTACTATCGATACTACTTTTATTCTTTTATATTTACTGCGTGATGGGTGTGTTTTTATTCCGTGATATTGGTATTGCCGAATTCCAACATATAGGAATTGCTATGAAGACTATGTTCCAAGTCTTAACCGGTGATGACTGGGGAAATATTATGAAAGTATCTGAAAAATTAACCCAATATGCCTGGATATATTTCATTTCTTTTTACATCATTTTAGTATTTATAATTTTGAATTTATTTATTGGTGTAGTCGTTGGTTCATTACAAGCTGCTGAAGAAGAAGCCTTCAGTGCTGATGCTTCCAATGATCAGCAAAATATGTTAGATGATTTAAAAAAACAAATCACTCGCCTAGAAAAAAAACTAGATAAGCTAATCTCATCTTAACCACTTATTAATGCCGCCAGGTTACTCTTTAACCATGCGGCATGATAGACAAAATTTAATTCCTTTAATTGCCACACTAGGGGTAGTCTACGGTGACATTGGAACCAGCCCACTTTATGCGATTAGGGAATGTTTTAGCAGTAACATTGGATTAAATGAAGCCAATGTACTTGGGGTGTTATCATTAATTTTTTGGGCTTTAATGCTGGTTGTTACCCTAAAGTATGTGTTGCTAATTTTACGCGCACATAACAATGGTGAAGGCGGCATTTTAGCGCTAATGGCGCTAATCAGTAACAGACGTCTTAAATTTATTTCACCCCATACCTTAATCGCGATGGGATTACTTGGATCCGCATTGTTTTTTGGGGATACGATCATCACCCCGGCAATTTCAGTGCTCAGCGCCCTAGAAGGTATAACTCTAAGCATTCCAAAATTTAATCATTATATTGTGCCAGCATCTATATTCATAATTATTCTGCTGTTTTTATTTCAATCCAAAGGTACCGATAAAGTTGGCGCCCTATTCGGCCCAATCATGCTGATTTGGTTTTTGGTAATTGGAGGACTTGGACTATGGCAGATTTTTGGTATGCCAAGCATCCTTAAAGCAATTAGCCCTTGGTATGGTATACAATTAGCAATGGCATATCCAAAAGAAATCCTTCCACTCTTAGGATTTGTTGTGCTGTGTATTACCGGTGCTGAAGCTTTGTATGCAGATATGGGACATTTTGGCGCACGAGCAATTCGGATTTCATGGTTATCTTTGGTGGGACCATGCCTAATACTCAATTACTTCGGCCAAGGAGTTGCCATACTCCAACACCCAGAGGCTGTTGCAAACCCTTTTTATTTTTTGGTTCCTGAACCATTTTTACTCTACATGGTTGCCTTAGCTACAGTTGCTTCAATTATTGCATCCCAATCCGTAATTTCAGGGCTATTTTCTCTTGTTGGGCAAGCAATACAACTTGATTATTTACCGCGCCTGAAAATTATTCACACTAGCTCACATGCATATGGAAGAATCTACATACCTGCAATCAATTGGTTACTATGCATATGTGTAGTAACAATAATATTGGTATTTAAAAATTCCGATAAACTGGCTGATGCCTACGGATTTTCAGTAAGTGGTGTCATGGTCATGACAAGCCTCCTAGCCATGGTTGCTATGCTCAGAATATTTCGTTGGAAAGTCATTACTGTGTTACTAAGTTTTGGATTATTATTTTTACTAGATTTAGCCTTTCTAACTGCAAACAGCTTAAAGCTACAAAATGGAGGATGGATGCCAATGACCATCGCCATTTTAGTTTGGAGCCTTATGCATTTATGGCATCGGCAAAACAAACGTCTTAACGATAAAATAAGAAAACTCAGCCTAACCTTTTCACAGTTTTTTCAAAAATTTAGTCCTAACCAAATATCACGCATACCAGGCACAGCAGTATTTTTATCAAAAGACTTTGATCACATCCCCCTTTCTTTAATTAAATATTTAGAGCACAGCAATTGCTTAGGAGAACAAGTTGTAATACTTACGATCCTTAGTCACACAACTCCACGTATTCCTAAAAATGAAAGAATTTTCATCCAGCATTTCTCAAATGGATTTGTACAAGTAATAGCTCATCATGGATTCATGCAAAGCCCACGTATTTCAGCAATACTAAAAGATGCCCAAGGCAAAGGTCTACTTGTGGACATACACAATATCAGTTTCTTTTTGCTAGCAGTGATACCAGTTCTGGGATCACGCCTAAAGGGATTACGTGGTTTGAGTGCACGTATATTCAGAGTACTGTTACGTAACACAACCAGGACTGCAAATTTCTTTGAAATTCCACACCAAAAAGTAATGGAACTAGGTGTGCAGTTTAAAATTAGCGACTACTAAATAATAAAGTACCCTCACAAAAATTAAAAATACCAATCATTCAAAACCAAATAAATTAACGGTGTTTGTAGATTTACGAACATCTTTCCAAAAATCATCTTTTTCAGTTGATTTTTTAGCAGCTTCCGCTATTTCTGCTGCGTCACTAACATCAATACATGTGACACCATCAGTGTAAATAGTGTCTGTGTCTGTATCATCATCTGTATCAAAGAAATCTGATATTTCAAAACGACCTGCAGTTTTAGGAGCAGAAGTTTTTATAGGCTTTGGTGTAACCGGTGTTGCAAGACTTGCTAAAGCTACA
>JAPLON010000105.1 GCA_026400695.1 Pseudomonadota bacterium
ACATCACCTTCTTGCACCAACCAAGCCCAACCACTACCGAACTGTGTAAGAGCTGCCTGTTTAAATTCGGCTGCAAACTTTTCATAACTTCCAAAAGCTGCATTAATTTTCTCAGCAATACGGCCAGTTGGACCCCCTCCACCATTTGCCTGCATACAATTCCAAAAAAATGTATGGTTCCAGACTTGTGCAGCGTTATTAAACATGCCAACTAAACTTGCTTGTGAAAAAGACATACTAATAAGTTCTTCAAGGGTTTTAGATTCGTTCTCAGTACCTTGCACCAAATTGTTCAAGTTAGTTACATATGTTTGGTGATGTTTTCCATAATGAAAATCTATTGTTTGCTCACTAACATAAGGAGCTAAAGCATTTTTAGAGTATGGTAATGGGGGAAGAGTAAAAGCCATGATAAACCTAATTTTTGATGGAGTTTCAAGTGGCGCGCCCGAGAAGAGTCGAACTCCTAACCTTCAGATCCGTAGTCTGACGCTCTATCCAATTGAGCTACGGGCGCTTGCGTATTTACTTTTATAAGTTAAAAACTCATTTTGAGCAAGTTGTTTTTTATTATGAATTTTTAATGAAAGAAGCTGGAAACTGATTGAAGGAGACTATTAAATTCTTGGAATAGCAAGAATGCAAACTCAAATTCATAAATATCAACAGGCCTTAACTTGCATAAAAATTAGAATAAAATGAAATAAAAAGTCGTTACTTTAACCTTTAATTAATTTATTTAGCATTATAATTTAATATAAATTATAAAAATATAAATTATGAAACCGGCATGTTTTTTATTATTTTTGTTATTTTGCAGCATTTATAGCTCAGACCAAGAATACCAGACCTCAAAAGCAGCTCCTAGTAAAGTTTCTTCTATAAGAGAAGTTGGACGTGTTATAGCTGCTATGCCCCAAACTACTGAACTTTATAAAAATGTTCGTTTAATTTACAACGACCCTAGTATTACAAGGTTTGGTTCTTACCAGCCCTTAAGCAATGATGGAATTGTCAAAGCAAGAGAAGATGCACGTGCAACCACATGGTACCCAAATTTTACAAAAAAGACTAAAGGATCCCCCGTATTAATTGATGGAAAACCCATCTACTACAAAATGTATATGCCAGAAAGCATACCATTAAAGGCTATTATCTTTGATATCTATGGGGGAAGCGTTGCCCGCCATGATGCAATTTTTGGGTGGTATTTTAATGCTCGCGTGTTAGCATCACAAGGTTATGGTGTAATATTTCTTAGCCTTTCAGATGTTCAAGACAGAAGCTTTCCCACCTCTCAAACAGCATTTGAGACCAAACATTTTGACCAACTGAAAAATGAAATTAAAACGTTTTTAGTAGAAAGTTTTGCAGGTATCAAAGCAAAGGATTGTGAAAAACTCTTAAGTAAAGCACAAACTGTGCCACGTTTCCTTATGGGCGCTAGTTTTGGCGGATTACTAACTTTAAAATGTGCAACTGATCCTAATTTTTTAAGTACCACAACTGGATTTTTAGATGGGTTTATTGCACAATCTCCTCCTACA
>JAPLON010000155.1:0-11605 GCA_026400695.1 Pseudomonadota bacterium
ACTAAATCAGCTGCTGTTCTGGCAGGAGTTCCTGCAACAAAATATTCTAACAGTCTTAACTGCTCTGAACGTGACAGCTTGCAATGCTTTACATACATTCTTACATCCTAACTTCTTAAAAGTCAGGTGTCAGCCCCATAAATAATATCAGGTGCATCAGCTTTTAAGCGAGATGCGGTAAGCCTTGATGATGCTGGAATTTCATATCCGGCAACCGGCCCATAATCATCGTATTTATGTGGAGTTATTTCATTACTAGCTGCCAAAATTTTGTTTGCAAAAAGGGTAGGCTCAAAAGAGCCTTAAAAATGATATTCATAAATTTTCCTATTCTTTAAATTCTAAAATGTCACCAGGCTGGCATTCAAGCGCCTGACAAATTGCTTCTAATGTTGAAAAACGCACGGCTTTGGCTTTGCCTGTTTTTAAAATTGATAAGTTTTGAATTGTAATACCAACCTTTTCAGCTAAGTCTTGTGACTTCATTTTGCGTTTAGCGAGCATAACGTCTAAGTTTACAATAATTGGCATGATGTGTTCCTTATACTGTTAACTGATTTTCTTCTTGAATGGCTTGCCCTTCTTGCATTACCCAGGAAATTACAATAACTAATAATCCACATAAGGTCGCTTCTAAATTTGGTGTGCCGAAGGAAAGAGTAAGGTAGCGGTGCCCAGGTGGTGAATTTAAGGTGGCTGCAACTACCATTAATCCTTCTTTTAGGGGGATGATCAAAATGCCATTTATAAGTATTAAGCGCCCGAGTTTTTGAAAAATTGCGGGGTTTGATTTGTTGAAAATTTGTCCATGTTGATAATTGCTAAAAAGTTTGTGGAGCAAAATGTAGCCTAAAATATAAGGTGTGGCTCCTAGCAAATTACCAAATAGTGCTACCAATTTTGAGGTAGAACTCATTGCTATTTCTGCAAAATTAACCAATCCTTCAGGCGTAATGACCGGCTTTAAAATCATAGACATTTGTACGAGTGTTTTTACAGGTTGCCAGTCAATCAGCAGCCACTGCAGACAAATTAAAATTGGCGACGCAATGGCTAGTATTTGAAAGATTTTTTTTAAAGTGCAGCTGAGTTTTTGAATTTTTTCCATAAAATAAAATTTGCTTGAGTTACTGAGGAAACCATAAATAGATTTTTCATGTAATGCAAGTATAAATTAATGATAATCAATAATTTTTTATCCCTATGCAAATATCAAGATCAGTCAATTTATGTCAGCAATTCCTGTAGTTACGGGGTTCTTCTCTTCAAACGAGCTGCATTGCATCCATTGCTGTGAAAAGAAACAGAAGAATGGCACTACACAATCCGTCCACTGATAAAATTGCGAGGCGATCAGCCTGCGGATGAGTGGTGTCGATTTGGATAGTGTCAGTGGTGGACACTTTTATGCCCCCTTGCCCCCAATGTGTTTGTCTATCCACTTAATAGCGCGTTCCAGGGAATCTCGTTTGTTTTTCTCTTTCTCGAAATTATGCCCCTCATCGAGATACTGAACGTATTCTGTTTCAACTCCTTGGCCCTTAAGCGCATTATGGAGCATAAGGACTGTCTTATGACGATCAACCCCTCCCAAGTCTGGATTTCCCATAAGGAATAAGGTAGGTGTGGTCGCTCCATTGCAATGAAATAAGGCTGAGTTTTTAAGATAGTTCTGTGGCACTTCCCAGGGCGCTCCTCCAAGCATCTGATGCATTCGTTTTGAAGGCGTCTCGTTTCCTAACGACATAATCCATTCATCGGCCCATCCATCTTTAGAAACCACCGCTTTAAATTGATGGGTCGTTGCAACGAGCCAATTAGCGCGACGTCCTCCGGCACTATGTCCAATAACGGCTAAGCGCTGAGGGTCGACAATTCCTTGATCAATGAGAGAGGCAACGCCAGCTTCGATGTCCTTAATGTCACAGTTAACAGTATCATGGTTCTGAAGATCATCGCGGGTAATGGCCAGGGATCCAAAGGAAGCTGAAGAACGAAACTCAGGGACAAAGACTGCATAGCCTTTCGCTGCCCACATATGCCATTCAAGAGGCGAATTCACTAGAATGCCGCCGGTCAGATAGAGAGAGGCTCCGGCTCCTCCCCCATGAATATCAACGATAAGGGGATAACGTGTCCCTTCTTTGTAATTTAATGGCATAAACAAAAGACCGCGCATACGACCTGGATAATCAGGAGGCGCTTGCCAGTCAATCTCGCGAACTTCACTCAAAGCCATATCCTTTGGAACGCCCGGAAGAATCAGGAGATCTTTGACATTCTGCCCTTCACTGGATGCCACCCGTATTACCCGGGTTGCCTGCGCATCTTGACCTATCCAGGCGAGCTGTAATCCATCAGGAGAAAGAGAATAATTTTCAATTTTCAACGGTGCATTGGTAATCTGGGAGGGTTTCCCTGTGTGTACATCAATCGCATAAAGCTGGTTATAGGCGCCATAAGAACGCCTAGCATAAATACGTTGACTATCATGAGACCATTGAAATGAGGACAGTTTTATTTCATGGGTGAGGCGCGTTATATCATGACTGGATAATTCATTATTAATGATGCCAATGCTGAGCATAAAGGTAAACATGGGATGATCGGCATCATAGAGGATGGCAACCTTCTTCCCATCTGGGGAGAGAGTTGGGTCCAGAAACTGTTGGAGCCCGTCAAACTCTGCCAAGGTACGTGACTGACCATCCTTAAGGTTGAGAGCAATGATCCAGTCATAATCTTTTTCTTCATTATAATAATAACCGATACGTTCTTTCATAAACAGAAGCTCTTCGCCATTTGGAAACCAAGAAAGACAGCGAATAGAGGCATCAAAGGAGGCAACTTGTTGCGTGTGAGCCGTCTTGATATCGATGATATTTACCGTGCTTTCTAGTCGCGGCTTTTTTTCCCATTCGGGAACATAGGGCTGATGACTGAGTGCAATTTTCTGTGAGTTAGGTGACCATGAAAAATCAAAATTATATTGATAATACTCACCAAGGCCCCCCTTAATATGTGTGATCTGTCTTGCATGAGCGCCCTTAGGATCCATGATCCATAATTGTTTTTCTTCTTTCTTTCCTTGGATAAAGGCAATCCATTGACCATCCGGGGAAGGGGTTGGATAAGATCCTTCTCCCAATATGGTATGCTCCCCAGTACGCACATCGATCAACCCAATAGTCGGATTTTGCGTGTTGTTGAGAGGTGGAGAACTGTAAAGGAGGTGTGTATTGTCCAGCCATTTTAAAAGGGGAGACATCTCCTCCTTCTGTGATAAATTCACGAGCCACTCAGGTGTGATGACTGACTTCCCTGACCGTGCAGGAAGAGGGGAGGTAAGCATCTGGCCTATAGACGCAAAGTCCGCCTCCTGAAAAGAGGAGGTAGATTCCATAGCTGGCGGCTTGCAAGATGAGAGGCTAAGGCCAACTAGGATGGTCGTGAAAAATTTGAGTGGAATGCTGCTGATTTTTGAAAAAATCCCTAAACAGTGGGACACACGCAACTTTTGGCCGGGTTTTAGTTTATCTGGGAAGAGAGGGCTCATATCCAAAATTCTCCATAAGTTTCACCTTTTACGTATAGCTCAATATCAAGGTCTTAAATAGTATCCTTCTCTTTTGGTGCAGAGGATTCCTCTTTTTTTTCGGTACTTTTTCGTTCACGTTGTTGGTCTTTACGTTTTCGCAAATTTTCGCGTAAAGCCTTTTCAAGGCGGGCTTTAAGTTCGTGATCTGTTGTTTTATGGGTGTTCATTTGTAACTTTCATACATGTTGGCGAATCCAATTCCAAGTTCGCCATATAATACTTTGGGGTTTTTCTAAAACTGTATGCATTTGTAAGCCTTGATAATCGCGCATTGCATAATGCAAAAGACCTGCACACAGTGAAAATGTTGGGGTGTGCACTACATCACCTATGCCTTGTAATCCTTGTGGTGTAGCGACGCGTACAGTTCGGTTAAAATGAGATTGCATAATTTCGCGCATTCCTTGTAACTGACTGGATCCTCCAGTAATTACAAATCTTTGCATGGCAATTGGGTCAATACGCTGGGCTATTAGGGTGCGTTCAATAGTTTCAATTATTTCATCAGCACGTGATTTGATGATATGCATTAAAAAGCTTTTGGAAACTGGGTTGGCATAGGTTGTGTTGTCTTCTCCTAGTTGAGTAACCAGAATTGTTTCTCTGTCATCAAGGGTGCCAAGTAATGTTCCATACAAAGTTTTAAGGCGTTCGGCTTGGCTTAAATTGGTGTTTAGACCTTGGGCAACATCATGGGTGATGTGGCTGCCCCCAAGTGGTATGCATCCCATGTAAATGGGACGATTATTATAAAAGGACATGATCGAAATGTTATGGCTGCCTATATCAAGTAGGGTTACTCCCATTTCTTTTTCATCTTCAACAAGGCAAGAAAGCGCACTGGCATATGGTCCAGCAACGAATGCGCTAACATCTAGATGGCATCTGCCAACACAAGCGCTTAGGTTGGCGATAAGGTGTACTGGTGCTGTGATTACATGTAATCGTGT
Organism: Pseudomonadota bacterium; assembly: GCA_026400695.1. GTDB lineage: Bacteria > Pseudomonadota > Alphaproteobacteria > Paracaedibacterales > CAITNM01 > CAITNM01. Next base: position 4,549 of record JAPLON010000155.1, read on the forward strand.
GGTTAGTACATCTCCTAACATACCCTTTGGATCTTGAATGTTGGTGCTATCGTCCAAGTCATAAGATAATGGAAAAATATGAATTATTTTGCGGCCAACACCTATGTTTTGGTCTCGGCTAACATCTAAGGCTCTACTTAAATGAGATTCCTTAATAGGTTGCCCGGAAATAGAAATTTTTGTGGTAATGTAGTGAGATTGTAACCCTTCTGCAGGAAGGTTAACGTAAACGCTACGAATTGTTTGTTTTGCAAGCTGTTCTGCTGAATGTACGGCGTTTAAAATTGAATCTTCTAAATCTTCTAGGTTGATAATTGAAGCGCCTCGAATACCTTTGGTAGCATGGGATGAGACACCTAATGTCTTTATTGTTGCGCTTTTTTCTTGGTCAACTTTGCGATTTAGTTTTGCTATAGCACAGCAAACTTTGCTTGAGCCAATATCAAGGGCCGCAAAAGTTTCTGAAGGAGGTATGGGAGATTGAATTTTAAATAAGCTCATGCCAGTAGGGAATCTAGCTCCCCTTTAGCGTCAAGAGCGTACAAATCATCGCAGCCACCAATATGTCTTCCATTAACAAAAACCTGTGGTACCGTTTTGCGTCCTCCGGATTTTTCAACCAGCTCTACGCGGCCAGCATCATCATTGCTGAGGTCGACTTCAGTGAACTCTACATTTTTTTTGAGTAGTAATTGTTTGACTTTTACACAATAAGGGCAATAATTTGTCGTATATACGATGATTTCATTCATACCTATTGCTAAACCTTTCATCTATTCATACGGCACTCTAACACATAAAAAAGAAAATAGCATCAAAACACATCTTCCGTTATCCTAGGACGATGAAAAAAATACAAGGATAATTTATGCAGAATTTTGATGTTGTTGTTATTGGTGCAGGTCCAGGTGGTTATGTAGCCGCCATTAGGGCTAGTCAACTTGGGAAAAAAGTAGCAGTTATTGAAAAAGAACACCTTGGAGGTGTTTGTTTGAATTGGGGGTGCATACCAACCAAAGCTCTTTTACGTTCTGCTGAAGTTCTGCATTTAATTAACCATGCGTCTGAATTTGGTATTGAAGTTGGTAGTGTTAAGTTTGACCTTGCTAAGATGGTAGAACGTTCCCGCAAAATTGCGTCACAGCTTTCTACAGGCATTAAGGGCTTATTGGCAAAAAACAAAGTGACCATTTTTAATGGGGAAGCGCGTTTTGAAAATGCGACAACTTTAAAAATTAGCGGTGAAAAGCCAGAAACTCTGATTGCTAAAAATATTATTATTGCTACAGGTGCTCGTGCGCGAATGTTACCAGGAGTGGAATCACACCCTAGGGTCTGGACTGCTAAGCAAGCAATGACTCCAGAATTTACGCCAAAATCTTTATTAGTTATTGGCTCTGGGGCGATTGGCATTGAGTTTGCTAGTTTTTATCGTACCCTTGGAGTTGAGGTTGCGGTTATTGAAATGCAATCAAAAATTTTACCAAATGAAGATGCTGAGATTTCTACATTAGCGCAAAAGCAATTCGAAAAGAGCGGCATTAAATTTCATTTAGGTTCAACTTGTGCATTAACCCCAAATAAGGATGGCGTAGCTACAATAATCAGCAAGGACGGAAAGGAAGTTGAAAAACTTAAAGTAGATGCTGTAATTGTGGCAATTGGTATTGTAGGTAATACGGAAAATTTGGGATTAGAAAAAACTAAGGTTAAAACTGACAAGGGACAAATTTTGAATGATCAGTGGTGCGAAACTTCAGAAAAAGGGGTTTATGCAATTGGCGATGTTGCAGGTGCACCTTGGCTTGCTCATAAAGCTAGCCATGAAGCTATTTTGGTAGCCGAGCATATTGCAGGTGTTAAAAATTTACATTCACTTAAAAATACTGATATACCAGGATGCACCTATAGTCATCCACAAATTGCTAGTATTGGCTTAACCGAAGAAAAAGCTAAGGCAGAAGGAATAGCGTTGAAGGTAGGAAGATTTCCATATCGCGCTAACGGAAAGGCAATTGCTTTGGGGGAAACTGAAGGGTTAGTAAAAACTATTTTTAATGCAAAGACAGGTGAATTGATCGGGGCCCATATGATTGGTGCGGAAGTTACTGAGTTAATACAAGGGTTTGCAATTGGTAAGACCTTAGAGACAACGGAAGAAGAATTAATGAAAACTATTTTTCCTCACCCAACATTGTCTGAAATGATGCATGAAGCTACCTTAGATGCTTATGGTAGGGTGATTCACTCTTAGCTAGCGGATAGACTTTTTATGATTTTCAGGTTAAAAAAGTCAATATGCATTATAAATCGGTAGTATTTTGAGCTTGTTAAATTCCATTCGTGTATCTGGGAAAGAGGTGCTTCCTCTTGTTGAGGGAGGTAAAGGTATCTCTGTATCTAATGGTGAAAGCTCTGGTGCTTGGGCTGCAGCAAATGGTGTAGGTACCTTTTCGGCGGTTAATGCCGATGCTCGTGATGCAGATGGAAATTTAATACCCGTTATTTACCGTGGAAAAACCCGTAGAGAGCGCCATGAAGAATTAATAGCATATGCTATTAAGGGTGGAATTACTCAAGCTCGTGCAGCTCATGAGCGTAGCAATGGGCAAGGTCGTATTCACATGAACGTTTTATGGGAAATGGGTGCGGTAGAGCCTATCTTGCATGGTGTTTTGTCTGAAATTAAAGGTTTGGTGCATGGCGTAACTTGTGGAGCAGGCATGCCATTTAAGCTGGCAGAAATTTGCGTTCAGTATGGTTTGTACTATTACCCTATAGTTTCTTCAGCACGTGCCTTTAGAATTTTATGGAAGCGCGCCTATAGCAGATTTCCTGAATTTTTAGGTGGAGTGGTTTATGAAGATCCCTGGTTAGCTGGTGGTCATAATGGTCTTTCTAATAGTGAAGATCCTCAAGTTCCAGAACCTCCTATGCCTCGGGTAATTGAACTACGTAAAGCAATGCGTGAAGTAGGTTTGGGGGAAACTCCAATTTTTATGGCAGGTGGTGTTTGGTGGCTAAGTGAATGGGCAGATTGGTTAGATAATCCTGAATTGGGGCCAATTTCCTTTCAGTTTGGTACTCGACCACTCTTAACGCAAGAAAGTCCTATTTCAGATAGCTGGAAGAAAAAATTAGTAACTTTGGAAAAAGGGGAAATTGCACTAAATCGCTTTAGCCCGACTGGATTTTATTCTTCAGGTGTGCGTAATTCTTTTTTGAAAAATTTAGAAGGTCGTTCAGCGCGACAAGTAGCGTATTCGGTAGAGCCGGTAGGGGAACATGTTCAGCCTTTTCCTGTTGGCGCTAGGGGAAGGGTAGTTTATTTGGCACAGCATGACTGTGAGTCGGCGGATGTTTGGGTATCTCAAGGGTTTACCGCACCAATGCGTACACCTTCTAGTACTTTGATTTTTGTTACTCCTGAAGAATCAAGGGAGATATTGGCAGATCAGGTGAACTGTATGGGGTGTCTTTCTGCGTGTAATTTTAGTAATTGGGCACAAAACGATGAGTGGAGCACAGGCAAAAAAGCTGACCCTCGCTCTTTTTGCATTCAAAAAACATTGCAAGAAATTAGCCATAGTGAAGATGTTGATAACCAACTAATGTTTGCTGGCCACCAGGCTTATAGGTTTGGACAAGATTCTTTTTACGCCAATGGTTTCGTGCCGACTGTTAAGCAATTAATCGATCGTTTGCAAACAGGTTTTTAAGCATGGAATTTTTTAGTGATCTTGCCAAAGATAGTTTGGTTGTTGCCTATACAGATGGTGCTTGTAGCGGCAATCCTGGTCCTGGTGGTTGGGGGGTGGTTGTGCAAGCAAATGGTAAGGTACACGAATTTAACGGTGGTGAAGTAGCTACTACGAACAATCGTATGGAGTTAACAGCTTGCATTGAATGTTTAAAAATGGTTCCAAGTGAATTTGCTTTAACTGTGCGTACAGATAGCCGTTATGTGCAGGATGGCATTAGCCTATGGATTAAAGGATGGAAAAAAAACGGTTGGAAAACCGCAAGCAAAGCTCCTGTGAAAAATATTGATCTTTGGCAAGCTTTAGATGCTTTAGCGCAAGATCGTTCTGTAAAGTGGGAATGGGTTGCCGCCCACAATGGTAATGCAGGCAATGAACGTGCCGATATGCTAGCAAAGCAAGGCATTGTTGTTGCCCATATGCGAGTGTAGTGACACCTGGCATGGTGTAAAAGAAGGAAATCAAAGTCCACTGGTGGCAGCTTTCTTCCGGGAGCGAACCCTAAAACTCTAATCAAAAGCGCAAAACGCCTTACCCATCTTTGTAAAGTTGAATGGTCAATCACTGCTCTTCTTTCGCTGAAAAATTTATCACATTTTTTCCAGCTTCAACAGATGCGACAGACCCGCCGAACAAATCTGTACAGACCCTTTAAAAATATCACGGAAATTTTTCAGTACTTTTTTGTTGTAAAAATTATATTCCATAGCTATAAACTTGATAATCTTTTAATTATATTTAATTGCTTTTATTGAGGGAAATTATGGAAAAAAAATATTTTAAATCAATTTTAATAATAGTTTTGGCTGCTTGCAACCATGGAACTATCTATCCATCATCTAAATTTCTTGATTGTTCTTTACCAGATAGGGTCGCTGTTCCTCCGAAAGAACGTGGGGCTTTTTTAGATGCGATTGATGCCTTTGAAAGATCTGCCCCAGAAGCATTCACCCTATTGAGTACTCTACGTGCACAGGGCGCCACCTTTCCAGAACCATATCTGCAATATCTAATACATAACGAACCAAGTTCTGCCAAGATAACAAAAGGAGGAAGAAGTAAAGCTATCGAAGTAAACCCAAAATTCCCAGAATCACTGAAAGAGTTGGTACGGCCCTTTTTTGAGGCTTCATTGGTATACCGAAAATTAAATGTTCTCCTAGATGCATCTAGTGTGCCTTCACCAGCAAAAAATGGCGGATCAAAAAAAACTGAGAAGGAGGAAGTCGGTAAGCTCCTTAACCAATTGGCAGGTATGGTTGTGGTAGGGAATGTTCGCGCTATTTCTATATGGAAAACACTTCTTCTGGACAGTAAATTAATGGCAAAATGCACGAACAAGACTCTGGCGGCATACACCCAAGATGAATTCGATACCTTTTGGACGCGCATGGTTGGACCTCTCACCGAGACTTCGTTGATCCATTTTTCTCTTGATTTTCCTCTGCTCTTTGATTTTTTGGCATCACCTAACGGGCACATGGCCCAGGCGATGCTAGACTTCAAAAATACGTATGTAAGATATACCGGTTTAAGGAATCAGTTACGGCGTACCGTGCGTAGTGTTAAAGAAACTTCTCCAGACCTACAAGAAATACAACAAATGCAAGAGAAATTTCGAGACGTCATTACTCCGAAGATCACTCTTATAAGTGTTTTACAATGTGACTTGTACCGGATTTTAGGAGGAGAAGAACACCTTTCTCGTGTTGGATGGGCTTCTCTTGCGGCTGAAAATGGCTTCGATAATTATGGAGATCTTTATCAAGCGTTCTGCCGTCGTGGTGATCGTGACACATTTTGTTATTATTTTTCTAAGATGGCAGAGTGGCTGAAGAGTAATGGTGTAGAGTATTTATCAACGGAACAACCGCTAGGCAAACTTTGGAGTCAATGTTGTTCTTCAAGGTTTGCATCACCTTCTTTTCTAATAGCTCTTGAACTAGATTATCTAAAAAAGAAAACAGAGGATGGAACCCCAGAAGAACTTGCCATATACGGTCTAGCGCTTTTCCAAAAAAATGGAGCGACAGACTCTGAATTAGCGGAAGCCTATAAGTGTCTGAAAAAAGCACGAGAACGCGGATTTAACGTAGAAAAAGCTTTTCTTGATTACGGGTTGCTTTTACCTGAAAGTGTATTGTCTTTGCTGGAAGAGGAACAGCCTACTGTTACTTACGATGCCATTGTTGCTTCCTTGGAACTTAATGAGAAATTGGAACTTGAGTATAAAAGAAGTCTTTTACAGCATAAACTTACCCTTAATTCCATTGTTGAAAAGGGCAGTGGCCATACTCAAGAATATTTGCGTATCGATGATTTGCGTAAACACGATGTATTTGCTAGTTCAACGGTCATGCACTTATGGGCAATGCTTGCTCTTAAGTATAATCCAATGACTCTACGAGACCGTGCTCGTGAAAAATTACAAGAAGCCGCGAATAATGACTATGTACCTGCCATCATTGCACTCGATAAATTGACTAAAGAAGATGAAGCTCTTATAAAGCAAGCTGAAAGAAATGAAGCTCGTATGAATCAAACTGCAAAAGATGAAGCTTTTATGAAGCAAGATGCTGCTCCAGACGAACTTTCTCCTTTTGTGGCGATTGCTCTTACTCTGCCGAAAGCCTCAGAAGAAGACAGTGCGGGGCTCATTGTGCCAACAGCAGCTGCTGCAGCAGCAGGCCTTATGCCTTTAGCTCCTGCAGAAGGGATAGAAGACTCGGATTTGGACGTGGACTTCGCTGATGAGATCGCTCAGATAATCGAAGCTGAAAAAAAGATGACCCGTGAAGGTAGAGCGCAACTGTCTCTTGTGATGAGCAGAGCAGCTTATAACAACCCCTCCCATAGAGCGGATGCATCTGCAGCTCAGCAAATACCTGTTAGCAAGGATACCATAGCATTTATCAATAGCGTTTTTATCGGGAATAGTAGAGTATTTTGTGGCTATACAGATAATCAGGCCGCGAGATTTCTTAAAAATCTAGGGTGTCGCATTGTAGCTCCAAGTGGTGGAGGTAGTGCCATTTGCGCCATTTTTCCAGTGTCTGAAGGTGTTTATCGAACATTATCTTGGCATCGCAATCACAGTTCCGAAGCGCGTGGATATCTCTACATAGCAGATGGGCATAACAATACAAGAACGGCAATGCGTACTTTTTTAACAGGAATCAAGCACACACCTGAGTCTTTGATCGATAGGAGGATGGCAACCGCTTGTACAACAGCCGCATGCGGGGAAAGATAATGGTAGGCGGCGGTTCTGTCGCATCTGTTGAAGATGGAAAAAT
>JAPLON010000155.1:11615-12191 GCA_026400695.1 Pseudomonadota bacterium
ATTTTTCAGCAGCAATAAAGCGGCTTTGGATTATCTCAACAAGGACGCGACGGAGGGCGAAAAGATAGAAATCAGCAAACAGCAACTTTGTTAGCTTGATGGCGTCTTAGTATGTATAGAATCCTGCTATCTTTGGAAGAGCTGACTAGCTTTCAACTGATGCGACAGAAGCACCTAGAGTGGTAATTTGCAAATTTTTTTTATGACCCCTATCCTTAAAACAGGTTGCAGACATGCTAACACTGCAACTTAAAACAAAGGGGAGATAAAATGCGATTGATTATTTTACTACTTATAAGTTTTTTTAATTTTTTTTGTATATCTGCTTGTGATGGAGCAGCTAATGTATGTAGTGAGGGAGAAGCCTCTACACTAGTAAATAAATTTACCAAAAAATGCTTTAATACCTATTTTGATCGGGTTGTAGCAGCCTATCATTTAGAATTTAGTGAAACAGAAGGTGGATTTTATTTACATTTAAGGGAATCAGATTGTCGTTATAGAAGCATAACCGATAGAGATAATGATGGAAAACCAGTAGCATTTTTTTCCTTAGGTGAAGTAGAGGCAATGAGG
>JAPLON010000089.1:0-17261 GCA_026400695.1 Pseudomonadota bacterium
CAAAATCTGGAGTGCCCTCGCCTTTTTTTAGAATTCTGTAAAATTTTTTTACAAATTTTGCCTTAGATACAAGACGTTTAATTGTTGGATCATCGCAAGCGGCAAGTTTATCAAGAATTTCTTGATCAGTACAAAAATTCATATCTTCCTTAGTAACACGCTGCAACCGGAAGGCACGCTTTAAAATTAAGCTAGTGATATGATAAATAACAGCATCATCACTTGAACACCAAAGAACTTTCATTAATTTTAATGGAATCATAGCAAATTTTTTAGCAACTTTACGGTCTGTAAAATACCAACGTTTGAGGTTATCATCAAAGCGCAAGCTGTTAATAATTTTTGTTATATCCATACTATTGATCATTTTTAGCATTAACGCTGTGTGAATATTGTAAGCAATACGATCAGCGCACATATCAGGCAATGGCTGCTCTAAGCGTTTAAATTCTGGATTTTCTGGAAGAATATCTTTTCCTGTAAGATCCAGACCACAAATAAGACTATCTATTTCAGTTTGTTGCAAAAACCATTCGTGAATAGTGTCTTGGTAGCCAGGCACTCCAAAAAATATATCTGCCACATGGGAAAATGCGGTATGTGAAATATCATGCACTAGTGCCGCAATCTGTTCCTTAATATCTCCGCCAAAATGTTGCACAAGCCATAGCACATCTACAGAATGCTCAAGCCTGCTAAATTTTGGAATATTGTCCCAGTACGCAGGTGTTCCTGATTGATCAACACCTTTGAGACGTTGCATATGTTTCATGTTATAAATTTTAAAAAGTTCTTTCTCTAATTTTAACGATCCAAAAACTGTCTTAACTTCAACTGAAGCTGTAATTGGCGTTACAAATGATACGGTAAAAAAACAGTAAAAAATCCATGAAAAATTAAATAGCCTTCTAGATAGCATTTACTTTTATTCCCCTCTTAAATACATATTTTGGTTGCTTAAAAACCAGATGTTATGGCAACATCAGGCAAACCTGTGTATTGGTCCATTTCCGCATGTCTCAAACTTTTAGACAATATAAATTTTTAAGCCTCAGCTGTTTTTTAGCTTTTATAACTTTGATGTCATTTGGAGCATATTTACAGCCAGATTCTGGTGGTTATATAGATGCAAGCCCACATAGAGGCTTGCTTTATCCACTTTTTTTAAGGGCTTGCTTTAATTCTAATCTCAATGTGGTAGTAGCATTTCAATTGTTGTCCGGGCTTTTTAGCTGTTTTTATGTAATCACTTGTATTGATAAATTCATTGAACAACGCCTTGGTGTTTTTACTCAACTAGGACTATTTATGGCTTTGTCAATGCCATATTTGGGTCACACACTTATTGGCAATACGATTCTAACCGAACCACTTTGTTACCCCATATTTTTACTATTTTTCTGCAATTTATTATTATGGCGAGAATTTGGTAATTTTAAACATTTCCTAATCAGCGTATCGCTTGGTTTTGCTTTAATGCTTACCAGAAAGCAATTTGGCTATGTTTTTGCAACGTTTTATATCGGAATTTTTCTAGATTTATTACGTATTAAAAAAATTAATTGGCGTGAAGTGTTAGTGCCTTTTATGGTTTTTGCACTGGCTCTTGGATTTGAAAAAAGCTACATGTATTTTAAAACAGGTCATTTTATAAGCACTCCTTCTGGATCTTTTATTATTGCCACTCCTCTTTATATAGCAAAAGCAAACGATGTTGATTTATTAAAAACTAATGAGCAAAAACAATTTTTACGAAATGCTATTAAAGAGCGTAATCGCCAGAAACTTGCAATGTATCAAGAAGATTTTGGTAACTTTTCATGGCCCTACCATAAAAAATTTGAAGTTATTAATGATGTACTGCGTTATGAAATCACTAGCAAAGCTCTTATGGATTTAAACCTGAATCTTGATCTAATTGAATCTGAAAAATTATTAAGTGAAGTAACTTGGACAGTTCTGAAAAATAATTTTTCCGACTTCCTTAAGTTCTATTACCATAACATTATTAACAATATGGGCGGGTACTATTATTTCTTTCTAATTTGTTGCGCCTTTCTCGTATGCTTGTGGCAATTAGTTTTGGGGCAAAATAGCTTTTTGATGAATTTTGGATTAATGATTACAAGTTTGCAATTTCTTAATTTTGGGGCGGTTGCAATTTTTTTGCCGGTTCTTCGTCGATTTGCTATTTATAGCGAGGGATTAATGATTTGTTTTTGGCTATTATGCCTACACCAAGTGATTGTGAGAAAAAAATATGACTAAAATAGCCATTTTAATTCCATGCTATAACGAAGGCGAGGCCATTTATAAGGTGGTTAATGATTTTAAATCTCAACTGCCTGAAGCGGATATCTACGTTTACGATAATAATTCCAAAGATAACACGTCAGCAGAGGCAACCCGCGCAGGAGCAATTGTGCGTTTTGAATCACGCCAAGGCAAAGGAAATGTTGTTAGGCGCATGTTTTGCAACATTGAGGCTGATGTCTATCTAATGGTAGATGGTGATGGAACCTATGACTTTACCAGGGCACGTGAGCTTGTGAATACATTGCTTGCCAATCAATTAGATATGGTCATTGGTACACGCGTTGAAAAAACGTCAACAGCCCACAGGACAGGTCACAAACTTGGAAACAAACTATTTAATTTTGCCCTTAAGTTATTATTCCAAAGTGACTTTAAAGACATTTTTTCTGGATATCGTGCTTTTTCAAGGCGCATGGTAAAAAGCTTTCCAGCCATCTCTAATGGTTTCGATATTGAAACGGAGTTATCTGTACATGCCCTAAACTTAAAACTACCCGTAAAAGAAGTTGAAACTGATTTCTTTGACCGCATTGCTGGAACTCAAAGCAAATTATCAACCTTTAAAGATGGTTTTAAAATTGGCCTGCGAATGCTTTCATTATTTAAAGATTTTCGCCCATTTTTATTGTTCTCTCTAATTTCAACTATTTTAGTTTCTTTAGGACTTTACCTAGGAGTCATTGTAATTCAAGAGTTTTTGCAAACTGGATTAGTTGCACGCATACCAAGCGCTTTGCTATGTGTTGGACTTATGTTAATGGGATCTTTGAGCTTTGCCTGTGGAATGGTTTTAGATTGTATGAGTAATCAACGAAGAGAAAACCTGCGACTGCATTATTTACGGAGTTAATGGTGGCTCATTCTTTCATTAGGGTTATTCCAACCGTTGACTCAAAACCTTGGTGGGTTTTTATATGTTCCAAAAATTTAGCGCATATTACTATCGGCTCAGTCATAATATTTTCCCCAAAGGTATATCTTCTGGACTACCTTCGTAACCATCTGGATCATTAAATGGCATTTCGCTATAACTGTGTTTTTTGTAAAACTTTAAAGCGCTTAAAGATGATTCCACGTGAATGCTGTTATACTTTTTGGCCTTAAGCCACTTCTCGATAAGACTTAAGAATTGACTGCCAAATCCGCAATTTCTTTTGCTTTCATCAATTACAATAATTCTTAAAGCGGTGCGTTGATTTGGCCAAAGTTGTATATGGGCATAGCCTATAATTTCTACACCTTGGTAAAGCACAAAGTGAACATGGTCTTTGTGATTAAAGGTCCACTCATATGGGTCAGCTATTGGAACTTTGTCAAAAAAATATTTTTGGCGAAAGTGTTTGGCTTTTTCCCATTCTGCATAATGGGTGCATTTTAGAAACCTTATTCTGTTGAATCCGCAAAGTTTTAGGATTTTACGAATAAAAGCATCTTTACCCAAATTGTAACCTGTAAACATGGAATTATTTTTTTCAAATGCCGATTCGTTTTGTAAAAGGTTTTTTTTAAGTACGGCGTATTCATTTAATACTTTTGGATTAGATCTTAGGTAATCGCGAAACGCTAGGTTAAGTTCTATTTCTGGGTGATTTTCTTCAAAAACGTGTAGGTTAACCTCAACATCTCCACGCTTAGTAAAGCCATATTTGAAGGGAATATTCCATTCTCCCCTGTAGGTAAAACCGGCATTTTCTAAAGCAGAGATTGATTCTTCAGGTGTTTTCACTTCAGCGATTATATCTATTTTTGGTTTTGCGGCTAAATTGGGCACAGATGTTGAGCCTATGTGGTACAAGCCTATGCAGTTATCACCCAAAGCTTTCCAAATGTTGTTGGCTTCAGCTTCAAACATTTGGGGCCAATTGGGGTTGTAACTTACTACTGTAATAGGTTTGGTAACTGTCATTTTTTAAGTCCTTTTAAAAATACACAAGCTTACCAAAAGTTATTGAAGGTAAGGGGGGGAGGTTTTACCCCACCTTTTTAATTGGTAGCTGTGTACGAATATGTAGTTCCTTTAAGCGCTCTGGTTCAACAAGAGATGGTGCTTGCATCAACAAATCCAGCCCTTGCTGGTTAAGTGGGAAGGCAATGATTTCTCTGATGTTTGGTTCATCTGCCAGTAACATTACTATGCGGTCAACTCCAGGGGCACAACCACCATGGGGAGGGGCACCATACTTAAATGCGTTTAGTAGGCCACCGAAACGTTCTTCCACATCAGCTTGAGTGTAACCGGCAATTTCAAATGCACGGTACATTACCTCTGGTAAGTGGTTACGAATTGCCCCACTGCAAAGCTCAATACCATTACAAACGATATCGTATTGGAATGCTTTGATATCTAAAGGATTCATGGTGTTAAGTGCTTCAAGTCCGCCTTGTGGCATAGAAAATGGGTTGTGGGAAAAATCAATTTTGCCTGTGTCTTCATCTTGTTCATACATAGGGAAATCAACAATCCAACAAAACTTGAATTGATCCTTGGCGATTAAGTCAAGTTCTTGGGCAATTTTGGTGCGAGCAAGGCCAGCATTTTTAGCGGCTTTTAGTGCTTTTAAATCGCAAACAAAAAATATGCTTGAACCTATGCCAACATTGCAAACCTCTTGTAGTTGTTGCAATTTATCGGCATTTAAAAATTTAGCAATAGGTCCTTTTGCGCCATCTTGTGCGAAATTGATGTATCCGAGTCCTGGCATACCAGCTTCTTGAGCCCATGAATTTAATTTATCAAAAAAGCTGCGAGCTTGGCCTTCAGTGTTTGGTACGCCAATGGCGCGGACATATCCACCGTTTGCTACAACTTTAGCAAATACACTAAAGTCTGAATCTTTGAAAACTTCTGAGACATCGCTAATTAACAATGGGTTGCGCAGGTCTGGTTTGTCGCTGCCATATTTCAACATTGAATCATCAAAAGATATGCGCGGATAAGGATAGTCGCTTACTGTTTTACCGTTGGCGAATTCCTTAAACACACTGGTTAGAACTGGTTCAATTGCATTGAAAACATCATCTTGAGTGACAAATGACATCTCAACATCGAGCTGATAAAATTCACCTGGCGATCTGTCGGCTCTGGCATCTTCATCACGAAAGCATGGGGCAATTTGAAAGTAACGATCAAACCCAGCAACCATCAATAGCTGCTTAAATTGTTGTGGAGCTTGGGGAAGAGCGTAGAATTTTCCTGGGTGTATTCTGCTTGGGACTAAAAAGTCACGGGCACCCTCTGGTGATGACGAAGTTAAAATTGGGGTTTGGTATTCTAGGAACCCTTGTTCAATCATACGATTGCGAATTGAACTAATAATTTTAGAACGCAGTACAATGTTTTGGTGTATCTTTTCGCGGCGCAAGTCTAAAAATCTGTAGGTTAGTCGTGTTTCTTCTGGAAATTCTACGTCTGCATTAACTTGTAGAGGAAGCACTTCTGCTACTGATTGCACCGTTGCTTTGGTGATTACTAATTCAATAGCACCTGTTGGCATTTTATCATTGCTAGTTTCGCCACTTCTTTTTACAACATCACCATCAAAAGTTACGACGGTTTCGTTTTTTAATCCTTCTACGGTCTTAAAGGCGTCAGAGCCATTTTGAAGCACACACTGGGTAAGTCCATAATGATCGCGCAAATCAACAAAAACTAAATTGCCATGGTCACGTTTGCGGTGTACCCAACCTGAAAGACGAACTTGTTTTCCAACATGAGATTCACGAAGATCTCCACAGGTGTGAGTGCGATAGATACTTGCTAAGTGTGATTTTTCCATACAATGACCAATTTAATTTTTAATGTTTATCCTCATTTATAGCGATTTTTACTAGCTTTGCCCAGGTGGGTATTTTTTACTCAATACAACCAAGGCTAATATGCCAATTAATGCAATGTATAGCCCTGGCATAATAGGTGAATTTGTATATTGCCAAATTGCAAGACCTACGGTTGGGAAAGTTCTTCCTAGGGTTTCTGAACCAATAGCGTAACCAATTGCTGTAGTTTTGTAACGATTATGGGGCGAGAATTCCTGCCAGTACCAGCGGTGCATGGGTATGCAAAACGCTACACCTAAGCTGATTATAATAATTTTTATAGCGCAAATCCCAACAAAATTTAGGTTCGGTAAATACGCAAACATTAAAGGTATGGCAACTACAGAGATGATGATTATTGTTTTTAACAAAGGTTTGCAATTTATATTGCGAAATAACCTTCCAACAACTATCAGTAAAATTAAGTCAAATACCATTAAAGATGTGTTTAGAGCCATGATCTTTGGCATGGACGTGTTAGTTAATAGTGCAGCAAAATTATTAAAAAATAAAAATGATGCTGAATATAAAACATAAGAAAATCCAGAAACCATAGCTACCTTAAAAACACCACTCCAATTAGTTTTAGATTTTTCAAGTTTTTGTTTAGGTGTAAATGAGGGGGGGTATTGTTTCCTTAGCCACCATCCAGAGGCACCGGTGATTAGTGAACCAAAAAACGGCCATTTCCAATATAGGTGTGGTGTAGGGCTATAAAAAATTAGGCTCGCTGCGGCACCTGCTAGTAAAATACCTGCCATTTGGCTACTAAGATACATACTTGTGACTTGGTGTTGTTGTTCGTATTTTGTACCCTCAAGGACGTAAAGACCTGCAATGCTAACTTCTCCGGCGCCGAAAAAACTTTGAAACCCACGTAAAGTACATAAACCAATGGCTCCATAGACGCCCCATTCGCTATGGGTATTTAAAAAAACAAAGCAAAAAGTAGTGATTGTCATTCCTTGAATTGTGGCAATTAAGGCGTGATGAGGTCCAATGTTTTGAGCTTTTTTGGAGTAGTACCACGCTCCAAGAGGTCTAGTTATTAATCCTATAATTACTATTCCATACCCTTTGATAAGGGCTGTGACGGGATCACTTTGTGGAAAAAATAATGGTGCCAAAATTGGTACTAAAAACCCGTAAAGGGATGTGTCAAAGTGGTCTAATAAATTTGCCAAATACGTGGCAATGCGCGCGCGTTTCATACACTCTCCTTACGCTGGTGCAAACCAGATCAAGTTAATAGGGTTGGCGATATGCCTCTCAGCCAAAATGGCACCCCTGGTGATTTGGTGAAGTTAGTAACTTATTGGGAATATGTCAAGCTGGTTTACCCTAAAGCGCAGTTGGGTTATGGTTACCCATAACTTTAAATAGCAAATTTTATGAAAAAATCATTTATTGAAGTGCCAAAAAATCATCCTTTTCCTTTATACAACTTGCCTTATGGGGTTTTTGAATATCGTAATAAATTAGCAATTGGTGTTGCGATAGGTGATTGGGTTTTGGACTTAACGGCCATGGAGTCGAAAGGGCTATTGCCTGAAAATTTGATTGGTAAAAAGGTTTTCAACCAAAATTCACTCAATGCATTTATGGCAACAGGCAAGGAATGCTGGAAAAAGACGAGAGAATTTATACAAAATCTGCTTGATGCAGATAACCCTGCCCTACGTGATAATAAGGATTTACGCGCTGAGATTTTGATTCATCAAAAAGATGTGGCTATGAAAATGCCGGTGCATGCTCGCGGATATACAGATTTTTATTCATCAATTGAACATGCCACTAACTTGGGAAAAATGTTTCGGGATCCGACTAATCCACTACTACCAAACTGGCGTCATCTTCCAATAGGGTATGATGGTAGAGCTAGTGCTATTGTAGTTAGCGGCACTAAAATTAGGCGCCCAAAGGGCCAGGTAAAAATTGGTGAGGCTGATCCGGTTTACACTGCAACTAAGCAGTTTGATACCGAAATTGAATTAGGTTTTATTATTGGAACCGGTAATCAACTAGGTTCACCAATTGATATTAAGTCAGCTTTGGACCATGTTTTTGGGGTTGTCATATTGCTTGATTGGAGTGCGCGTGATATTCAACGTTATGAATATGTACCACTGGGACCATTCTTAGGGAAAAATTTTGGTACGACTATTTCACCGTGGGTAGTAACTATGGATGCCTTGCAACCATTTAGTGTGGATGGCCCACAGCAAACTCCTGACCCTTTGCCATATTTGCAAAGGAAGACGAGTAATTTTGATATTGAGATTAGCCTAGCTATCAAAACTGAAAAAATGTCTGATTACCAAGAAATTGCCAATACTAATTACAAGCATATGTATTGGGATATTTCTCAACAAGTTACGCATCATGCAAGTAATGGTTGCAACTTGGAGTCTGGCGATATTTTGGGTACGGGCACAATTAGTGGTCCAACCCCAAGTTCTTACGGCAGCATGGTTGAACTAAATTGGAACTCTACCATACCGATTAAGCTAAATTCAGGTGAGGAGCGTTTTTACTTGGCTGATCATGACTCAATGAAAGCAGTTGCTGTTGCCAAAAAAGGCGACATTTGCATTGGTTTTGGCCAAGCAGAGGCTACTGTATTACCTGCGATTTCTTAACTGCGAATTAGTATATTCGTATGGTTTTTCATTATCTTTAATATGTTTCGTAAAGATATTGGCACTGTCTTCATCGTCAACGTTTTTGCGTGATACATTCTGGTAAGCTTTTATGGTTAAAAGCTCACCAGTTTGAATTGCTTTCAGGGCATCTTCTTCGCTATTAATATTTTTTAGCACTTTGTAGTTGTGTAGATACGATTTCCTGATACAAGGCATCAACTCTTTTTCTTGCGGCCAATTAAGCAGTTTTGACAACGTTTCAATGTGCTCACTATGTATTTCTAAAAAGTTCTGCAGCGCATTTCGAATTTTTGGATTCTTTATGTGCTCATCACCTTCTTTGTAAAGACAGAACAGCTCTACCTCATGTTGATACAGAAAAATAGCATCGTTAAAATTCATCATACCAATCACCTTGCGAATATTGATTAGTTAGTTGCAGTTTTTAGTTTAGGTTCTTCGTTTATTGTAGTGCTATTAGCTGCTACTTTACTATTCTTTTTACCTAAAGCTACATAACCTTCATGACCAAGTTCTTCCGAACGTGCGCGTCCGCCTTTGCGCCCTAAAGCAACGTATCCTTCGTGGCCTAGCTGAGCTGATCTTGCTTTACCACCTTTACGTCCTAGGGCAACATAACCTTCATGGCCAAGTTGCTTAGAACGGGCAGTCCCACCTTTACGACCTAGCTCAGTGTATCCATCTACTCCAAGCTGCTCAGCACGAGCTTTGCCACCTTTGCGGCCCATTTCTACATAGCCATCATGGTTTAGCTGCTCAGCACGAGCTTTGCCACCTTTGCGGCCCATTTCTACATAACCATTGTGACCAAGTGATTTAGCGCGGGCTTGCCCGCCTTTGCGGCCACGTTCAGCCATAGATAAATAATCTTTTTTAGGTAATTCTTCTGTTTTTTGATTCTCTGACATTTTGCCTCCTTTTATTGTAATATTGTTATTGTCAAGTGCGTTTCGTATTCTTGTTTGTATGTATGGCACAGTACTAGTTAGCAAGCTAGGTGAAAATTAAGAAAAATATCTCATAAAAAGTGAATTTTAAAATTTAGCCATTGTATTTACACAAAAGGATAACCACAACTGAATAAATGGTTTAAGTTTGTAATTTGGTTATCTGCTCAAAATGGGAAAATTAAAAAGAAATTAACTTGTTTTAATTTTGCGTGTTTGCTTAAGCTAACTTAGTGGTTTTTGAATTACATGGAGGTTCATAATGGCGACAGACAGTAGAGACGAGATATTAGGAAAAAAGGTGGCGTATTTTCGTGGCAGGATGAACTGGCCATTAAAGACTCTAGCTGGCGATTTGGGGGTTTCTATCCAACAATTACAACGCTATGAAAAGGGCATTAATAAGATATCAGCGACGATGATTTTTGAATTGGCAAAGATTTTTAAGGTAGATTTGGCTTGTTTTTTTGAAGAAACAGAGAGCGTGTTGCCTAGTGATCCTGATGTTTTTAATATTCTACTTGTAGAAGATAATGTGAACGATGAGTTTTTGCTACGCAAGGCTTTGTCAGACTTTCCAAAAAAATTAAATATTTATACTATTAACGACGGTTTTGCTGCTACAAACTTTTTAAATGATATTAATTCCGGTTTAGAGCATGATTTGCCAAAGCCTGATTTGATTTTTCTAGACTTGCATTTACCTTTGATGCGCGGTTTGGAT
Organism: Pseudomonadota bacterium; assembly: GCA_026400695.1. Lineage (GTDB taxonomy): Bacteria > Pseudomonadota > Alphaproteobacteria > Paracaedibacterales > CAITNM01 > CAITNM01. The sequence continues at coordinate 10,467 of JAPLON010000089.1, forward strand.
ATTTTGAAAGATACGAAACGAAAGGCACAATTACAGGAAATTCCGATAATCGTGCTAAGTAGCAGCTTAAACCCTGAAGATAGGGCTTCTGCTTATGGCTTGCAGGCTAGTGGATTTATTAGAAAGTCTTTTGATTACGAAGAGTTTAAAGAGCATATATTAAAAGCTATGTTCTATTGGACCGACGTTGTCGAGTTACCCAGATTTTCAGAGCAAAAAGCTAGCTAAGTGATGTGAACACATAGTTTGATGCCGCGCTTAATCTGAGCTGTTATTTTCTGCTGCTGCGATAGTTTGATCTTTCCAATTGTGGGATGTTGCGTCCCATGTATAGGTTTTTGGGGTGTCAAAAGCTTTTTCGTAGCGCACCAGAATTTCTCTGGGGTTACGGTCAACCTGTTTAAATGCAGTTAATCCATTATTTTGGCCAATATAATCGATATAGCGTAAAGTAAACATTGATTTTTTTTCGATGCTTGGAATCCTTTCTTCAAGTTCTTTTAGTGATTCTACTGGTTTGCCATCGATTTCTACAAGTTTATACATTTTATCATCCCAGCCCTTACCGATGTTACTATCATCGCTACGTAGTGGTGAAGTTTTTGATATTCCGGCAAAGTATACGCCGCCATCACGATTACCTATACTTACTGTAAGTTGATCATGGTGTTCAAACCAAACTGTACCCATGAAGCTTATCATTTTATTTTCGCTATCTTGCATGAGGTCTTCGGCAACTACAGTTACTTCTATTTCTTTGTCATCGCGCAATATTTTAAATTTTAGCGGTTCTGATGCTGTATCAATAACTCTGCCAAGATCAATCATGTGTGGTCCAATTGGTTGATTATTTACTTCTACTAGAATGTCTCCTGGTTCAAAAACTTTGGCACCTTTAAAACCACTAATTACGTTTTGTACTGTAATAATTTTTCCTTTGGCATCTGGAAATTCTTTACGATATTTTTTTGCAAAACCTTCGGTTAAAAATCCTGCAGCGAGTAATTCATCAATTGGAATATACTGCAAGCTTAGCCCTATGCTTTTTCTTGGCGGATTTTGATTGTCTTTAATATAAGTTAGAGCGTCTTTAACGTACCTAATAGGTAGTACTGTGCCGGAAACAAACTTTCCACCATAAATAATTCCAACTACTTCGCCTTTTTTATTAAATACAGGGCTTCCGCTGGCTCCGCCAACGGTTATGCCGGAATAGTGGAATGATTGATCGTTAAACGGGGTTACACAATCGAAGATATTAAAAATAGTTCCTGTTTTTGTTGAAAATTCATCGCCAGCGGAATTACCCATGGTTGTAATTTCATCGTTAATTTGTGGGGGTTGCTCTGACAATTTTAATTCGTCGCAGTCTTCAGGTATGTTCTTAGGATCCACTTCTAAAATGGCAAAATCTAAAAACGGGTCAACATATCTGCGGCGTGCCGTTACCTTTAAGCCGTTACTAAATTTAAGTTCATAGCTACAAACACTAAAATTTCCAGCTACATGGTGATTGGTAGCAATTAAACCACGACTTTTATCAACAATAAAACCGGTTCCTTTCCATCTTTTTGAATCAGAATCGGTGGCATTTACATAGGATTTTACATTTATCATCACAACGCCTTTCCTACTTAGATCTAAGGGATTGCTGCGTTGTTTACTTTTAGATTTTGTGGTTTTTTTTAAAACCTTTGGTTCGGCTATTTGTGCTAACTCAGTAGCCAAAATTAGAATCGTCACAATATAGAATACTTTTAAAGTATTAATATTTTACTAACAATGAAAATAAAGATAAGCAGTAACAAAATCTTAATCTAAGAATCATGGGGGTTGTTTTTCTAAATCATCAATATCTACAATTTATTTCGCTTTGTTAAATTGTCGTTACAATAATCGATAACTATACTGCAACCACCTTATTTAAAGATTGTGGAAACCGTGGATTAATCAAGACATTTATGGCAGCATCGTAATAATTAAATTCTTGCGAAATCACACATGATCTCCATAAAATTTGTTGACCAAATTTCAGAAGAAACTGAAACCAAAATGAGAGATGACTTAGTGGCATACGAGAGTAGCCACGGGATCGATGTAAATTATAAAAGATTCTCGTTAGTTTTAAATAATGAACAAAACGAAACCATTGGCGTTCTAAACGCCTACACCGCATTCTCGGAAATTTATATTGATGATATGTGGGTAGATTCAAAACATCGCCACCAAGGATTAGGTAAAAAATTGATTGAAACTCTTGAAAACCATTTTCAAGGCAAAGGGTTCAATAACATAAATTTATGTACCAACCAATTTAACGCACCAGAGTTCTACAAAAAGTGTGGATTCACAGCGGAATTCACAAGAAAAAATTTGAAAAACCCCAAATTATCTAAAACTTTCCTTGTAAAGTATTTTGACGATGAAATCCAAATTCAAGGCATTGCACAGTAAAAACACGAACTTTTATTATTTAAAGAGAGAGATTTATGAATAAAACTATTTGCTACTATAATAACAATGCTCAAGCATTTTACGACAGAACAATTAATGCAGATATCTCAAACAGCTATGAAGCTTTTCTAAAAAAATTACCAAGCAATGCTCATATTTTAGATGCAGGTTGTGGAGTTGGCCGAGATTCTAAATACTTTCTAAGCCAAGGATATAGCGTAACTGCTTTTGATGCTTCTGAAGAAATGACTTCAATGGCGTCAAAAGAAACAGGGCTAAACGTTCAAAAGCTTATGTTTCAAGATATGAATTTTGATGAAATATTTGATGGAGTATGGGCCCAAGCTTCTTTACTTCACATCTCTTATCAAGAAACAAGAAAAGTGTATGAGGGCATTTATCGTGCCCTTAAACCTGGGGGTATATTTTATGCATCTTATAAATACGGAATAGACCATATGCCAACTTTAGAGCGTGATTTTTGGAATATGAATGAAGAAAACGTGAAACCTTATTTTGAAGGTATATTTGATATTGTTGAAATATGGACAGAGCTGGACACTAGAAGTAAGGCGTCCCCAAGCCAAGAAGGCAGGTGGCTAAATTTTATCGTAAAAAAGACACAACAAGTAAAGAGAGACTAATGAAAAAATTCTTAATACCATTCTTCACCTTATTGTCTGTATGTGGCAACAGCCTATTGTCCGCACAAACTGAAACACCCCCCCAAATTGAGAAATTTATCCAAGAACTAGAAGTTCAAAAAAATGAACTACAGGGTGGCGCCATTGCAATTTTTTATAAAGGCCAAGTTGTTTATAAATCAACATTTGGCAAACAAAATGGCAACTCTGGCAAAATCACTTCTAGCACCCTATTCCCTTTAGCATCCGTTTCAAAAGTTGTTTCAGCAACATCTATTGCATTAATGGTAGATAAAGGACTTTTAAATTTTAATGAAAAATTCAAGGTACCATGCTTAAAAAACCCAGTCAGTTTAAGCAATATTTTAAGCCACACAACAGGATATCAATTTTCAGGTAACGCAGAAGTTGAACAAGGCATGAGTCGTGCAAAACTTTTAAACACTATCCAAAAGCAGCAGCCAAAAGGTAAACCAGGGCAATTCTATAGGTACAGCAATACCATGTTCAGTCTAGTTGAAGAAGCTCTAAACGCCAAAGATTTGAGTCTTAGCATTGCCATAGAAAAACTAAGCGCAGATCTTAATACGCAAGGATTACAAGTACTACCAATCCCAATGAATGTCGAGGTAGCATACCCACACTCTAAAACAACGGTAGATGGTGTTGAGACAATGACTCCATTACCATTTCCACCGTATTACCCAAAAACAGTCCCGGCATCGGCAGGCGTTTTTGCCTCACTTGATAGCATGATCGAATTATTCAAACTCTGTTTTGGCTATAGACCTGATCTTATATCCCAAAAAACTTTAGATGTTATGTTTACCCCCATAAAATCAAATGATGATTGTTTCAAGTGGAACCTGGGAAAGCCGGTTGATAAAAAAAATATTGAATCACTTTATGCTCTTGGTTGGCGCATATTGAGCCCTAAAAAAGATCCCGCCAAAAAGCTCATTTTTCATTCCGGCTACATTAATGGTATAGGTTCTTTTATAGGATTCATTCCATCAGCAGAAATTGGTATTATCTTTTTATCAAACCAAAGAACCCCAATTCCAGTTAAAAGTGGTATAAAATTTTGGGGAAAATTTTTAAGGTAAATAAAATGAAACCAGCGATAAACATTATCACCTTAGGTACTAAAAATTTAGAGGCAGCCACCAATTTTTATGAGCATGGACTTGGTTTTCCAAAAATGCGTTTTGAAGGTAATGTTGCTTTTTTTACTCTGAATGGCACATGGCTTGCTATTTATCCATGGGATTTGTTAGCTGAAGATGCTGATGTTGCAAGCACTGGATTCGGTTTTAGAGGGATTACTCTAGCACATAACGTGGAAAGTGAAGAGAGAGTTATTGAAGTGTTAGAAGAAGCTATGTGCGCCGGCGCAACAATCATAAAATCAGCTAGAAAAACAGAATGGGGCGGTTTTTCTGGATATTTTACTGATAAAAAATAATTACTTATGAAGAATTTGAAAAAGTAGACCTGCGCTCTGGCACAGTTGTAAAAGTGGAAGAATTCCCTAAAGCTAGAAAACCCGCATTTAAAGTATGGGCAGATTTTGGCCCTGAAATTGGGACTTTACAAACCTCAGCTCAAGTAACAGTTCATTACACCCCCGAAACTTTATTAGGAAGACAAATTGTCGGATGCGTAAATTTAGGCGAAAAGAACATAGCGGGATTTTTATCGCAATTTTTGCTTGTAGGATTTAGCGATGAAAATGGTGATATATGCCTAGTAACGATTGATCCAAAATCCCCTAACGGCAAGAAACTGCATTAAATGGCTAATCCTATTATCATACTTGGCAGCTCTAGAAGCCATGGTAATACCAGAAAAGCCATAAACCAAATAATTGGCAAATGTGATATTCCACTAGTTGATTTGAACACCCTTAGCATCAAACCGTACGATTACGAATACCTTAATAAGTCAGATGATTTCATCCCCCTAATAGAACGTATTGTCGAATTTGACACCATAATCCTCGCCACCCCTGTTTACTGGTATACAATGAGTGCTCTTATGAAAATTTTTATAGACCGCATTACTGACCTCCTTGATATTAGAAAAGATTTAGGCCGCAAGTTACGTGGCAAAAAACTATTTGTAATTGCCAGCTTTGGCACCTCATTACCAAAAGGCTTTGAGGATACTTTTGAACAAACCTGCCAATATTTAGGTGTTGAATACCTAGGCACAAGTTTTGTCTATGTAGGAGAAAATGACGAACAATTTATGGAAAACAACCAACAAGCAATAGAAAAAGCAAAATTGATTTTGCCTATAGTTGAAAAGAGCTCAACACAACGGTATGCACCATCATGCTGAACTCTCACAGAAAGACCAACTATATCCGTGTTTCTCTACAAGGAAATTCATAAGGACCTTCAAAATAATTATCATCACCACTGTAATAAACTTGTTTGGTAACGCCTTTGATTGTGACCTTATCATCATCTTTATCAAGAAATTCTTTTTCAATAGGAAAAGGTTTAAAAGCTGTATCTGGCTCTCTTTCATTTCTTTTCATAAAGCATGTTAAATCATGAGCTGGCCCAGGCTGAGCATACTTGAGGTACTGAGCAACTATAGATGATCGAGGATGATTAAAGTTATTCCCCTGGGATGAAGCACTAAAAAGTACAAAAGCAGGACGAACACAGTCAACCCATTCTTCATTATTTGTTTCATCTGTGTTGGCCCCATGGTGTGAGGCTATGGCATATTGAACTTTACCAAGCAAAGTAGTAGGAAGACGACTTAGCACTCTGTCTGTGGTTACGCCTGTAGCATCTCCCGGCAGAAGAATAGAGCATTCAGTTTCATTATGGACAATTTGTAAAACAGTACTATTCGCATTTTCATCGTCATTGATTATCGTAGCTGGCTGTGACGGCATACACGACTGCCCAGCATTTGCAGATAAAACAGAAATCGTAATTTCAGAAGGAATGAATTTTAACCCTATAAATTTTTCTAAATTCGTATTTTCAACATACCCTCGCAGTTTGTTTTTTAATGGATGACTCAAACCACTATCCCTAAAATAGCGTTTCACGGATTTTTGTAATAGATGTGATCTATCATTAAGAGACATCTCTAATTCTCTTTTAATACCATTTTCCACACGTTCATTAGTTTTTTTTATTTCCAGCTTACTCAATTTTTTAGTAATAGATTCTAACTCTTTATCCACACGGCGATCAACGGCACTTTTCATGTAACCAGGATCACCCAGAAGATCATTTACTGTTGCCTCTATATCTTCTTTTGGAACCTTCAATTGTTTTTTAAGCACACCAGTTTTGGTAATAGCTTTTCGCAACACTGGACGATTTATTTCATGACTCATAGAAATAACCCTAACTCCAGGTTTATTCATAGACAAAAGGCTACTTACTTTATCTATCAAAGAGTAACCTCCTTGATAGTAAAAATATTTATCTAATAAACCTCCAAGTACAAGCGTTAGCTTAATATCATTATTTCTTAACTTAGGTGTAATGTAATCTATAATGGATGGTAGAAAGTTATAATGGTCATGGTCTGGGTGAGAAATTACAATCAACCATTTACTTTTTTTTCTTGCGGTAAATTCCTGCATAAGTGGTAGAATTTTTTCCTGCCATTTAGCCTCTCTGTTTGAAATACTTCCACAATCGAAAATACCAACAAAACTCTT
>JAPLON010000089.1:17278-32488 GCA_026400695.1 Pseudomonadota bacterium
ATCTGCATTAGTTAGCATTGCACAATTTCCTTGACCTATATTGGGAAAGTAAAGAGAGAACGGTGGTGCAGGCGAAACAGACACATCTGTTTTTTCCGCATAAACATAAAAAAAGCATAAGCAAAGCATCTTAAATAAAGTAATTTTTTTTAAATTATTTGTTCTGGTAAAAATCATATTTCCCCCTTAGCTAAATCTATAGAGTATCCACCCAACGAAAACAGATGCTGATTGGTTATATACTTTTCTTCTAAGTATCCAAATCCTTTATGACCCCAACATGCCCCCCATGAGTTAATAAATTTAAAATAATTTTTCCTAGGCTTAGATGGGTTGTATTTGCCATAACCAACTAAGACAATTGCATGTACTTCTGCAGTAGAAAGCTCATCCTCAGCTGGTAAAAACGTTTTCATGTCTGGTGTTTGTACAAAACCATGATCGTCGTTGTCTAAATTTTTGTCGTGAGTTAGTCCGTAAAAAATTGGAACATCTCTGCTCAAAACCGCCTTAAATTCTTTAATTAGCGAGTTTTTTTGTTTAATAGTTAGAGAACGCTTACTCTTTTTTTTGTATTTAGAACATAAATCGACACAACGAATATTCTTTGGAATACTTTTGTAAGGATTGGGTGCAGCATCCTGTAATGCCGCCTCTTCGCACTTCAATCCACTATTGTGGCCTAATGCAAAATGGTAATTTTCTGGTGTTGGTTGAACAGGAAATAGTTTTTTTCTATATTCCCAGCCTCCATACTCAAGTGATCCGAGTGCACATTGCAATTCATCTGAAAATGTTTCTGGGCAACAGCCATATCTAATTAAAGCAAGAACAGATGCAGCAATTGATGCACCTGTATCTTTTTCAATAATATCTTCTTTATCAATAAGACCTTCAAGATACCTAGTATTGTAATAAAGATATAACCTTGATGGAGATAAAAGTTCTGGATTATCAACAAAGCTTTTTGGATCACTACTATTGCGAATTGATAGGTATCTAATACAGAAAGCTAAAGCGTTTGCTGTGCATGAATTTAATTTGCCCTGATTGTAAATTAACTCACTAGGCCAGTTACTAATACCTGAAAGCTCAATAATTGAATCAAATGATGGTAAATCAACACAAGGAGTATCACTGGAAGACCTCCTGCGTTTCTTAGACGCAAACTTTTTTAGGGATTTAGCCTCTTCTATAACACGCTCTGATGCCACTTTACAGCCATTCTTTCGAATAGGGGCAGCATCGCATGAATCCAACGAATCCAAATCACTACTTGGATTTGCAGAACATTCAAGATTTAATAACAGGAAGAAGAAAAAGATTAATAAAAACTTAATAACTAACATAGAAACATCTCACGGAAGTAATAAATTTCTATGCTAATTATACAATTGCAATTATTAATATATTATTAATGTTTAAGATTATTTAAATATTTTTTTTGATTTTATTAAAACCATAATTCTTCAAATGAGTAGTGGGTTCAATAGATCGTTCCAAAAAGCCTCACTGCCAACAGATCAATTACATCTCCATGGTACTTGATGGTGGGGCACCTGGAGGAGTTACTGTACTATGAAGATATTACTCCAAGTGATGGGCTATCAGGTAAAGCTGTTAGATTTTACCACTTAATGAGAATTTTCTGGTACTGCTACCAAAATACAATGACAGCGCAGCACACCCACTAAGTGGTGTTAAGCTAAAATATATCATACCTTGTTCATTACTACCATTATTGACCATACAGTTAGTAATTTTTTAACTTATTAATCGTAGAATATAATAAAAGTAATGTTTAGAGTTTATGCATATGAAAATATTTTATTACATTTTAATTGGCCTATTCTGCTTTAGTGGTAACTTAACGTTATACGCCTCTGATGGCGATGATCAATCAGAAGATGGTGATCAAGGTGGCGGAGACGACGGCAGTGATCAAGGTGGCGGAGATGACGGCAGTGATCAAGGTGGCGGAGATGACGGCAGTGATCAAGGTGGCGGAGACGACGGCAGTGATCAAGGTGGCGGAGATGACGGCAGTGATCAAAGTGGCGGAGATGACGGCGGTGATCAAAGTGGCGGAGATGACGGTGGCAATCAAGTAGACGATACCACAGCAGATGACAGTCAGAATCAAGGTGGTGGCGGCGGAGGTGGCGGCGATGACGCAGCACAAGCTGCTGCAGATAAAGCCGCTGCAGATAAAGCTGCAGCAGATGAGAAAAAAGCTGCAGATGCAGAAAAAAAGAAAGAAGCTGCCGCTGCTAAAAAGGCAAAAGCAGCAGAGGCAAAAAAAGCTAAAGCTGCGGCTGCTAAAAAGAAAAAAGAAGCGGCTGCCAAAAAGAAAAAAGACGCGGCTGCTAAAAAGAAAAAAGAAGCGGCTGCCAAAAAGAAAAAAGCTGCGGCTGCTAAAAAGGCTAAAGCTGCTAAGGCTAAAAAAGCAAAGTCGTCTAAGAAAAAAAGATAATAGCTATGCCCCGCTAAGGGGCATCTATTTATTTAGGTATTATTTCCCAAGCTACAACTCTTTCCTAACAGTTCTTAACACTGAACTAATTACTGCTGCAATTGGTAACGCTAACACTATACCAAAAAAACCAAACCATGTGGCGCATGCTAACAAACTAAATAAAATCCATACAGGGTGCACACCAATGCGTACACCAACCAGCTTGGGGGTTAAAAAATTACCCTCAATTGATTGTACTATAAGGAATACCAAAGCTATAGACATTAAAGGATTCCAGGTTCCACTAGCACTTAAGTGAATAAACACACTTAACAAAAAGCCAATAAAAGCGCCAACGTAAGGAATAAATGAAATAAACCCTGTAAATATCCCTACAAAAACAGCGTTCTTTAAGCCCACAATAGTTAAGCCAATCGCGTACAAAATTGCCAAAATAAAACACACCAGCATCTGCCCCCTGGCATAGCTAGAGAGGGTGGCATCAATTGCCTGTGCATTTGCTATAATTTTTTGCGCATATTTTTTTGGTAATAGTCCTTTCGTGCACTCAATAACAAATGGCCAATCTTTGAGCAAATAAAACATTACAACAGGAGTTAATACGACTAAAGAAACTACGTTTGCCAGAGCCAAACCATTACTTAAAATTTTAATAATAAATTGCACCATCCAAGTCATAATACTGCCAAATTGACCACTCAGCTGCGTCTTAATTTGAGCAATATCTTCCCGCGGCAAACGCTCTGCGGCAAAATCTAGGACTGGATTAATTAAGCTATAAAAATGCTGCACAATATCAGGCATATTTTGGGACAACAACACAAACTCTTTATGCAAAAATGGAATAGCCACCGTAGTTAGTACACCCAAAAACACAAGCACAGCCATGATCATTACAAAAGACCCTATGCCCCTAGGAACACGCCATTTACTAAGAATGGTTACCGGTAAATTAAGAATGTATGCACCAATAAAACCAGTTATAAATGGCACCAATATATTACCAAGGCTATATAATCCAAAAACCAGCAGCAAAGACACTACTATGGTTACCACCAAAGAATTCTTCATTAATTTACTCACTGCCCTTGCCTTGTTTGCACCTCTAGTGCATCACCATTTTGCCTCAAAAGCAACTGATCACCAGATTTAACTGTACCATCCAGAATTTTTAAAGCTATGGGATCTTGCACAGTTCTTTGAATCACACGTTTTAATGGGCGCGCTCCATAAACTGGATCGTAACCAGTTTCACAAAGCCAAGCAATTGCGCTGTTATCCCAAGTCAAATGCAATTGTCGATCTTCCAAACGCTTTTCTAAATTCTTTAATTGAATTTCAACAATTTGCGCCATGTCCACCTTTTGCAAACGATTAAAAATAAGTATTTCATCTAAGCGATTAAGAAATTCTGGACGAAAAGCTTCGCGCACAGATGCCATTACCTGGTCACGTACTTTTGGTACAATTACGCTTTCATTTTCAGGCTGATGCGCTAAGGCAGCTGATCCTAGATTTGAAGTTAAAATTATAATCGAATTTTTAAAATCAACCTTACGACCTTGGGAATCAGTCAAATGACCATCATCTAAAACTTGCAAAAGAATGTTAAACACATCACGGTGCGCTTTTTCAACTTCATCAAACAAAATTACGGAATAAGGTTTACGGCGAATTGCTTCTGTTAGCTCGCCACCTTGTTCATAGCCAACATAACCCGGAGGTGCTCCAATTAACCTAGCAACACTGTGCTTTTCCATGTACTCAGACATATCTATACGAACAATGTTAGATTCGTCGTCAAACAAAAATTCTGCCAAGGCTTTGCAAACTTCTGTTTTACCAACCCCTGTTGGCCCTAAAAATAAGAATGATCCCATTGGACGATTCGGATCCTGTAGTCCAGCACGTGAACGTCTTACGGCATTACCAATTGCTTTAATTGCTTCATTTTGACCAACTACTCGTTTGTGTAAACATTCTTCAATCTTTAAAAGCTTAGACTTTTCACCCTCTAACATTTTTTCGACCGGAATACCTGTCCAACGCGCAACAACCAAAGCAATATCTTCAGCTGTAATTTGTTCTTGCACACTAGCTTTATTGCCGTTTTGCTGAAGTGCATCTAGCTTTGCTTGTAAGTTTGGAATTTTGCCATACATAATTTCACTCGCAGTTGTTAAATCACCTCGGCGTTGAGCAATTTCTGCATCAGACCTTAACTTATCAATCTCTGCCTTTATACGGCGAGTTTCTGCTATCGATTGCTTATCTTGCTGCCATACTTTAGAAAGTTCCTGCGATTTACTCTCTAACTCTTTAAGCTCAACATCTAATTTTTCAAGACGCTCTTTAGAGGCAGAGTCTGTTTCCTTTTTAAGAGCCTCACGCTCTATTTTTAATTGAATGATTCTACGGTCTAACTCATCAATATCTTCAGGCTTGGAATCCACAATCATACGCAAACGACTTGCCGCTTCATCCATAAGGTCAATTGCCTTATCGGGTAAAAAACGATCACTAATATATCGATTAGAATATGTACACGCCGCAACGATTGCACCGTCACTTATGCGAATACCATGGTGCAACTCATACTTTTCTTTAAGACCGCGCAAAATTGAAATACTGTCCTCAACGGTTGGCTCATCAACCAGTACTGGCTGGAAACGCCTTGCTAAAGCTGGATCTTTTTCAATATGCAAACGATATTCATCTAATGTTGTAGCACCTATGCAATGTAGATCTCCTCTTGCCAGAGCAGGCTTTAACATGTTTGAGGCATCCATGGCACCATCAGTTTTACCTGCGCCAACTAGGGTGTGTAATAGTACTGCCTTCAAGCGCTCTTCAAAATCCCCGCGGAATTTTGCCCCCGCAAGCAGTGCACCTAAATCGAGTGACATAAGCCGAGTATTTTTAATTAACTCTGGTACATCACCATTAACAATCCTTAAGGCCAGACCTTCAACAATTGCAGTCTTCCCTACCCCAGGTTCACCAATCAAAACAGGATTGTTCTTCGTACGACGAGTTAAAACCTGAATGGTTCTACGAATTTCTTCGTCACGCCCAATCACTGGGTCAAGTTTTCCTTTTCTGGCAAGGTCAGTTAGATCTTGGGCATATTTTTCTAAGGCTTGAAGATTTTCATCAGCAGTTTGACTGTCCATACTTTGGCCCTTTCTTATTTCATTGATGATTGTATTTAACTTAGTAGGAGTAATATTGTTCTTTTCAAACAATCCTTTAGTGGGTGCAGATATGCACATGGCAAGCATGACCATATCAACCCCTACGTACTTGTCTTGAATTTTTTTTGCATTCACTTCTGCTAGCTCAAGAATCTGAGCAAGCTCAACAGAGAGGTACATTTGCCCTGCAGCACCTGTTACCTTTGGTTGATTCTTAATCTGTTGTTCACATTCACTAGTGAAATTAGCTAAATTACCACCAGCTTTTTCTATTAGCGTTAGTGCTAAATCACTAGACGGCTGTAGCAACGCCTTCAGGACATGCCACGGAGTCAGCTGCTGGTGCTGATTTTCCATCGCTTTTTGTTGCGCTGACTGCAGTGCTAGTTGCATCGATTGGGTAAACATTTCGGGATTCATTTTGCCCCTCCATAGTTTCGCGTTGTACTTTTTCAGTTGCTGTACGTTCCTGCATCATACGATCATGCAAACGCTCATTCAACAAGCGTTGGTAATGATCAGCATGCTGATGAAACCCTTCAGCTGCTACTCTATCACCAGACGATAACATTTCGCGAGCTAAATTGTTAAATTTATCGACAAATTGACGAATAAACTGAACATTATGACGACATCTAGAGTCAATCTTATCAATATCTATCGTCGAATTACCAAAATTTTCTTGCGGCACATTCGGCCGATGTCTCCCCTTCATCCGGGGCTTACGCGCATTATGCATTTTCATTGTCAATTTAATAACCACTTATATTAACGTTTGGAAAAATTCGTGATCGCTATTATATTTTTCAGACATGCGATCATAACTATTACGCCTTGGCGTATCTTACATAGTAATGATTCATCTTTTGATTGCCAAGAACTTTTTTACACTCTTTAAAAAAGTCCCATAAAATTACATAAAGGCCTAAGGCATTTCAACGCTTTAAGTCTTTATGTTAAGGCAAATTAATTAACCTATAAACTCAACCATTTTCTCTAAAGACTTACTTGCCCCTTCAAATACCCCAAAAAATTGAGCATAAATATGGATCATTCCTGGCTCTACGTGTTGATCTATATTGTTATTACCTGCTGCCTTTATTTTGCTTATAAATGTTTTTGCTTGAGCCTCTAAAGGATCGCACTCAGCTGAAATAATTAAAGTGTTCGGTAGTTTTGATAATTGCTCAGGTGATGCAAGCATTGGAGATAAATAAGGATCATTTTTTGTTTTTGCTATTGCGTCTTTTAAAGTCCCCACATAGCCAATAACAAATTTATTTATTGAATCTTGGGTCAACAAGTACCCATTAACGTAGTCATTATCTGTTTCTTCTGGGATGCTCAAATCTAGAGCCGGATATAGCAGTAAATTTTTATGTGGTAAATCTTTACCGTTATCAATTAACCATAAATTTAAAGCAACAACAAGGTTACCACCTGCGCTATCACCTGCCATAATAATTTTAGCATCTTTATCTAGACCAAAAGATGATCTGTTCTGCAAAACCCAATCGTATACTGCTTTTACATCCTCAAATCCAGCAGGATAAACATGTTCAGGTGCTAATTTGTAATCCACAGCGATTACAACTGATTTTGTATTACTGCAAAGTCTTCGGCACAATTCGTCGTGCGTATTGAGGTTACCACGTGCCCAACCGCCACCATGCACATAAACAATAACTCTATCTTGCTTTGGTTCATGATTTCTATACATTCTAAATGGTATATCTCCATTTTTACTTTCAACTGCCCCATCTTTAACAGTTTCAATTGGAGTTTGGCTCCCAGCAAAATGTTTAGCGAATGCCTCGTAAGCTTTACGTAGACCATCGTTTAGATTTTTTGGACCTGCCTTTGCTACAGCTTCTAAAGCAATAGATGGAGATTCGTGTAAAAAGATATTTGCACCAGGACTTAATTTTTTATTTACGATAAAACTAGTCCCGGGTTTCTTGTACTTAGCATATAAATCAGCACCTGCAGCAAAAGCAGTTAAATTAGCCAGTACTGTCAGGCAGATAAACAATTTTAAAAACATAAATTTTTCCTTAGGTTGTTAACAAAGTAATCATTTAACATGCTAATAATAAAAAAATTAAAATTTTGTTAACATTCCAAATTTCAACACTTAGAGAAAAAAATAATTTACGAATTTATTGGTAAGAATGTTAGAATTCGAAAACTCCAAAGAATACGCTTATGAACATTGCATTTGTTTACCCAGGACAAGGATCACAAGTTATTGGCATGGCACAAGACCTGTACGATAATTTTGCCAGCGCGAAAGAAGTACTTGATACGGCTTGTGGCGTCTTAAAACAAGACTTAAAAAAAATAATGTTTGAAGGCCCATCAGACCAATTAACCCTAACCGAAAACACCCAGCCAGCGTTACTTACAGCCAGTTTAATGGCGCAAAAAGTTTTAGAAAATGAACTGGGCAACCCCATTAATGCTATTGCTAAAGCTCTTGCTGGCCACTCTCTAGGTGAATACTCTGCATTAACCGCAGCTGGATGTTTTTCCCTAAAAGATGCCGTGATGTTAGTTAAATTGCGTGGTAATGCTATGCAAGGTGCTGTGCCAGTTGGGCAAGGAGCTATGGCTGCAATTATCGGATTAGAAATGCCGCAAATTGAAGGTCTTTTACAATCTGCACCTTACACAAGCGAATCTGTTGAAATTGCTAACGATAATTCCCCTGGCCAAATAGTGATAAGTGGACACTTAAATTCTGTACAATGGGCAATTGAAAAAGCAAAAGAAATGGGAGCAAAAAGAGCACTTCCTTTACCAGTTAGTGCACCATTCCATAGTTCCTTAATGATTCCTGCGTCCAACATAATGGAACAAGCGTTGCAATCTGTACAAATTAAGCCAATGCAGGTAGAAGTTTATGCTAACGTTACAGCTAATGTTTACCATCAAGGTGAAGTGTGTGATCTACTCGTGCAACAAATTACTAAAAGGGTACGTTGGGTAGAGTTAATTACCAATATGTCAAAATCAGGTATTGATACGTTTGTGGAAATTGGTACAGGCAAGGTACTTTCAGGACTGATTAAACGAATTGTGCCTGAGGCAAATGTTTACAATTTTGGCAAAGCCGATGAACTTGATGCAATCAAGAAATTGTGGGAATAGCCTCAGTGTTAATTATCTACACAACCATTTCAAATGCAGAACAGGCTGAAGTGATTGCTCAAACCTTGCTTACTGAGCAATTAGTTGCCTGCGTAAATATGTGGCCAATTAATTCAATGTATACATGGAATGGGAAAATTGAAAAAACATCGGAAATTGTTATGTTGTTAAAAACAAAAGAAGCATGCGAAGAGCCAGTCTACCAACGTTTAAAAGAATTACATTCATACGAATGTCCTGCAATTATTACGCTAGATGTAAAACACACCAACCCAGATTTTGCCAATTGGGTTGAAACTCAGACAAATTACAAATGTTAATGTTTGAAGATATTCCACCATTCGCTCAAAAGAATGAGGAAGGGTTTTGTTTTTGGGTAAAAGTCACACCCAAAGCTGCAAAAAGCCGCATTGGTAGCTTAGTAGATGGCATTAACAACAAAAAAATATTGAAGGTTTATGTAACAGCACCTCCCGCTGATAACCTAGCAAACGCAGCGGTAATTGAGATCTTATCTAGCTATTTTTACAAACCAAAATCAAAAGTTTTAATTATTAGCGGCCTCACTGCACGTGAAAAACGAATTCAAATATTAAACTAAATTGGGATTTAACGACGCCAAAAGCCTGGAGACAACAGCACTAAAGCAGTAAGTAATTCCAAACGCCCTAAAATCATTCCTAGCATTAAAAATACTTTTGAAAAAATAGGAATTTGGTCAACATTGCTAACTGGCCCTAAAATGCTTCCCAAACCTGCGCCAATATTACCAATGGCTGCAACTGCCCCAGAGATTGAACTAACAAAATCAAGCCCTGTTAATGACAGTAAAATTGCCAATATGGCTATTGATAACAAATACAAACCAATAAAAGTAAAGACCGATGAAACTAATTGATCAGAAATTTTCTGTCCTTGAAACATTGGTATAAAAACCCCGTGTGGCCGCCTTAGTTGCTTTATATGATTACGAATAAAACTACCGATAATTTGAAAACGAAATATCTTAATTCCACCAGCTGTTGAACCTGTGCACCCACCAATGAATGACATTAAAAAAACCATTGTAATAACTGTCGGCCCAAAATCCATATAATTAAACAACACAAATCCAGTTGTAGTAATCGTAGAAACAGCGACGAAACATCCCTTACGTATACTAGAAAGCAAAGGCTCACCTTGCACAATCAAGCAGATACTCAAAAAAATACAAGCACAACTTAGTACCTTTAGGTATCCCCTTAATTGCTGATCACGAAAAACGCTTTTATAATCCCCTTTCCAAAGGCGAATATAAAGCAATAACGTACCTCCACCTACAACCATTAAAGCCATTAGAATCATTTCAACAGCAGCACTATCAAAAAAGAGCATGCCGTTACTACGTGTAGAAAGTCCACCAGTTGAAATGGCTGAAGCTGCATGGCAAAAAGCATCAAAGCTTTCTAAACCACACAATTTTAGGCCACCATAACCAAGCAAAGTAAATAGCGTATAAGCATATAAAATTCCCGCAGCAATTTGCGAGACCCTTGGTAATATTTTTTCTGAACGATCTGAAAATTCACTACGAAACAACTGCATTCCACCAATTCGTAATACGGGAAAAACAGTAATCGCCATTACGATAATACCAATTCCACCTAACCATTGCAAAATAGCGCGCCACAAAATTAGCCCTTTAGGCAAAGCTTCTAGGTTGCCGATCGTAGAAAATCCAGTTGTGGTTAAGGATGAAACAGATTCGAATAAGGCGTTAATCAGCGTACATTCATGGGAAAGCCAATATATTGGCAAACAACTAAAAAAGCTACATATTACCCACGAAAGAAAAGTTAATAAAAATGCTTCTCTAATACCTAGTTTAATTTGAGTTTTTTGATAGTTGGTAAGAACAAATAATGCACCAGTTCCACCTGTTATAAAAAATGGTAGCAAAAATTGATTCCACACCCCATCCTTACCGTTTAAAAACTCATAGCCAACAGGTAGAATCATAATGCTAGAAACGCCTACCAGCATGGCGCCTATCACAAAGAATATCGCCCGCCAGTCGATCATTTTTTTGCTCGTTTAAACTGAAAATGATCCTTGAATGAATATGCTACAATATGCTGCACGGCTCTATATTCCCATATTGCCGCAGGTGGCATGTTCATCAAAACATGACCTAAATAGCGTTGCCTCAATCCAAGCTTATTTGACGGTAAAGGCGACCCAGGTCTGTAAGTAAATTGCAGTAATACACCACCTTGATTCATCACGCTTTTGCATGATTGAACTATTGCTTGCTGCTCTTGAAATCGCAAATTAACCATTGGTATGCCAGAAACAATCGTGGAAATTTTACCAATAACATGCTCCGGTAGCAATTTAATCATTTCTGAGGCATTGCCTTCAATAACCACTGTTTGTGGAAATTTTTTCTTTAAAAATTTCACTAAAGACGGTTGCATTTCTAAAATAATAAGTTTTGATTCGGGTATACCCCTAGATAAAATTGCTGAGGTTAACCTACCGGTTCCAGCCCCTAGTTCAATTATGTATTCATCTTCTGCAGGCATCTCTACAAAACTTGAAATGGAAAGCGCTAGATTTTTTGAGCTTGGAAAAAATGCACCAGTCTTTAAAGGCGACTTTAACAAACTTTTAAAAAAAACCACATTTTCTTTATTTTTCATTATGCACTTAAATCATGTAAGTAACGTTTTTGAGTAAAGCGCCAAACAAAACCAGGAGGCACATTATTCCACAAAGAAGCTGCACGCTTTTGTAAAATATCCCCCTCCATAAATCTAATAGGTGAAACTGGGCTATAACTAACATGAACGATTGAACCTGTTAATGGATTTAAAACATCCAATGCAGCTGAAATAATTTTTTCACGAATAGATTCATCCAAATTTAAAAGAGGGATAGCTGAAACCACGTAATCAACCTTACCACCCCATGAAGCAGGTATAATTTTCCCCAGATTACAAGCATCATCTGTAATTACCTTAAGCTCAGTATTAGGGTACATCTGCTGCAAAGAGTTTTCCAAGAAAACAGACATCCGTTGATCAAGCTCAACCATTGCTAGATTTTCAATATTAGCCCCTCTGGCTAAAAGAGCCCTGGTTAATCTTCCAGTTCCTGCCCCAATTTCAACAATTTTAGTATTTGTATTTATGTTCAATTGCTTTGCAGCTAAATCCGCTAGCTTCCATGAAATAGGAGCAAATGTGCCCAGCTGAGCAGGTGACCTTAGCCACTGCTTAAAAAACAACTTATTTTCAGCCGTTGTTATCGACTTAATGATTGCGCTACGTGCTAATGTCGTCATAATGTTTTGTATACAATGTCAGTTTACATTTTAGCTATATTAGTACGTGATCGCAAATGTCTATACAAGTTTCTAATTTAGTTCATCCATTTATTTGTCTTTCGGGTATGTATCCAATCGATATTCTTAGCGAGAAACGCAAGATAATTGCGATAATTGGCAGCAATGGAAGCGGCAAAACTTCTTTTTTAAAATTGCTACTAAAAGAATTACAGCCAAAGCGAGGCGAAGTCGTAGTTAATGGCGAAATATCTTTTTTAGGTATAAAGAATGGTTTAAAACCACAAATTATTTTGCGCAAACAGCTACCATATTTTTCAACAACTAATGCTCCATTTCCATGGCCGCAATTTCTAAATATGCCATATCAGGAACTATCAGCAGGCCAGCAAAGGCTGGTTGCCTTGTGGCTAATTTTACAATCCACCAAACCGATAATTTTATTAGATGAACCATTCATGCACCTAGATGACAATGCAAAAAAATTAGCTTGCGACTGGTTAAACTCAGTTGTTGCTTTGGGAAAAACAATAATACTTACTCTCCACAATCTTGATGAACTAGGCAAAATAAAAAATTTACAGATCCTCGATTTAAACTGCTATTAATTTAATTTTCCTTGGGGTCTTCTGCGGGGACTGTAGAATCTGTTGATTGCTGCTCAGTAGAAGCACCTTCTTGGCCCTTAATTTTGACATAATTAACAACTTTTCTAACCCCAGAAACGTTACGGGCAATCTCAACCACCCGGTTGACCTCAGTTTCATTTTGGCCAATTCCAGTTAGATAAACGATTCCATTGCTAGTTTCAATTGTATAGTTTAAGGAATAAAGATCAGTTTCAAACAACAAACTTGATTTAATACGAGTGGTAATCCAACCGTCCTGAGTTAATGATCCAAGTGATTCTTCACCAACAGTTTCGATATTATTCAAAACGTTCTGCTTCACTAGCCCACGTTGGGTCTTGCACAACACCTGTTAATAGCACCTCTTGACTTTGAACACTCACAGAAACTTTAGCGTGCAAATCAGCGTTAAAGTTATAAAGATTCGATTTTACCTTTGTACAAATGCCAGAATCGCTAAATGTACCACCTATGCCTTTTTCACGGGTCGCCAGCATACCTGCAGTAGCAGCACCTCCAATAACAAACGGGGCAACACAACCGCTTAACCCCAAAGATAATGTTAAAACAACATATTTAGTAAGAGACTTCTGGCAACCAAGCATTTTTATAATAACTAATGATTTCTGTTGCACATACTAAAACAACATCGAAGCGTTGGAAAGGGGGGCTAATGCTATAATCTTTATGTTGACTAATCCAAAACTCTAGCGCTTGCTGAATGCGCAGTTGCTGCCTTGGCCTAATACTATAAGCTGCCTGCGTTAAAGATTTACGATATTTAACCTCTACAGCAACTATCGTTAAGCCATCCAGCATTAACAAATCAATTTCTCCATAAGGAGTTTTTAAACGGGTAGCGATACAAACCATACCAAGCTCTTTTAAGTATTTTAAAGCTTGTTCTTCAGCATATATACCTTGGGCGTAACCTGTAGCAGATTGATTTTTTTTCAAAAAATTACCTATTAAAAATTATAAATAATTATAATCACACAACCGTTAACAAAAAACTAAGCCATCAAAATATAAATATCAAAAAAATTATCCTGTATTTTCTTGACTATGAGGCTGTTTGGATTTATAGTTCTCTCAATGTCCCCATCGTCTAGAGGCCTAGGACGTCGCCCTTTCAAGGCGGGAACACGGGTTCGAATCCCGTTGGGGACGCCAACAATAGATTTAATCTACACTGAGTGTTTCGCTTGTTTTTATGCTCGAATGTCGGTTAGATAACCTTTAAAATTTCTTTTATCTTTAGATCAATTGCCTGCTGATACTGATTGATATTTTTTTGCAAAATTTCCACAAGGCCATTAATTTTTTCCGGGTGATTAAAAAAATCTTCGAGCGTATTAACTAGCTGCTCTTGAGTATGCTGTTGACATGTAATTCCTTTAAATATTGGCATCATATCATCAAAATTAAAAAAATATGGCCCCCATAAAGGCAAGGCCCCAAGAATTGCAGGCTCTAGCGGATTATGTCCCCCTTGCGGGATTAATGACCCACCAATAAAAGCAACCCTACAGATTCTATAAAAAACTCCCAGTTTAGCTAGCGCATCTACCAATAAAATATCTGCATCTGCTAAAACATTATCACTGAACTTGGTAATCCTAACGCCTTCAGAAAGCCGACAAATATCATCAATGCGTTGCATATGACGCGGAGCAATAATTGTTAGCAAGTCGGGAAAAATTTTCTTTAATTTTTTATGAACTTCAAAAATTTGAGCTTCTTCACCGGAATGTGTACTAGCAACAATCCAACATCGTCGATTGCCAATTTTATTTTTCCAGTAGTCATATTCTGCAATATCAAACGGCAAAGGCTTGCTTAATAACTTAATATTACCTAGGGTTTGCGCCATACATGCACCAAGCTGATCAAACCTTTGGGTAAATTCATCACTTTGCGTATAAATTCCTGCAAAACATTTCCATAATTTTTGAGAAAATTTTCTTATGTACAACCAATTACGCAGACTCTTTTGTGAAAGACGCGCATTCAACAAATACGCTTTTACTTTGCGCTTATCAGTAGCAATCAAAAGGTTAGGCCAAATCTCTGACTCAACAAAAAATACAGCGTTTGGGTGCCAATGGTCGAGAAATTTATTAACCCAGGGCTTTGCATCAAATGGAATAAATTGGTGTAATGTCTTATCATTAACCCGAGCTTCCAGCACTTTTGCCGCAGCTGTTGTAGTGGTGGTAATTAAAAAATTAGCATTTGGCTTAGTTACCATAATTTTTTCAATTAGTGGCAAAATAGATAAGCCCTCCCCCACACTTGCACCATGAAACCAAATTAGCTCTCCAGATGGGCGCTTCATGTTTGTCACGCCGTATCGTTCTGAGAACCTCGTAGAGAGCTCAAGGCCCTTTCGCAACCTAATATAAATTAGGAGTGGCGCAAACATTTGCACCAATA
>JAPLON010000087.1:0-5829 GCA_026400695.1 Pseudomonadota bacterium
ATCAAATAAAAGGCCCTCCGGCTTGGAAGGTTAAGTATCCGGGAAAAATTAGTGGGGTTGATCGCCAAGAAAACGATCCATTAACAGCTGTTGAAATTGCGGTTCTTACAGAACAAATGAATGCACAGCAGCGGGCGCGTACAATCAAGGGTGAATTTGAAGCTGCCTGTAAAGGTTCTCTAACTCCCGATGAAGCTGAGTTTACTTATGGATATGATGCATTTAGAGGTTTTTACATTAAGGCAAGTGAACCCGTAAGCGGATTTGAGGAATTTTTTGATATTGGCGGCCATCCAATGCTTCAAGAAATTTTAGATTCATTAGCCCTATGTCCAGGATTTGCTTTAGAGGATAGTTTAGCAGGAGCACATGAGGTTTGCGATCCAACCGGTGCTCTTAAAAGTCAACACAAGAAAATTGGTGATGACCCAGATAAATCGCACCGTTGTCTTGCAATTGAATACTTAGTAATAAAGGGAATTATTTCAAGGGATTTAAAGCTGCCTTTGGCGTTGCTGGTTGATTCTTGTTTTTAATTTCTGTTACCCATTTAGGCAGGCGCTAATCTTATTAAGTCTACCTGCCTATCAATTAAGATAATAATACAATAGAATATATCGCAAATGTTAATTTTTCCATTGCAATTTAATAATTATACACCTATATAATATGCATATTATTTTTATGGGAAATTTAAATGTTTAATAAGGTTGTTTTAAGTTTATTGTTAACTTCAAGCGCAATTAATTATGCTATGGATGATGGTCATGTTGCTATAAGTCGTAAACGACCACATGGTGGCGATCATAAGGATGAATCTTCAGCAAAAAGAAGAATAGTTGTTGATCTAGAAAGGTTAGGCATGCTTGCAAGAGCTGCAGCAATTGCAGAAGATACTGGAAAATATCGTCGTGCCATCATGTATATTGAAGGTATAGCAGGTTTAGGACTTGTAAATCAAGCTGCACGAGATGTTCAGGCGGCACGCCTATTTATTGAGTCAAACACGCCTGTGGCAAGATTTACGCTTGACAGACTACTAAGACCCCTATGAGAAGGATGTTTTCTTAACGTGAGCTTCCCTGTATAAAAATTTTGGAACAAAAACTATACCAAAGGTGTTATACAGGAGACATTATGAGAACTAAGATATTGAAGGTTCTCAAAGCCAATTCTGAAAATAGCTAGAGCATTAACCGCATTAATACTACCTGCCTACCAATTAATGGTAGCAACACTTTCATTTCAGGGCCGTGGTCCATTGCGGTTAAAGCTTGGCGCAGTGGCATAAACAATTCTTTTCCTTTGCGGCCAGTTTTTTCCTTAACATTTTGGGTCCAAGTCGCCCAGGTATTTTCATCCCATGGTTCTTCTGGCAAAAGTGACATGGCGGTTTTTAAAAAATCATGGTCTTGGCAAGTGCCAACAATTTTACCAAAGAAAATATCTTGCCATGGTTTTAAATCAGATAACTTTTCAATGTTGTCATGCACGGCGCGCCAGTGAGTTTCGCTAAAGTTTCCAAAGCCTGCTAAGTTCAAGTGTTGCTGCATTTGCGAAAATGGCATTAGGTGGTAAAGCTTATGGTTAAGCGCCCACAATTCTTTTTCACTAAACCGTGGGGGTGTTCGGCTAAATATACTTAAGTCAAATGGTGCAGCTAATTCTTCCATTGTTAAAAATGGTTCAACTGGAAGTGATGTGCCAAGTTTTGCCAATAGGCAAGCAATTGCCATGGGTTCAATACCACTATCGCGCATTTGCCCTAAGCTTAGGCTTCCTAGGCGTTTAGATAGTTTATCACCATCTTCGTCCATCAGTAGGCTTGTGTGAGCGAAGGTTAGGGGATAATCCTTTTCTCCATTAGCTGCTTTGAACAACTGAATTTGAGTGGCAGTGTTGGTAACATGATCTTCACCGCGAATAATGTGGGTGATTTTGTAATCAATATCGTCAATTACAGAACATAAGCTGTATAAAAAGATTCCGTCTGCCCTAATTAGCACTGGATCACTTAATTGAGATCCATCAAACTTCACAGGCCCACGAATTTTGTCATCCCAAACGATTGGGGTGTGATCAAGCTTAAATCGCCAGTGAGGAGTGCGTCCCTCAGCTTCGAATGCCGCAATCTCGGCGTCTGTTAAACTTAAGGCAGCACGGTCATAAATTGGAGGTTGCCCTTTGGCTAATTGGCGTTTGCGCTTGTAATCAAGCTCCTCTGGAGTTTCGTAGCAGGGATATAATCGACCAGATTCAATTAGTTTGTCTCGAATTTCCTTGTAGCGGTCAAATCGTGATGATTGCTTGAAAGTATTATTGTGCTTTATGCCAAGCCAAGCTAGGTCTTCAAAAATGGCTTTTTCGTATTCTGGTTTTGAACGTTCCAGGTCAGTATCATCAATGCGTAGTATAAATTCACCGCCATTTCGCAAACTATATAAATAATTAATTAGTGCTGCACGGGCATTGCCTATATGCAAGTACCCAGTGGGCGATGGGGCGAAACGAACGCGGATCATGACTTTACCTAAATTGAGCTTAATCTTTAACTGAGATAATAGCGAAAAAGTTTAATAATAGCTACTTGGCGGATGTTGTGGTGATCTTTATCCCGCGATCTTTGGGGGTTAAAATTTTGAAAGGTCGCGGGGTATTTGCATTGTTGACGATTATTTTCCTTCTAATTCTTTCATCAAAGGCAAAACATAACTAACAGCACGTTCGTAGTGTTCTTGAGTATCAATTTCTGTCCAAGGACATTGGTCTTCAAATCTCATTTTTAAAACATGTACTGGGTGTTCTTTGCAAACAGCAACTAGCCCATGTTCGTATTCCATTTTAAGATCAGGATTTTTTTTAAGAGCAGTTTCATAAGAATTGCACATGGCTTGGAAACATTCACGTGACAGTTTGTAAATTCCAACTGATTCTGAATCAATTTCAAGTTCATCTTTATTTTTAGAAAGCTTCAATAAGTTGCCATTTCCATCCGCTTCAACATAGACTTCATCTCCAGATTTTGTTGTGGTTGTGGATAGCATAACGTTTGGATGTGGGTCATTTATTAAGGCTTGCAAAGCTGATACAGGATAAATGATGTCTGAATCTAGTAACAAAACTGATTCTGCTACAGAATCTTTAGCAAGGTAAATTGTGTGCATATTGCCAAATTTTGCAAAATCAGGATTGTGTAATAGGCCTACTATTGGATGCTTATATTTACCAGATAGCTCTTCATAATATTTGCTGCAATGACCTGTAATAAAAAGAATTCGTTCAATTCCGCCGCATACTAGGTGTTCTATGGACGAATAGATAATTGGTTGGCCTTCTACTTCAATAAAACCTTTGGGCTTTAATACGCCTGCTTCTCCAAATCGTGCTCCTCTACCAGCTGCAGGAATAATGGCAAGTAATGGTGTTTTTTGTGACGTTGATTTTTTCGCTGCATCTTCTTGTTCATGTTGGTCAAGAAGTGCAGATGCTGCTTCAGCAGCATTTGCTTGTTCATGGTTAATAAAAAAAAGTAATACAAAAATTTGTGTGATTATAATTTTAAACATGGTTTTCCTCAAAAAATTTATTAATTGATATGAAAAGGTAATAAGCGCCATTTAATCTATGGCATTACCTCTTCATCTAATTTGATTTGCAAATCTTAATTATTCGTTAAGAAGGTGGGAGGTTTAAAATGTTGAGAAAATAAAGTTTGTATGGAAAACAATGTTGGTTTCTATGTTACAAGATTCACTAATTATTAATGTTTATTTAGTAGCCTATCACTAAGAAAGTTATTTATGCGATAGGACTTTTTATGTGTTTCTACCCTAAGGTTTTGGTGATTGCTCTGTTGTGGTTATCACTTACTAATTTTCTTTTTGCAAGTGACGAAGAAGAATTAGATGTGGTTTCAGAAAGATCGTGTTTAACGAGAGTTAAGGAAAGAGTCCAAATATCTACGTTATGCGCTTTTGGTGCAGTCAAATTTGCTTTGTATGGTAGTCTTGCTAAGACTATAACTGCAAAGGATTTTTCATCCGCACTATGGAGTGTAGCAGATTTTGCCATGATTCCTTTAAAAGGTATTAAGGCCGGTCTATATGAAATGACTTTACCTTGGCAAAAACCAAGAATCTCAAAAAATGCAGGGTTTACTCGCCCAATCTGTCAAGAAGATGTAAATGTGGTGAGCAAGAAAACGGAAGATCATGTTAAAGCGACTTATAGGTTAATGAAAGATATAGATGAAGCTTTTGGTAAAGTTAAGGATAAGGATTCTGATAAAGGACTTCCTTATTTTGCTATATCTGGAACCCTTTTAGGAGCTATACGTCACGAAGGGTTTATCCCTTGGGATGATGATCTTGATATAGCAGTAACAGAAGAATACGAAAAATCAATGCCAAAAGTTTTATGCTTGTTGCGTGAAAAAGGTTATAGAACTATTACCACAAAAGGTGTGTGTGCATCTCTTGTTGAAGCAGTTAAGTTATTTGTTAATGGAGAACTCAATTCACCAGATAAAGTTAGTGGAACTATAGGGCTTGCGTACAAAGGTTGGCGTATTGAGCGATGGTTTGATCGACCTATGGTTAATTGTAAAGAAACAATTCCTTTTTGCGATATATTTTTGATGAAAAAAATTGGTAATCGTTATTGTTACGCAAATGGCTATCCTGAATTTTCAGTTCATGAAGATGAGGTTTATCCTCTTCAAAAAGCAAAATTTGGTCCAATAAATATTTCTATTCCAAGAAATCCGTACTTGTTTCTTGATGGTGAATATCCAAAGTGGACTGATCATATGCAAAAATATGGTCATGATTATGGGCATTGCCAGGCTGACCTGGCGCGTTTCACGGCACCTCTAGAAAAAATGTCTAAGGAACACTATCTACCGGCAGGACCTTTTGGACCATTATGTGATCATGCTAAGAAGGATTTGTAAGGGGTAATAAAAGACTAAGTATTGGTGGGGTGTGTGTTTTGCAATACTTGGTCTTAATTCCTATTGATAATAAGGCTGTTGGCTGTTAATTTGTTGTTCAACGTATTGAGATGGTTTACGAGCATTTTGATTAACCTTTACACCACCTTGATATTGGTAGTTTTTTGGCACCGTATGATTTATCCCTTGTCCCATGTTTACAGCTTTTTCAGGCCTTCCTTGTAACATTGCTGTTTCTGATGGTACATGCTTTCCAATTTGATTTTGATTATGCTTTTCGCGATAAATGCTGGTTGCAGTGAAGAATCCGCTTAAGAAAAACACGCAGCCTAAGAACATGAAGGAAAAAATTAGGGTGAAAAGTGTTGATTTGCTCATAGTGAATGTTAATACCTCAGTAATGTAAATACGTTTAAATTCATTCCACAGGGTCGCTTTAACTTTGGTGGAGCGATTAATAGCAGTTCGTTGTTGGGCTGGGTTAAAGGTTTGATTGTAAAAGTTATTTCTTTGTACATTGTGGTTTGTGCCAGCCTGATAAGCTGGCGGGGGAGCTTGATAGTTTGGCAATGGTGACTGAAATGGCCTGGCTTGAAATTGCGGATTCCATTGGGGCGACTGTGGTGCAGCTTGAAAATTAGAAGCAGTAGATGGCAAGTTTGCTGAGTGATTTGCCCTTTTTAAATTAAATATATTTGCAAATCTAGATGTAGAATTCCCCACACCAGGATCGCTAAATTGTGTAAATGATCTTTGCTGTGGCTGCACCAAGATTTATCTCGTTACATTTTCTTAATGTTAACATATTTTTAACAAAAAACTGAAGCAAATCTTGGTTTTATAAAAACGCCCAAAATTTACCATTTGTTAACTAATTG
>JAPLON010000087.1:5849-7733 GCA_026400695.1 Pseudomonadota bacterium
ATTGTGTTTTCTAATGGTAGTTGTCAGGGGGATTTATATTAATGCGATTTATTTTTTTTCTATTTTTTATTATTAGCCTAAATGCAAAAATGCCTCCAGAAAAAGCAAACGCTGCAACACAAGCTCTTAATACTAGTCCGTTTATACCTAAGGCAACTATGGATGGTAAAGCCGTAGGAGCAGCGGGTCCGGCGGTGCAACCACCTGGCGCTGCGGTACAGTCAGCTCCTAAAAATAGTTTAAAGGTGCTTGAGCAGCTACAGAACGTTTTGAATCGTTTGAAACCTAAGGAAGATGAAAAGTTTCCAGGATTTGCGCCAACTCGCCTTTTGCACCCTAGTGATAGGGATGATAGCATTCCAAATTTGCGTCAAATTTTGTTTATGTTGGGGTATTTAGAAAAAGCAACGGACTCTCCTTTTTTTGATATGGAAGTGGAAGGAGCTGTAAAAACATTCCAAGCCAGCCATTGTTTGAATGCCGATGGCATAATTGGTGAAGATACAAAACAGCGACTTAATTGGAGTTATGCTAAACGTATAAAAATGCTTACTAGTAGCATTGAAAAGCTTAGTCAACTTGTGTTTACTGATCGTACAGCTATTGTCAATATTCCCACATACACACTATATGCTTTTGAAGGTAATAATTTTAAAATGCGTATGAAGATAATTGTTGGTCGCCCCGATCGCCCCACCCCTCAAATGACTAGCTATATAAATGGGGTTGAATTTAATCCAGCTTGGGTTGTGCCACATACTATTTTATTTAAGGACAAAATTCCCAAAATTATTGAAGATCCTGATTATTTAGAAAAAAACAAATTGCATGTTTTTGACCATGATGATGAAGAGGTTGATCCGACGGAAGTAAACTGGGAAAAAGCCAATGAGAATGATTTCAAATACACTCTAAAACAAAGACCAGGTAAAACGAACGCCCTAGGCAGGATACGCTTTATTTTATTGAATAAGGAGGATATCTATTTGCATGACACCCCATTGCGCAGTTTGTTTAAAAATTGTTCTAGGGCTTTATCATCAGGTTGTATTCGTTTAGAAAAACCTAGAAATCTTGCTGCTTGGTTGCTTGATTCAGATATTAAAGAAATTAAGGGGGCCATCGCTACAAAAGAAACAGAGACTGTGAGCTTAGAGAAAAATATGACAGTTTACATTACTTATTTACCAGTTTGGGTAGAAGAAGATGGGAAGGTATTATGGGGAGATGATCCTTATAAGCTCGATCCACAGCCACAGACCTAACCCCCAAAAGTGACAGTTCCCAAAAGTTTTAAGGCAGCTTTTAATTTCTGCAATTTGCCACTTTATCAAAAGGATTTGCAGGTAGATAAAGCCAATACTAATGGGAATTAAACATAGCGATCCAAAAGTTTTTAAAAATACAAATAAAATTCCATGCATTAAGATATTGCAGGCGGTTAGCCAAATTTTTGGAGAATTTTGCATGACTATGGCGGTTGATTTAATGCCAGTTTCTTTATCGTCTTCTATATCAGCAAAGGCATAAATGGTGTCATAAAATATGGTCCAAATTACAAGGGCAAAAAATAAACTTAAGTGTTGCCATGAAAAAGTTCCAGCATGAGTTATCGCTACAATTAACCCATAGTTAAATGTGAAGCCTAAAAAAAGTTGTGGCCAGTTGGTGAGGCGCTTAACGAAGGGGTATATTACCATTAATACAGCGCCAACCAAGGCGTGGTATTTTGCTGTTTGACTAAGGAAAAGCCACACAATAAAACCTATGCTTAAGAAAAAAGCTACCTCTAAAATGGCGTGGGGGGGGGTAATGGTTTTTGCAGCGAGTGGTCTTGTTTTTGTGCGCTCAACTTGTCGATCAAAATCCTGATCAACAATGTCG
>JAPLON010000087.1:7742-9270 GCA_026400695.1 Pseudomonadota bacterium
GCCAGCACTTCGCATGGCAACTGTGCCGAGTAAAAACAAACCATAGTCAAATAAATTTCCGTTACTTAGGGCCAAGCCTAAAAAGCATGGCCATAGCAGTAATAAAATAGGAACAGGTCTATGCAGACGCGCTAGCTGTAAATATGGTAGAAGTTTATTTATAAACAAAAACCTTCGATTTATGACACGACTCTACCTTAACCAAACATTAGAAGCTGGGCAACTTGTGGATCTTTCTAAAGAACAACGCCATTATCTTGAAAGGGTTTTGCGGTTTCAGGTAGGTCAGAGTTTTCTTGGGTTTAATCAGTTTTGTGGTGAGTGGGAAATTGTTTATGAAAAGTCCTGTTACAGATGTGTTGCACAAACGCGTACACCTTGTTTTATAGAACCTAGCTGGCTTGCTTTTGCCCCCTTAAAGCACGACCCCATGACCTTTTTAATAGAAAAAGCCACAGAGCTTGGGGTAACCAATTTGCAGCCAATTTTGACAGAACGTACAAATACTCAGCGGGTTAATTTGGAACGGTTACAAAAAAATGCAATTGAGGCAACGCAACAATGTGAACGTTTAGATATTCCAACCGTACATGAACCCGTGGTGCTTTCTGCCTTTTTGCAAAATTTACCACAAGGGGTGCACTGGTATTCTGCGATTGAACGATCTGCGGAAAGTTGCCGGTTAGAATACCCTGCGGGATTTATTATAGGGCCTGAGGGTGGTTGGTCAGAAAAAGAAAGACAGCCTTTAGGTAATTATACTACCAATATTAGTTTGGGAAAAAATATTTTAAGGGCAGAAACTGCGGCAGTGGTTTGTCTTAGTTTGCAATTTTGTAGGCATAATTAATTAGTGTAATTTTGTGAAGAATAAAAATATTGAAAATCAATTATTTTTGGTGTAAAAGTATCTTAATTAATAACCATAATGAAAATTTATATAATTATGTGTACTTCTTTAAACCGAAGTAATTTAAAAATGTCTTATTGCTGCCATGATTATCCAATGGCAGCCATACAGGCATTGATCAACTGCCTAAAAATCTACAGCCTAACCCTAATCTTTATTAGTTTTGAGCACGTTAACCAAGACTCCTGGTAATAAAATATAAATCATCAGCAAGCATGCTTTTTAGATGTATTTTTATTCACGTGATACAAAGCGTGAAGCCAAGAAATATTTTGACAATTGATTTTAATAAAAGGTTTTTATATGAATTATAAAACAGTGATACTGTATACATCATTGTGTTTACTTAGTAGCTCTTCATTAACTACTATCTATGCTAGTGCTGCTGCGTCTTCCTCTAATGCTTTAGCTGCAGTAAGTTTGACTGATGAAGTAACTTCAGCGCGGTTACGCCCACAAGATATGCTACTGGTGCCTTTCTTGCAAGATAAGACAGAAGCAGAAGTTAAAGATATTAAACGTAGAGCAATAGAGGCAGCAATCAAGAGACCAGATGCATCTGCTATGCCTCTATTAGAAGAAGCCATTCTTTATGGTCATTTACCATCTATGGTTGCC
>JAPLON010000027.1 GCA_026400695.1 Pseudomonadota bacterium
CTACGAATAAAGTATTAAAATTTTTAGAAATCTCGTTATTTGTAACTTGTGTAAGCTTATTGCAGGCATCAAGCCAAGATGATGAAAATCAAAAATTATGTATAGCTGCTGGAACTAGCAGCTGAGCATATAACTTCAGAGCATAATGTAAAGTCCTGTTTTAACAAGTGGCCGCAAATTATTCGATATCAACATGATAAAAAGAAATTAAAAACTATATTATATATATGTTTAATACAAAAAAGGATTAGATTATGAATGCTTTATTATTGGGCCGTTTGACGGGCAAATGTGCTTTGGGCTTGCTTTTATCTTCTTTTTCATTATCTTCTGCATCTGGTGGCGCAGCCTTAGATATGGAAGTAGATAGGGAAGAAGGAGTGACAAAAGAATTTGCAATGGTTTCTTCAGCCAAATCAGAAATGTCCCAAGGGGTAAAGGGAGAATCAAAAGCAGCATCCGCGGGCGCAGCTGTAGGTATGGAAGTAGATATGGCAGAAGGAGTGACAGAAGAATTTGCAATGGTTTCTAAACCAATAGTACCAATAGTACCAATAGTACCAATAGTACCAATAGTAGATTATCAATCAGCAGTTCTGGATTATGAACCTCTACTTGCCCATATTATTTGTTTTCTGCCTGAAAGGGATAAAGTGTTACGTATTCCCGTGGTTTGCAAATTATGGAAAGGTGTTGCTTTGAGCGAACCTGCATGGAGGATGAGCAAGATCTATATTGGCATGGGTGAGATAACTTCAGAGTACGATCGTGATCTTTGCGAGTTTTTGATAAGAAATGGACTCCTTCAGAGTGCCAGACTTCACGTTGCCAGATTAACTGATGAGTATTGTCTCAGATTAGTGTGGACATTAAAAGAGAATAAATCTATTACCTCTCTTGATTTTTTAGGTAACAGAATGGATGATGTGAGTGTGGCTATCAGTGCCTTGGCGGAGGTATTAAAAGTGAATAAATCTATTACCTCTCTTGGTGTTAAATATAACTACGTGGGTGATGTGGGTGCCAATGCTTTTGCGGAGGCATTAAAAGTTAATAGATCTCTTACCAGACTTAATCTTTTTGTTAACAGAATAGGTGATGTGGGTGTTAGTGCCTTGGCGGAGGCATTAAAAGAGAATAAATCTCTCATCCATCTTAATGTTGCACATAACTACATAAGTGATGTGGGTGCCAATGCTTTTGCGGAGGCATTAAAAGTTAATAGATCTCTTACCAGTCTTAATATTGCAAAGAACGACATAAGTGATGTGGGTGTCAGTGTTTTAACGAAGGCATTAAAGGTGAATCCCAACTTAGTATTGACGCTATAGGTGATGTAGGTGACATTACCTTAAAGAAAGCAAAAATGTGAAGATAACTAATCCAACATAAACTGATTACAATTTTGTGGACCCCCGGCGGAGTTTATCCTCGATCTGATCGGGGACTAGGGTGACATTAAAAGTAGCTGTAAATCTACTGTTATCTTGTCATCCCCTTGAAAAAGGGGATCCATTTTTTATACTCATTTTATATAGTCCTAGCTATAAAAGGTGATGCGATTTAGAGCCAATCCCAACTTTTTTTGCTGCATTGTCATATATATTGGTAAGCATTGTTTTAAGCATTACAGCTGCTTGGTTTGGTTGTCTGATTTCTGGATAATTTTTGATCTAAAAATAGTGCCACTGAAAAATTGCAGTAATAACAAACAAGATTATTGACATATTTTTTTGTCTTGTTATATGCTTTCCAGTATAATTTACAAACTGATTTTTAGGGTTTCTATGAATAAAATATTAAAGCTACTAATGATATCGTTATTAGTTGCAAGTACAAGCCTATTGCAAGCATCAAGCGTAGCTAGAACTAGAACTAGAACTAGAACTAGAACTAGAACTGGAACGTTCGCAGCTAGTGATATTACTACTGAGCTTAATTCAGGCCCTATTGTTACAAGTGGTTCCACGAATATTTCATATCAGCATGATCCTATAGCTGAAGGAAAAAGTGCCTTTCAGGGGGATATTGTTGATGCTACTCCAAGTGTAGCTAAATTTCTTTATGCTGGCGGGATTTCAACCTGTCAGATTATTATTGTACGCGATACCAAAAGTGGTAGAACGAAATTTGTGCACGCTGATCAATTTTTTAAACCTCAAAGTTGTGCTGAACTTTTAACAGATTTTAGAAACGACACAGATTCTAGTGATTCTGACAAAACTGAATCAACTCTTAGCGTACGTATTGTGGTTAATCAGAAATTTTTCAATGACACTTCCATTGCCGGTGATTTTAGTGGAGTTTATGGTTGCAGCATAGATGGGCGCCTAGAACAACTATCAAATGCATTTAGAAGCAGTGGTGTTAATTCTGAAATCATCAGATTATCTTCTTCAACAGATTTAGCAGCAACTTTTAGAAAATACTTAAGTCATGACAAAGAGTATGTTGGGATGCCTGATCTAATGTTAAATCCTCTGTTTAAAAGGCTTTCAGACGATGTAACAGCTAGTGTTTGCGTTAATGTTGCAACAGGGGAGCTATCGTGGTGGTCTGTTCCTTTGACTAGGGTATATGCCGCTAATCCTGGTAAGGTGATGGAATATTACAGTACTAGAAACGAAAAACAAAGATTATGGATGCAAATGCCTGGTGCACATTATGGTAAAGGAAGACAGCAGCAAGTAATTTTAGAAGCATTTATGGCCATGTTTGCCAACGCAAAAAATACTACATCTTCTGCAAAACAGGATACATCTTCTAAATAAGGACAGGCTTGGCCCTGATATGCAGATACCTTCCTAAGGTGTCTGCATTTCTTTAGATTTTTATGATAATTGTCGGTTAGTAAGATTTTCGCTTAAGTCTTGAGCGAATTTTTGCTATGGTCTTTATAATATTACTTTTAATTAGTTACAGATGTTACGCTATTTATTTGCTCTTTTATGCTTAAGCATGGGCTTACACGCTGGTTTAAAAATTGAAATCACTAAGGGTGATGTTCAGCCTGACCCAATTGCCGTTGTTGACTTTTATAATCCAGATGGCCTTGATAATTTGGGTGAAAGTATAGCCAAGGTTCTAATAAATGACTTAGAGGCATCTGGTCTATTTGTGGCAATTGGAAAATCGGCATTCTTGCAAACGGCAGATTCCCTTGTAAAAGATGGCCCAAAAATGACTAATTGGCGCCCATTAAAAGCAAGATTCCTAGTTTATGGAGATGTTAAAAGTATAGGTTCTGGGAAAATTTCATTAAGTTTTCGCTTGTTTGACGTAGTGACTGGTCAGCAAATGCTGGGGTTTTCTTTTGATGGCGACCAAAAGAATTGGCGGCGCATGACTCACATTATGGCAGATAAAATTTATGGGCGTACGACTGGTGAAACTGGCGTGTTTGACTCTAAAATTGCTTTTGTCGAAAACATTAATAATGACCGTAAAGATCCTAAGAAGCGCCTAATGATTATGGATTGGGATGGTAATAATCCACAAGCCCTAACTGACGGTTCTCTGTTAGTATTGACTCCACGAATTTCACCGGATGCTCAAAAAATAGCATACCTTGCCTATAGCAAAGATAAGTTACGCATTTATGTAATGGATTTGAAAACAAAAGCAACTAAGGAAATGGGGCATTTCCCAGGTATGACCATTGCTCCAAGATTTTCTCCTGATAGTAAGCGTATTATTTTTAGTTTTGAAAAAGCAGGCTGTAGTGCAATTTATGTAATGGAGCTAGCTTCAGGTAAAATTACACAATTAACTGAACATACTTGTATTGATACTTCACCATGTTTTTCGCCTGATGGTACGCAAATTGTGTTTGTTTCTGACCGTGATGGTAAGCCAAATCTATTTGTTATGGATGCTGATGGAAGTAATGTGAAACGCATTAGCTTTGGGAAAAGTATAGCAAAATATTTTCAACCAGTTTGGTCGCCCCGTAGTGATTTGATTGCCTTTACAAAACAAACAGAGGGAAATTTTTATATTGGGGTGATTACACCAGAAGGAGATGGTGAACGCTTAATTGCTAATGGTTATTTGGTTGAAAGCCCAACTTGGTCACCAAATGGACGCTATATTATGTATACCCGTGAAGCAAGTATTCGTGATAAAAGCCAGATAGATATGATAGATTTAACAGGTCGTAACCGCCGTAGGATTCCAACCCAAAAAGGGGCATCAGATGGTTCTTGGTCACCATTGCTAACACCAATTATTGCCAACAACTAAATTGGTCATTAATTAGTTAACAAAAGATTAACAAACCATTGCTAGTAGCTAAAATAAAGTTAGTATTTACACAGTATTGGCTATTGAATATCTTAAATTCATATCTTAGCATTGTAGTGTTGATTCAAATTTTATTTAGGGACTATATGATTACGAAGAAAGTTATTTTGTTGGCGCTTCTTGGGCTTAGTGCGCTTAATTGTTCTGATGCTGGACCAAAAGCTAGGGTTGAAGCATTTTTAGCAAAACCAACATATCAAGCTGATTTTAGAGATTTGCCAGAGGACCAAAAGCGACAATTAGCTCAAGATTTGAATGAAGTTTATGACACCCTTGTTGGTGTTTCTGTTAAAAAATCTCAGTTAAAGGCATTATGTGCTCCTTTTTTGGCTAAAGATTCAAAGGCTCCAGTTGAAGTGTCCAAAGGAAAAATGAAAGACGCATATGAAAAAGGTGCTGCCCAGGCTGCAAGTTTTTCACCACAAAGAACACATGTTGCGCCAGGAAGAGTTAGTGTGAGTAGTGGAAGTGACTTGTCACCAGTATCCGAAAGAGTGCACGTTGGAAGACTGAGCCTTGATAGTTCTGCACCGGCGCCATCTCCCTTAAAAGCACCTATAGTTGTTTCCGGATCTATAAAAGATAGGCTAGCTTTATTCCAGCAACAATCTGAAGATATGCACATGAGGGTTGTTGCACAAAAAGGGAAGAAAGATGATGCTCAAGACAAGCGGTTACTTGAGCTTCAAACTGCATTAGAGGCATTAAGAGGGCCACTAGAAGAAGCACGTGCAGCCTTTGAGCTTGCTATTCATGCAAGGGAGGATGCTGAACGCTTAAGACAAACTGCAACAGACGCTGAAATGAGAGCTGTTACTGGTGAAAGA
This sequence comes from Pseudomonadota bacterium, assembly GCA_026400695.1. Classification (GTDB taxonomy): domain Bacteria; phylum Pseudomonadota; class Alphaproteobacteria; order Paracaedibacterales; family CAITNM01; genus CAITNM01. Next base: position 5,130 of record JAPLON010000027.1, read on the forward strand.
GAAACCAGTGAAAATGAACGACAGGCTGTAGAAGGCGAAGGAAAAGCTAGGGATATCAAAGAATCAGTTGTGGTAATGACAGGTGCTTATGGATTGAGAGCTGGCGAAGTTGATGCTTTATCTGCTACTCCGGATATAACTCAAAAAAAACAAGGTGTATTTGAAAAATATGGAATATTAGAAGCAGATAGTGCTGGTGTAGCTGAAGGAAAGCTTGAAAGGGCAACGACAGCGGAACGTAGTGTGTTAGCTGCAGATATGCTAAGCCACGCCAAAACTGCTTTAGACGCAGCTAGATTAGCCAGAGAAAGAATGGAAAGAGCTCGCGCTGAAGCAACAACTACAAGAGAAGGGGCAGCAAGATCAAAAGCAGAGGCAGATGCGTTGGTGCAACAAGCTGTTGAAAGAGAAGACCATGCTGATAGAATATTGAAGGAGCTAGACGCAAGATTTAGAGCTCTTTCTGCAGAACTTGATGCAATGACTTCTAAATAATTAATCTATAAACAAGCATCACCCTGTTTTTGGGGTGATGCTTGTTACTTACTTGAATGTACATCAAACCTAACTTATCATTTTATTATTAAATCAAATTTATATAGGAAATTACGTGGTTACATATAAAATACTTGCATTACTGATTGGTGTCGGTGTACTTAGCTGCACTGTAAATACTACCGTGAATAATGCTGCTGCGAATGCTGCAAGCAAAGCAGGTGATCAGGCTGTTCAAAAAATGAGGAAAAAAGATATAGATCTGCGTCTCACTGATATAAAACAAAAATTAGAACAATTGCAGTTGAAGTCTCCAACAAACACTAATGTAAGTGCAGCAATTGCAATGGTAGCAGAAGCAAATGAAGCCCTGAATCAATCATTAGCGAATAAGCAGTTGAAAAAATATTTGCGATCAGAGGCTGACAACGATGAAGGTATTGCTGAAGATTTTCCAGGTATCATTCTTAATAGCCAACCTGAAGCAGTAGGGCAAAGGCTTGTACAAGCAGTAGATCCATATTTTTCACCCGGTAAAGAGCAAGCAAAAGAAATAAAAAAACAAGCTATATATACAGCTAATGATCTAACAGATGCTAATATTTTGGACAAAGGTGGCGCAGCTGCATTATCTTTGGCCGCACATTCTAATTTAGAAGATGCATTATTTTTGTTTAGAATACTCGCTGAAAAATATATGGAGCTAGCATCACAAAAGCGTGCAGAAGCCAAGGCAAAAAGCCGAGAAGAAAAATCTCAAGAAATAAAAGCAAATAATATATTAAACGAACTAGAGGCAGGGTATACAGCACTTGAAGTAGAGGTTAACGGTTAGGCCAACTAAAAAGAAGCATCACTCTGTTCTTCGGGTGATGCTTCTTTTGCCCACTCAAGGCTTAAGACTTTTTGGTTAATTTTTGTAATTATTGGATAAGTAGACATATCTACCTTGAAGCGGTGTGCATTATAAACTTGTGGAATTAAGCAAATATCAGCCACTGAAATATTATCGTCTATACAAAAATCCCCACTTGTTTGTTGTAGAATTTGTTCAATTGGCTGGAAGCCTTCGTGTATCCAGTGGTGGTACCAGTTGGTTTTCTCGGCATCACTAATTTTTAAAATATTAGTTAAATAATTCAAAACCTTTAAATTGTTTAATGGATGAATATCACAAGAAATTGCTAAAGCAATTGCCATGGCTTGGGATTGCTGAAAAGGATCTTTAAAAAAAAGAGGTGGGGTAGGGTGCATTTTTTCAATATACTCAACAATTGCCAAAGATTGTGATATAAGGCCTGATTCCGTTGCAAGAGCTGGTACTAGTCCAAATGGATTGATTTTTTTGTATTCAAGATTTTGTTCGCCAGTGCGTAGGTTTACATAATTTGAATTGTAAGGGATCTGTTTGTAAGCCAGAGCCAAACGTACCCTGTAGCTTGAAGTTGAACGAAAATATGTGAAAAGCTTCATTATATATTCCTTAGCTTTTACGTTTAAAAATACTTACAAAAAAACCATCTGTACCGTGGGTGTATGGAAAAAATTGTGCAGCATCGCTGGTAAATGGGCAATTAGTAGCGAATTTCCGTCACTGGTATTGCTTCAAATTCAGAAAATGTATTTAAGAACCATTCTGTTTGCAGCTCATTTTCTGCCGGCAGAACTGAGCAAGTTGCATAAATTAAACGTCCACCTGGCTTAACAAATTTTTGTGCTTGCTCTAAAATTTTGCGTTGCAATGCACTGAGTTCTTCAAGGTCAGAACGTTCTAAGCGATTTTTTAAATCAGGATTACGGCGTAGGGTGCCTGTTCCTGTGCATGGGGCATCAACCAAAACCCTATCGAAACGATTTTGCTGCCTTTTAAACCAGCTATTGTCTTGGTTAATATCTTTTAATTGATAGGTGGTTACGCCAGCGCGGCGTAAGCGTTCCTTGGCCCTTTGTAGGCGGTGTGGGTGAATATCGCACAATATAAGATTACCTTTATTCTGCATGCTTGCGGCCATGCTTAGGGATTTTCCGCCAGCTCCAGCGCAATAATCAAGTACTTGCATGCTTGGTTTTGCATCACACAAAAGGCCAACTATTTGTGATGCTTCGTCTTGCACTTCCAACGTGCCATCTTTCCATAGGTTATGGGTATTTAGAGGTTGACGTTTGCCAAGGCGAATACCAACCGGGCTAAGGGGAGTTTCTGTGGCATCAAACCCTTCTGTTATAAGTTCTTTTAAAACTACATCGCGAGTGTTTTTTAAGGAATTAATCCGAATATCAAAAGGTGCTTGTTCATGTAAGCTTTCAATTAATTGTTGGTTATTGATTGCTTCTTCTAACCATTTAGGCATGGCGAAAGGGTTGTAGGTTTTTAGTTCACTTAGAAATAATAATTCATTTTCAGATAAAGGAGCCGGGCCATAGCCGTGTCCTACTAGTTGTTCTAATTCGCTAAGGGTGATTTTTTGGACAAGTAGATAGTAGGCAAAAACTAATAAACGTTCGGAACTAACAGTTAAAGCATTTTTTAGCCCAAGGTAGTGCCTTAGTACACCGTAAACATTATCACCTATTGCACGCCTGTCAGAACTGCCAATGTAGCGGCGGTTCCTAAAATAACTTTGCATAACTGAGTCAGCTGGTTTTTGTGGGTGTAATTGAATTTTTTCAACAAGCTCTATAATACTGGCAAGTTGTCCTGCGGGAGTCATATTTTTAACTTTCTGTTACTTTTGGATGGTAGCCTTCGGGGTCAAGGTGAATAAGAATTTCTGATTGTGGGTAGCTAGTTTGAAGAGTTTGTTCCACTTCGTCACCGATAACGTGCGCTTCCTTCAAGCTTAAGGATGGATCTAGGGTAATATGCAATTGTATAAAATCTATATGTCCCGCACTACGGGTTCTTAACTCGTGGACATCAACTACTTTGGTGTGTGATTGAATGATTTGAATGATTTTTTGGCGTATTGCTTTTGGCAACTCTTTATCCATTAAAATGTTAAAGCTTTGCTTTAAAATAGCTATGCTTCCATACAATAAAAATATGGCAATACCTACACCAAATACAGTATCAATCCAACCGATTTCAAACCATGACATGGCAAGTAGAGCAATGATTGCGGCAACGTTACTAAGTAAATCTGCTTGGTAGTGCAAGAAATCTGCTTTAACGGCAATAGAATTAGTGCGTTTTATTGTATAAAGCTGAAATATTACTAAGCATAATGTTAGTATGGTAGAAATTGCCATTACCAAAAGGGCTAGTTTGTGATGCGAAATTTTTTCGAGCATCTGGTGGTGTTGGTAGGCATGCCAGACCATCCAAAAAGTGCTTGCGATAATTAGAATAGATTGTAGAAAACCTGCCAAGGCTTCTGCCTTACCATAGCCAAAACGATATTCCTCATTCGCTGGTTTTCTAGCGTAGCGTACAGCAAAAAAATTAATCATTGAGCTTAGCAAATCAGATGATGAATCTAATAAAGATGCTTGAATTGTTAAAGAACCGCTAAACCACCAAGCAAAGGTTTTTGTTGTAACCAAAATTATGGCGGTACAGACTGCGGCAAATGTTGCATGATTGGCTAGGTGATTGTGTGAATTGCAATGTAAATGCGGCACGTTTTAACTTAACCTTAAATGACTGCCCAACATAACACGCTTCTTTTAATTCAACTAGGTGTTGGTGGGCCCGGTAGGACTCGAACCTACGACATCCCCGTTATGAGCGGGGTGTTCTAACCAACTGAACTACAGGCCCTCATTTTGAAAATATGCCTGAAAAGTGATGTTTGGTCAATATTTGTGGAATATAAAATTTAGTATTTTTTAAGATGTTAAATTGCACATCTAATTTAGGTAGTTACATAATAATAAATTGATTATCATCATCTATAAAAAAATTAGTAAATTATTAAGAAGTTTAGTTTATTCTTCAGGTGGGGCTGATTTTTAATTGGGAGAGGAAAAATATGAATAAATATGTTTGCGGATTAATTTTTAGTTTGGTTATGGCGTTAAATACGTCGAGTTTGATATGTGCAGAAGCAGAAAAAGAATGTTTGCCTTTAGCACCTCTACCAGAAGTCAATGGTAAACCTAGACACAGAAGAACTTTACTGGAACAGGAAGGAGAGGTACGAGATATGGGAGATCTTTACCAGGTTCCAGGGAGTATGATCCTTCAGATATAGAAAAATTGCTAAAAGAAATTGGACAGAGAAGCGAAGCAGCGCTAACTACGTCTAGTTTACCATGTGATTATAGTGCGATTGATGACACTGGCAATAAAAGAGAATTTCGTGGCGGAGACCTTGAAAAATGGAAGGCAGGTCAGGAAAAATGGCTAGAACGACAAGAAGAAAGAGCTGCTAAAAAACGGTATACTGAGCAACTTGCTGGTAAAGATGCTGATGAGGGTGATGCAAATATTGCACTAATATCAGCCTTCAATCTTAATAAACCAGTTCTTAGTTTTGAGGAATATTTGAGAGATGAAGGAGAAAAAGCGGCTGTTAGGCTTTTAGGAACAGATTTGTACCATGAAATTTCAGGAGATCCAGATCGCTTAGAATAGTAAGAGAAATACTAGACTTAAGCTTTGGTAAAACATACATTTCGTGCTACAAAAGAGCTAGTTATCTAGCTCTTAATTTTTATGGTTGCTCTAAGTTTAAAAGATGGTTCAAAGCGAGTTTTTGAAGGTTCACCAACAGGTGAAGAAGTTGCATTTGCTATTTCGCCTAAGTTGGCTAAAGATGCCGTAGCAATTCGCGTTAATGGGGATTTGAAAGATTTAAATCAAGTTGTTCCAGATTCTGCAACCATAGATATAGTCACCAAAAATAGTGATGAAGGCTTGGAGGTTATTCGCCACGATGTTGCGCATTTATTTGCACAAGCCATAAAGGAATTATACCCTGATACGCAAATTACCATAGGCCCTGCTATTGAAAATGGCTTTTATTATGATCTTCATCCTAAAAAACCATTGTCGGTTGATGATTTTCCAAAAATAGAAAAGCGTATGCATGAATTGGTTGATCAAGATATTGCGATTGTGCGCGAAGAGTGGAATCGTGATGATGCCGTGCCATTTTTCAAAGATATGGGTGAAAATTTTAAGGCAGAAATTATTGAAGGAATTCCCCAAGGTCAAGCAATTAGTTTGTACCGTCAAGGCGGATTTATTGATTTGTGCCGTGGACCGCACTTACCCAGTACTAAAAGGGTAGGGCACGCGTTTAAACTTATGAAGTTAGCCGGTGCTTATTGGCGAGGTGATCACCGTAACGTTATGTTGCAGCGTGTCTATGGAACAGCATGGGCAACTCAAGCACAGCTTGATGAATATTTGCATATGTTAGAAGAAGCAGAAAAACGAGACCACCGCAAACTTGGCGCCGAGCTTGGTTTGTTTCATTTGCAAGAAGAAGCGATTGGTTCTGTATTTTGGCATCCAAAAGGTTGGACTATTTATCGCCTCTTAGAAAACTTTATGCGCCGTCGCTTAGAAAAATCAGGGTATGTGGAAGTAAGAACTCCGCAATTGCTAGACAAGTCTTTATGGGAGGCATCTGGTCATTGGGAAAAATTCCGCGAAAGTATGTTCACTGTAGAAGCTGAAGATGACAAAGTTCTTGCAATTAAGCCGATGAATTGTCCAGCCCATATTCAAATTTTTAAACAGGGTATTAAAAGTTACCGGGATTTGCCATTGCGCATGGCAGAGTTTGGTTGTTGCCACCGCAATGAATCAAGCGGTTCTTTACACGGCATTATGCGAGTGCGCAATTTTGTGCAAGACGATGCACACATTTTTTGCACACCTGACCAAATTATTTCAGAAACCAAAAATTTTTGCGATTTACTAAAGGGCNNNNCATTTATCAAGATCTTGGATTTACTGAATTTAAAGTTAAATTTTCTGATCGTCCTGAAACTAGGGCAGGGTCAGATGAGCTTTGGGATAAGGCCGAAAAGGCTTTGAAAGAAGCAACAACTGCTGCAGGTATTGAATATAGTTTAAACCCAGGTGAGGGTGCATTTTACGGACCAAAACTTGAGTTTGTTTTGCGCGATGCAATTGGCCGTGAATGGCAGTGTGGAACGCTTCAAGTAGATTATTGTTTACCAGAGCGTTTGGATGCTAACTACATTGGCGAAGATGGCCAAAAACACCGCCCAGTTATGTTACACCGTGCTGTGCTTGGAACGTTTGAACGTTTTATTGGGGTGTTAATTGAACATTATGCTGGAAAATTTCCTTTGTGGTTAACGCCAGTTCAAGTGGTTGTTGCAAGCGTTACAGGTGACGCTAATACTTACGCAGAAACTGTGGTGCAGCAATTACGCGATAAAGGTTTTAGAGCTGAGCTTGATATTCGTAATGAAAAAATTCCGTATAAAGTGCGTGAACATTCTTTGCAAAAAATTCCATATATTTTTGTTGTTGGTAAGCGAGAAGCTGAGGAGGGGACCGTTGCGATTCGCAAATTAGGTGGTGAGCAGCAAACTGTGATTTCTTTGAGTGAGGCGATTAGCAATTTACAAGATGAGGTGGCTTTGGTTACGTAATTTGTCTTAAAGTCATTCTGAACTTGTTTCATGATTATGAAAAATAAGTTAATGGTAAAAAAATGGCTATAATTCATAAATCATTTTATTTTATGCGTCATGGTGAAACCGATTGGAATCGTCGGCACATTTATATGGGGCAAACAGATATTCCTTTGAATGAGTTTGGCATACAACAAGCACGACAAGCTGCAAAATTATTAGAAGGTATAGAGTTTACTTCCATTGCTTCTAGCAACTTAATACGCGCTATTCATACAGCGCAAATTATTGCAGAAAAAGTATCAAAACCAATCACAATTATTGATGACCTAAAAGAATGCAGTTTGGGCACTATGGAGGGTCTAACTAAGGAAAATAATAAATTCTTAGATTTGTGGAGTAACAGTAAGGCGTGCAATGGAATAGAGGAGTTTTATGATTTTAAAGAAAGGGTTGTTAGGGGGCTAAAAACAGCACTAGAGCTGCCTGGCACGGTGTTGATTATTGCTCATGGTGGTGTGTATTGGGCAATTCAGGACGCTCTTCGTTTGCCATTCCAAGATTTGTCTAACTGCTCTGTTGTTTACCATAGGCCACCGGAGCAGCAAAGCTACCCATGGAAAGTAATTGAAATTGTTTCAGGATCTTAAAATCAAGAGATATAGTCTATGCAAAAAATTCCGCCCAAGATTATGATTTTTGGTCGCTCTGGCAGCGGCAAATCGACCTTTGCATTAAAGTTGCATAAACATTGTAAAATCCCCTTATACCATTTGGATAAACATTTTTTTGAATCTAATTGGGTAGAACGCAATTACCAAGAATTTATTGAAATTCAGCAAAAAATGGTGAGTCTTGAAACATGGATCATTGATGGTAACGCGATACGTTCATTAGAAATGCGTTATTCAAGGGCTGATTTGGTTTTATATTTTAATTACCCAAGATGGCTTTGTTATTGGCGCAGTGCAAAGCGTTTATTTAATAAAGATCCGCAAATAGATGATCGGGCTCCTGAAAGCAAAGAAAGATTAAGTTTTCGGCTGATTTGTTATATGTGGGGTTTTGAAAAACGTGTAGCCAACCAGATTACATTTTTAAAAGATCTTTATCCTCATGCAAAATTCATTGAACTAAGGTCTGATAAAGATTTACAAGAATTTGAAAAAGAGTTTCTTAAATAATGGATCCCCTAAAGTGTTGCCTCAGTTTCCTGTTCGAACAAAAATGTACTAACAATCTTTGTTAAATAGTACTTGTGATACTCTTTCAGCAAATGAAAAAAAGTTGAATCATTGGCATCAACCACAATTGGAGAGACTTTAACTTCTGGCATAGCTTTTGTAAATAACCACATGCTTCTTGGTAGGTGAAAGCGGCTAGTAACCAAACCTATACTTTTAAATTGGTGAGTTCTTGCCCAAATTGCAGCCTCTAAAGCGTTGGAAAATGTATTAACTGCCCCATAGCCAATGTCAATGCGTTCAAGCAAGTGGGTGTGTCGTTGTAATTGATGCCGTTGAATAGAGCTAATTTTAACAGTTTTTGAAACTCCTGAAATGAGCAGACGTGTTGCATTAAGCTCGGTAATATTTTCAAGCCCTGTTTTTATGCGATGATTTCCTCCGGTCAATATAACAATTCCATCAACTGGGGTTGTTGTACTGGAAATAGATTGGGTAATTTGGTAAAAATCAAATATGCTATATAGCCACAATGTGAAAATACCTAGTAATATTAAGGGTTTTAAGCGCATGACCATAATTTTTTTAATAACTTTGTGCATAAAATATAGGTGATGATAACTCCAATTATTAGGCATGAGTACGGCAATAGTAAATATAGCACTATAGACGGTACCGCAAAGCCGTAAGGGAAAAAGTTAATCTGTTCCGTTGCCATAAATATTGACCAGCTTGCAAAACAGGCGCCTAAAAATCCGTAAGTTGAACTTAGTATAATGCACCTTGCCATGAACCAGCAGTATAGCTTTTTAATGTAAGCGGGGGTTGCTCCTAGTAGGGATAATCTTTCTATATTCTTTTCTTGTAAAGCAAATATTGCACGGGTCATAAGTACCATTACCGCTAAAAATACGGTAATTAAACAAACAATCACCATATCAAGAATATGAACAAGTACTTGGAATGAAGCTACAAATTCTGCAGAATAGCGAGGTTGGGCATAAATTTGAGCATCACTTACAAGTTCATTAATTTGATTTTCTAAAGTTTTCAAATTACTTTGTGAAGCTGATTTTAGATTTAATTCTAAAAATATTGGAAATGGAATAGATTCAATCCAAGCTTTGTTGGCAGAGGTTTGTTGATTAAACATTTTTTGAAATGATTGCTCATCAATTTTGCGGAAGCCTTCAATTAGTGGTGATTTTTTTAGAAACTCTTCTATTTTTTGGCTATCAATATTAAGTTGGGCCGAGTTGCCACTGTATGGAATTAGTACGTAATATTCTTGCTTAGGGTTGAATTGCCAGGCGTTAATAAATCCGCGTAGGCCATTAGAGGTAATACCAGCAAAATAAAGTAAACCAATTAACACTGACAACACCAACATAAATGTACGTCGGTTGCGATCATAAAGTAACGGTAGGTCTTTAGGCATAGAGAATATCATACCATTCTCATTAATTGGGCGGTTAAGCTAGATGACCCTTTTAAGGCATTTTGGTGGTAAATTTCGCCTTGTCTTAGTCGATACTCCCCATTACCTTTGGATGCAACCAGCTGGCGGTTATGGGTAGCAATAATTACTGAGGTTCCCATTTTACCAAGTTCTTGGAATAAGGGTTCATCTGCTAATAATAATTTTGGGCGGCGGATGACGGCCCTGGCAATTGAGACCCTTTGCTTTTGGCCATCAGATAATTCTTTGGGGTAACGTTTAAGGTAGTCCCCAAGGCCAACCCAAGCCAATAATTCTTCGGCATACATATTTGCTTTTTTAGGATGCACATTTTGTAGCTTTAATGCGAGCGCTACGTTGTCAATCACGTTTAAATGCTCAAATAATTCGCATTCCTGCTGGACAATGCCCATTTGCTGACGAAATGTTGACATAGTTTGTATATTCAAATCACGTGTGTCTGTTTGTAAAACGCTGATGTTGCCTGATGTTGGTTGCAGCGCACCATAGATTAATTTTAAAAATGAGGTTTTGCCGGCGCCACTTTCACCCGTTAAAAAATATATTTCGTGCGAAAGAAATTTGGCACTGATATTTTTTAAAATAACTTGAGAAGAGCCTTTGTAAGAAAAGCTTACGTTGTCAAATACAACAATTGGTAGCGAGTCTTTTGATATTGTACTTTTTTTGTAATTGTTTTTGCCAGGTTGCATATATTAGCTTAATCCTAAATAACTATGGCGCACCCGAGACGATTCGAACGTCCGACCTTTGCCTTCGGAGGGCAACACTCTATCCAGCTGAGCTACGGGTGCATACCCAAAAATGTAGCCGTATTTGACAATGTTGCCAAGGTCTAATGAATTGTAATTTTGCATTAGTTGCTCAAAATTTTGATAGCCATAACATATATCTGTTATAAGTGTAATTGAAATAGTTTTATTAATGGAGGGGGTGTTTTTTAAAGACTTAACGTTATCAAAAAATTAATCCTTTCCTGATTTAATAAAATAAAACTATAGATTGTTAGTGTATGACCTCTAAATTTATCAGCTTAAGTAAAGATGATATAAATGTCGGTGTAAAAGTCCTAAATGAATTATTGGCTAATACATACATTTTGTCAGTTAAAACGCAAAATTTTCATTGGAATGTACAAGATTCACGTTTTTACATGCTACATGATTTTTTTTCTGATAAATACAATGAGCTAAGTGAAGCAGTTGATGAAATTGCCGAACGTATTCGTATGCTTGGTGAGCATGTTCCTGGGGCAATGGCTTTTTACTTAAAGCTAGGCTGTTTAGAAGAAGCTGAAATTATTAAAGATGGTGATTTGATGCTGCGTGCTCTTACCAAAGACCACAATATTATCATCACAGCGCTTCGCACTGCCATAGAACAGGTTAGCCAAATGAGGATCAAGGGACTCTAGATTTTCTTATCAGTCGCCTTCAGTACCACGAAAAAATCGCTTGGATGACAAGTAGCCATTACAAATAAGTTAATGAAAGTTCTGTGCTTTTTTAGAGATTTGACTTATGTTCTTAAAAATTACCCCAGCTAGATTTTTTAGTCTTTGATGGGGAGGGATATAAATTTTTCGTTAGTGCTTGCTCTATTTACTAGCGCTATCGCTGCAGAAAAACAATATAATTTAAGGGGCTGTACCAGATAACTAAAAAAGAACAGCCTTAATCCATTGCTTTAACTGGCTTAATTGAGCTTTTGGATTAGGGTTATTAAATCGCCACTCAGATTCCTTTAGAAATAGAGGAAAATT
>JAPLON010000162.1 GCA_026400695.1 Pseudomonadota bacterium
GAAAATACAATGGTGTGCCTAAAAACAACTTCAATCTCTTCTTGAAAGAGTGTGAGTGGCGCTTTAATATGGGATCACCTAGAGAGCTCCTTAAGGACCTTAAGTTGGTCCTTAAAGAATATTATTAGGTGTCAGCCCCAATAATTTTACTAAAATTCTTTGGGACATTTTATTTTTTGACAAATCTTGGGGTTTTGATATTCTATCACTGTAATATTTAGAATTGTTTCTTGATTAATAATACACAAATGAAACCGCGCCAGCTTTTGCTTGGCGCTTTTTTTATATCCACTTTTTAGATTAAGAGGAATACATGAAAAAATTTTTCCAAAATATTAAAAGCAGTCTTGCCACAAAAATCAAAAAAACACCTAATAACATGATGGCGATTGGTACAGTTGGCAGGCCTGTGTTTACTCCTCGTAATTATGAACAACTGGCGGATGAAGGTTACCAACGCAATGTCATTGTATACCGCTGCATTAGTTTAATTGCCCGTGGTTTAGCAAGTGTGCCGTGGCTTTTGTATCAACAAACTCATAAAGGGGAAGTTGAACTTGAACGGCATCCATTATTAGATTTGTTGAATTGCCCTAGCCCAAGGCAGGCTGGATCATCCTTCATGGAATGTTTGGTGAGTCATTTGCATTTATCAGGCAATGCCTATTTATTAGCAGTGCAAAATGAAAGTGGTGATGTGTGCGAGTTGCACAGTTTAAGGCCGGATCGCATGACTATAATTCCTGATTGTAATGGGCATGTACAGGCATATGAATATACGGTGGGTGGCAAGAAGCGCACATATGTGGTTGATGAAGAATCGGGGCAAAGCCAAATTTTGCACATCAAATTGTTTCATCCCTTGCATGACTGGTATGGGTTAAGTCCGATTGAAGCAGCTGCTTGTAGTATTGATCAGCATAACGCGGTGTCAGCTCACAATTTGGCTTTGATGCAAAATGGTGGAAGGCCATCGGGCGCGTTTATTATTAAGCCAAGTTCCCATAGCATGCCTTTGACTGATACCCAAAGAGATCAATTAAGGGAAGACTTACATAGGTTATATGAAGGTACAAAAAATGCTGGACGAATTTTAATGATGGAAGGTGATTTTGCTTGGCAGGATATGGGACTGAGCCCTAAGGATTTAGATTTTATTGCAGGAAAGAGTGTTTCAGCCCGCGAGATTTGCCAAGCATTTGGCGTGCCGCCGATTTTGGCGGGTATTCCAGGGGATGCAACATTTGCGAATTATCGAGAAGCGCGCTTTCACCTTTGGGAGGATACTATTTTGCCGCTGTTGGATTATTTGGTGGCAGAATTTAATTTGTGGCTTACACCATTTTTTGGGGCAAATTTGCGTTTAGGTTATGACCATGATGGGATCCCTGCCCTATCACCCAAGCGTGAAGCAGCGTGGGCAAAAATTTGTGCATCTGATTTTTTAACGATTAATGAGAAACGTCAAGCGGTAGGGTATTCACCGATTGAAGGTGGGGACAGATTTGCATTAAAAATTCAATAGACAGCTTGAGAAAAAGACATAGTCACATTATATAATGAAATATGTAATTTGTTTGAAAGGAAAGATTTTGAGAAATATTATATTAGGTTTTTGCTGGGTTTTAGCACTAAATGGAGTAAAAGCGGCAGATTCTACAGTTGAACAAGAAATCCCACAGCACAGGACACTAACACCAGGCTGGGTCTTGCTGTGGCAACAGATAGATCCGGAAGACTACGTGAGACCACTGGTAGGCGATGTAACAAAAAAAGAAGAAGATACAAACCAAGCACCAGCTAAAAATGAAGAACCTGCCACCCCACCAAACACAGCACGGTAAACAGTAATTCTAAAATTTAAAAACTTGCACTCACCATGGTAACTTATCAGGGTGAGTTTTTCATTTATTGTTCAGGAGGATTGATGGAACAGAAAAACCAAACTAGTCCGTTTTTGGTAAAAAGCATTGAGGAAGATGGGGTGTTTTCGGGCTATGCATCAGTCTTTGACTGCGTGGACTTTCAAAATGATCAAGTGATGCCTGGAGCATTTGCGGGGAGTTTAGAAAATTGGCGATCTAAAAATACCTGGCCAAAAATGTTGTGGCAACATGATTATAACCACCCAATTGGGGTGTGGCTGGATATGCAAGAAGATGATAAAGGATTACTTGTAAAAGGACGTTTTCTTTTAGAAGTAACCAAAGGCCGTGAAGCTTATGCCTTATTAAAAAATGGGGTAACTAATGGGCTTTCAATTGGGTTTAGTTTGGAACGGGCTATAAAATCGCCCAGGGGGCATCAACTTTTGCAGCAAATTAATTTGCATGAGGTGTCATTAGTAACTTATGCGGCCAACCCCAAAGCAAAGGTTGAATGGTTCAAGCAGAAAAATGTGATTGGGATTGAGCAACGTATTTCATTAATTGCGAAAAAATTAGCAGGTATATTGTAATTAAAAAATGAAA
>JAPLON010000007.1 GCA_026400695.1 Pseudomonadota bacterium
CAAGAAGGCGTATAGAGGACGTTAGAAACGACAAACACTTCATTTATACATCACATATACTTAACTATTTATTAGCAAAATGCGGTCACAATAAAATAAGCAACTTGTTTTAATTGTTTTATGAAAAATAAATACTTAATAAAAATATTGGCTATAAGTATAACGTTAGCAACACCAATTTTAGCCGCCGGCCTTGAGCAGTCAGGAGCAACTCTATTATCTGATATTTTAGCCGAGCCTACTGCAAATTTTAGTGCCCACACATATGTGCCAACTAAAGAGGAAATATATGAAATAGAATCTTTGCAAAAAGATTTTGCGATTAATTCTGAAACACACAGTGAATTTCTAGCTGGTCACAAAACTATTGGTGAAGCAAAAAAAACTAAAAAGAAAGTAATTCAAAATATTATGCATCAATTAGAAGCCGCTGCTACAAGTGGCAAGCAAGCTCTTGTTGAATTCATAGTTAATCAAGAACTAAAAAATAGCCAAGATAGGGCGCTACGCTTTGCTATTAGGAATGATCAGCAAGCAATGGTTGAGTTTTTACTTAACCACCCAGGACAATTAAAACCTAGTCAGGCCGGTATTAATACGGCCCTAAAAGATGTGGCTTACTTAGGTAAAAAAAATATGGTTGAGTTTTTATTAGATTGGAAAGGAGAACCACAACCACATAAAATAGCTATTAATTGGGCGCTACGCAGCGCTGCTAGCAATAATAAGCAAGCAGTGGTTGAGTTTTTACTCAACCGCCATGACGGTGAATCCACAATCAAACAATATATTATTATTAACACTTACCGTGATGCAATTGCTAATAACTATCTAGAAATTATTCATCTGCTTGAGCCCCTTGTACCTTTAGAAGAAAGACTAAATCATGCTAGCCCCAGTAGAGGTATTGCCCATGAAATTCATAATTATAATAATACTCAAGTAATCGATAGAGAGATCTCATCTTCTTCAACTTATACATCAAGACCCAATAGGTTAATTAATGTAGTGTGGCGTAATGTTAATAGACTACTTAAGGATGTAAATATAATAACTTACGATAATGCTAAGCTTATTATAGAGCAAGCGATTGAGAAATTTATCCCTAATGAACAAAAAGAGTTAGCAACTCAAGCAGCGTTGCATCACTTAGAAAGCGACTCTAATTACGAGCACAAATTAAGCGTAGCTATAACTTTTATCCAAACATTTCATGAAGATAAAATGGAGCACTGGATTAATGGGTTTATTTTAGAATCCATTGAAGCTTATAAGAACAGTAGTAATTCCACCAGCTGTAGCAAAGGAATTTTGGAACGCATTGCAACAGGCTTTAGGGGAATTAACCCTGAACTCGATAAGCTATTTGCCCAAGCTGAAGCACCACTACTGGTAAGAAATTGGTTAAAAATATGGGATTTGCCAAACATTAACGATGAGATAAAGCAAGACTTAGTAAAGCAATTAAAGGCAAAAGGTATAAATTGTGACTCCAGCGCAGCTGATGCTGCTAATGCATTTAGAGAAATTGCTAATGAAGAATTACAAAAGCAAGGTATAGCAGATAACACAGATTCAAAAGCAGAGATCGAAACTTACGCAGAATCAATGGTTGAAGCAAATTATGATGAAATGCTTAAATCATATGTACAGGCAGAATTGGATCAAGAAGGCGCATAGAAGACGTTAGAAACTACAAATACTTCATTTATACATCACATATACTTAACCATTTATTAACAAAATACGGTCATAATAAAATAAGTAACTTGTTTTAATTGTTTTTATGATACACAAACACTTACTCAAAACACTGTCTCTAAGTATATTATTATCTACGTCAGCCGTAGCTATGAACCCTGACAGAATCACCGAACCCTGGATATTCCCAGAAATACAAGACTTAAATGGCCCTGTAGTGGCAGAATGGGTAGACCAATACGCCGCTGTAAACCAATACACTATTAATTTAGAACTAATGTCTGCCACAGACCAAGGTCTACAAGACATAGTTGAGGAGTTACTTGGGCGCAGTGATGGACAATTAAGGCCTGATCAAATCGGCATTAATGCAGCACTAGGAAGAGCGGCTACTAATGATCAACCTGCTATAGCTGAGTTTTTACTTAGGCATCCACAGTTAAGACCAGATCAAAGGGGTCTCAATTTGGCCATAAGATCTGCAACGGATGCTGGCAACCAAAACATAGTTGAGCTTTTGCTTAATCAACCTGCTGGACATTTAAGACCTAGCAGAAGAAGTATATCGAGAGCATTCCGCAATGCCATGGCAGAGGGCATAGTTATAAACTATCGCAACGCAATGGTAGAAGGAATAATCCACCGATTTGGACATCTTGCACCTGGGGAAGAACTGTACCAACCCCCAAGAAGATTAATAACACCTCTAGCAACTATTTATGAAAATGGTGGCCGTGGTATGACCCATGAAATTCATGATTATGCTGGGACAATAGTTACCCCCCCTACCCCAACGCCAGATTCCACAGCAGATGAGGGTGACAGAGCTAACACCGCAGGAGAAGCAAGAGTAGATTTTGCACCACTAGGCCAAACTTTATACGATGCAGTTTTAGAAAACATGAGAAAACGCACATGTGACCAAGTTTTAACTGATCTGGAAAACACAAAACTTATTGTAGATAAAGGAATCGAAGAACACATAAAAGTTGAACAACAAACCAAAGCCAAAGAAGCAATGGGCAGACTAACAGCAACTGACCAACCACTATTACAATTGGTGATTAGCTTTATGTTAAAGGTTCACCCCAGTAGTTTGCAGCAATGGATTAAAGGATTCATAGAAGAATCAATTACCGCTTATATCAACAGTACTACTGGAACAAGTTGCACCAAAGGAATTAAAGAACGTATAGCAACTGGTTTAAGGGGAATCGACCCTGAACTTGATGGATTATTTGCCAAACCTGAAGGGAGATTACTA
>JAPLON010000156.1 GCA_026400695.1 Pseudomonadota bacterium
ACTGTTAACGCTGCTAGAAAGCCCAAAGGCAAGCGCAACAGCAATAACTAATCTCATCGGTAAATTTAACATATATATAGTATCCTTAAGTTTTAAAAGACTTTAAATAATTCCTGCACGCAAGCAATCGTGAATATGCAATATACCAATTGGTTTATTGGTAGCGGTTACAAACAAACTTGTGATTGATTTTTCTTGCATAATCGCTAGGGCCTCAGCCATTAAAATATCTGCCGATATTGAAATAGGGGAGGGAGTCATAACCTCTTCAACCGCATCATTCAATAACCCAGCGTGCATATGGCGGCGCAAGTCACCATCGGTAATTATTCCTAATATTTTTCCAGATTCGTCAATCACCGCTACACAACCAAACCCAAAATAGCTAATTTTAATGAGGCATTCATTCATTAGCATACCTTTGTGTACAATCGGCAAGCGATCACCATCGTGCATGAAATCACGCACTCGTGACAATTGTTTTCCAAGGTTACCACCAGGATGGAATGTACGAAAATCCGTTGGACTAAAATTACGAGTATGTAGGGTAGAAATTGCCAAAGCATCACCTAGGGCTAACATCATGGTTGTAGATGTTGTTGGGGCCAAGCCCATGGGGCAAGCCTCTGCAACATTTGGGTAGCACAATGTGATATCAGCAATAGTTGCTAGGTTGCTATTTTCTTTAGCGGTAATCGCCACCATTGGTATATGAAAACGTCTGCTATAATCTAGCATCGTTTTTAATTCTTGGGTTTCTCCACTGTGCGATAACAGCAATAGTATGTCATTAGCAGTTATCATACCTAGGTCGCCATGGCTAGCTTCCGCTGGGTGTACGAAGAATGATGGCTGACCAACGCTTGCAAAAGTTGCGGCAATTTTTTTAGCAATATGGCCACTTTTTCCCATGCCACTAACAATTACACGGCTGTTAGGTTTAGACAGCATCTCAACAGCGCGAATAAAGTTTTCATCTAGCGATTCGGCCAATTGTGCCAAAGCTGATGATTCTGCTGTTATTGTGTTGCGCCCGGCGTCTAATATTTTATGGGAATTTATATTGGTGGTTACATTCATTAATTTATTACCCTCTGCCATCTATTACCCTTTGTCATCTATCTTATATGCCATTAAGTCACCGCCTTGACCGTAATACAAATCTAACTCTGCTCGAAATGGCAAGTAATCAAAAGTTGCATTTGCCAAAATGTGGCGATTTTCCCTGGTTAATAAGTGGTCAAGCTTAAGCTTTAGACTATGCAAATGCAGAACATCGGTTGCTGCATAGCGTATTTGATCTTTACTAAGAGTTTCAGCTCCCCAATCGCTAGTCTGCTCTTGTTTTGATACTTCAATGCCGAGCAATTCTTTGCACAAATCTTTTAACCCATGCTTACTGGTATAGGTACGCACTAAATGAGATGCAACTTTTGTACAGTAAATATTTTTAATACTAATCCCAAAGGTGTACTGCAAAATCGCCAAATCAAAACGCGCAAAATGAAATATTTTTTGGCAATCACCCGTTAGAAGGCGTTTTAAATTTGGTGAACTATCAAAATTAGCTTTGGGGAATTGTACCAGGTGTATGTTAATGCCATCAAAAGAAAGTTGCACTAGGCATAAGCGATCCCTGTGTTGGTTAAGTCCCATGGCTTCAGTATCAATTGCTACAGAGGGGCCGAAAGCCAAATCATCGGGTAAATCATATTTGTGGAGGTGTGTTTTCACTAAGTTATTTGCTCCTTTTTAGATATGACAATATAGCCTGAAATGACCATTACTGGAATCAAATAATTGTGAAGTGGGGTGGTCTTACAAGATTAGGTCGAGGATAAACTCCTGCTGCAATAATCAATTGTTATGTAAAATGTATTGATTTTAATTGGCCAACATAACCATCCCGAATTAGGATTATTAATGCAATGTATCTAAAATAGTATTTAGCTGGTAATTTTGATTTTTAAATTTTAACGTTGTTCTCTAAGCCGCATAAAATAATGATCTATATATAAAAAATTCCAACATTTTAATATAAGTGTATAATTTTTTACCTTGAAAATAGCAAAGAAAATTAGTGTATTGTTATCCACTATACCCGCCATAAACTTAATAAGAGAATAATGTATGAAAAAATCAAAATCATCAATGTCTCAGCAAAAAACAGGGCCTACGCATGAAGAATTTTCTTGACAGATGAGGTGAGGTATTTGAAGGACATAGCATTTTTGCGCATGAGCGATTTAATTGACTGTTCTGGCTTTTCTTTCAGCTTCACCAGGACTGCAAGCGCCCATTTACGC
>JAPLON010000134.1:0-3491 GCA_026400695.1 Pseudomonadota bacterium
ACATGAAGCTCCTGCTAGCTCAATAACAGTAGCTCCTACAACTGCACCAACCACTCTGGCTCCAGTAAAAACTGACGCCACTGTAGCTCCTAAGACGCTAACAAAAGCTGAAAAGAAAGCCGAAGCAGCAGCCGCTAAAGCAGCAGCTGGTAAAGCAAAATAAACTAAACTCTAATCAAATCTAACTAATGACACGCCCTAAATTTGGGGCGTGTTTTTTGCGCCTTAAACAAAAGTTTGGTGCCGCGCGGTAATTTCCCCATTACTGTTTCTTATAAGCAATTGCCCAAGAGAATCAACCCCAATAACCTCACCAGTAATCGGTTCCCGCAAATGCCAATCACCAAGCCAATCCTTAGCAAAATCCCACCACTGCTGTTGAACAATGTTAAAGTTTTGCAACTTTAAAAATTGCTTATCTATATTTTGCATAATTTCCATGGCCAAACATTCCATATTAACCGTTGGCAAATGCGCCGCTGGCATATTCATATCAGGGCCATTTTCTGGGTGACTACGCACATTAATGCCAATGCCTATATAAATATGTTCCGACATTTCAATTAGCACGCCCCCACATTTTTTACCATTAACCAACAGGTCATTCGGCCACTTAAGACCCACCTTTAGTTCAACACCTCCATCTGTAGCTCCATCAATTTTCGCCAAATGCGCCTTTAAAATATTTGCTAATAATACCCCGGTTCCTATGGAAAGCTGACCAGGCACAATATTTTGTTTTTCAAAACAGCCAGTTAGGTATAAATTTCCTAGCTCGCTCTCCCATTTTCGCCCCCGCTGACCCCGCCCATGCATTTGTATTGCAGACCGTACCCAAAAAGACACACCGCCTGGATGCAGCTCTGACAAGGCTTTCGCGTGATCTTGTGTTGAATTAATTTTGTAAACGTAAAATATGTGCATCTTTTTCCTTGCCAGCAATTGCGATGATTAATACAATGTGTCAGTAAGTTTTATTATTATTATTCAATCTAAGGAGAATACCATGTTAAAGCAAGTTCTTGCTACTACCCTATTAGTTACAGCTTTGGCTGCTGCTACAACTACAACTACTGCATCAGTAGAAGCTAAAAAAGATGACGCTGCAGTTGTTGCTGCACCAGTAGAAACAAAAGAAGACCACAAAGCTAAAAAAGAAGACCACAAAGCTAAAAAAGAAGACCACAAAGCTAAAAAAGAAGACCACAAAGCTAAAAAAGAAGGCCACGAAGCCAAAAAAGAAGACCACAAAGATGCAGCTCCAGTAGCAGCTCCAACTACAACTGAAGTGAAATAGTTTTTTAACTATTCCTTTATTATTAAAGCCCTGCCAAGTGCGGGGCTTTTTTATTACTGGCCATACCAAAAAATATCCACATCATTAAAATAGATAGAATCTTTACACTGGATCACCACGACCCTACGGGTCTCGTGATGACGCTATGGAAGGCTGGAATCCATAAATTGTCGTAATTTCGTAACGATCAAATTAATAAATTATTTTTTAATTTCTTTTTTAACTTTGATTACACCCAAAATAAAATATTTACTTATTTTAACCTTTTATTAATAATTACACTTCATAATAACAATTAATACTTGTAGTCTATTTGTTATGCAAATATTAATATTTAACTGCAGGTATTCATGTGTAATTTTAAAAAAGGAATATTGATTATGAAAAATTTATCAAATATTAAAGCAACTTTAGCAGTTTCAATGCTACTTAGCGCAAGTTTGTTTTCTATGGAAACGAGTTGTGGGTGTAAATTAGCTGGAGAGATGCTGCAAGAAAAAGAAGTTTCTGCATCACAAGTATTCGTAGGTGGCACGGCAAGTTTAGCCCCAGAGTATCAAACTAATGAAATCAGTAAAAGTAGAACATATCTAGACGGAAGAGAAAAAGGAATAATTGTTATTGGCGGCCGCAGTATTATTATTGAAACTGGTAAAGAAGGAATCGTTGTTCAGGGCGGTCTACATCGAGCGGTGTATGAAAATGAAACTGCAGCAAGAATTTGGGCTGAAGTCCAAGCTCGTGATGATCACTTTAACTCAGTTATTGCGCAATACGACCTGGTAAGGCTACGTGAAAATTTCTCTGGTGACCTGTGCTTAAATGCTGTAGTCGATGCGCATATTAGAGCAGCTGTTCTTGTTTCTAGTGATTCTGACGTAAAAGGGCTATTAGCAACCAGCGATAGCAAAGAACTAGATCGCCTTATTGGTGTTCGTTATGTTGAAGGTCAAAAAGCTCTTCGGAATGCCCAAAAAGAAGAAGCGAAAGAGCTAACTAAGTTAATAGCTTCTCAGAAAAGCAAATTATCTCACTTTGTAGCCAACACATCTGAAAACGAAGAATTTAATAAGTTCGCAGGCGTTAGTTATGCTGCTATAGGAAAACCTAAAGAGACAGATTGTGGTGGTTTTAAAGTAGAATACATGCGTAACGGACCATCTCACCCTCAATACAAAAAATTGTTCAAAGCTATTAAATCAAGTGATGATCAAAATGCAGTGGCATACTTAGACCACGTAACACGTATAGAAGCTCTTGAAGCGCAAAGTGCTGAATTGGTAATTCGTATGTCTCAAACAAAAGACAGAATTGACGCTGCAGAAATAAGTAATGGTGAATTAAAAACCGTAGCGGAAGCAGCTAAGAAGAGCTTTGTTGAATCACTGCGTACAACTACAGATGACAGATTATACGCTCTAAAAAGTATAATGAATAACGCTGAAAGAGTAAGTAATGATGGCGCTAGAAAGCATCAACTTTCAGATGATCAATTAGCTCAAAGAAGAAATGCAACAAGTGCAATGCTGCAATTTCATGTGCGCGACGTAAAGCATGTAGGAGTGGAAGATGCTGTTGAAAAAAGACTTGCAGCATCTACTCGTGAGTTCAGGCAAGAAACTTTCGAGAAAAATGACACTCTTACAGGTTATATGAGATATAGCGATGACAGAAACCTACGCCAAGCATTTTTTGCAAACGATCTAGCAAGACTACAAGCTAAAGGAAAAGGCGCAGTAAGAGAGCTTGATTATAGAATTCATGAATTGCAATCTGATCTAGAGACGCACGAAGCATCTGATCGTTTAGTACATGCAGCAATGGGCAAAAAAGCTCCAGCTCCTAAATGTTGGTTTGCTAGCGCTGTTTGTTATTTAACAAAGTAAACCTAAATTTTTAAATAACAGCTTTAAAAATACTACAAATGTTCCAGGGCATTTTGCCCTGGGCATTTTTTATTCCCACTAGACAAGTCATACCTTTATACACATCTTTTCCTCATTCCCATGAAGGCATAGCAAAAAGAAATTTCACCTCTGGTGTTGACGCGAGTTGCTTTGAACAGTTAAAGTCATACCTAAATAAATCAAAATAGAATTGAGCAGCCCTCAACAATACGCTGAGGTCTGTTTTGTTTTTGTTAGGATTTTTTATGATTAAGACAGATTCAGGCCTCGCTTATGAATAGATAGTC
>JAPLON010000134.1:3570-13420 GCA_026400695.1 Pseudomonadota bacterium
CAAACAGTGTTTGTACACTACACAGGCACCTTAGAAAATGGCAAAAAATTTGACAGCTCGGTTGATAGAAACGAACCATTCGATTATGTATTTGGCCGTGGCATGGTTATTAAGGGATGGGAAGAAGGCCTATCAACTATGAAAGTTGGTGGCAAGCGCCGTTTGCACATACCATCACACTTAGGTTATGGCGAGCAAGGCGCTGGAAATATTATTCCAGGCAACGCAAACCTTATATTTGAAGTGGAATTACTAGAAATAGTTGGTTAGCTTAGTGGTGCCAGGAATGGCACCTCGCCCAATTGCTCACAGCATTAATTGAAGTTTCTTCCAACAGTCCAACTGCAGAATAATTTTCAATAACTTTTTTCCCAGCCAAAAGCACCGTATGTGGTTTGGCATCTGGAGCATTGTTTATAAAAACTGAACTTAATTTGCCATAAGCCAATGGCACAAAGCACGTGCTTTGCAATGACCACAGTAAAAGATCAGCTCTTTGGCCAACCTCAATTTTTCCACTTTGCGACGAACCAATCATTTTCAATCCATTCACTGTCAGCCAATCAAAAATAGTTTCCTCTTTAATTGCTACAGGATCTTTATGTAGAGCACCTTGCAGCAAATAGGCAAAGTAGGCTTCGTTCAAAATATTGTTGGTATTGTTGTTGGAACAAGCGTCTGTACCAATTGCAATGTTTACCCCATTTTTATGAAGAGAAAGAACCGGGGCAACCCCCACTCCAGTTTTAGCATTGCTTACCGGACAGTGAATCACAGATGCCCCTGAACGAGCAATAATTTCAATTTCTTCATAATCAACCGAAGTTGCGTGAATTAAATTCCAGTTCTTATTTAAAACGCCAAGATTAGCGAGTAGCCTGATGGGGGTTGCTCCACGTTTTTTAAAACAAGTTTCAACAGATTTCATCCCTTCACTTATGTGAATATTAACCCTAGTGCCGTATCTATTTGCAATATCATTAAAAAGAACCAATAAGTCGTTTGAAGCGGTTAAAATGGAGGCCGACCCAATGTGAATTTTGATTTCATCACTATTGTCTTTGAAATATTCGCTAAACTCTTTTTCAACATTTTCCAAACCAATTTGTGCGGGAGTATTACCCTCACTATCCCAAACATCGTTAAAAAAACAACTAATGGCGCCAGTTATGCCAATGTCTTTAAATGCCTTAATAACAGGCTCTGGTTTTGAAGCAACCGCATAAACACTTGTTGCGCCACTTTTTATAGCATCAAATAATACGCAAATTGCCTGGTTGTAGCGATCATTGTCATCTTTTTGTTGTGTTGTATGCATTGCACTTAGCAAATTGGTAATTGGCAGATTATCAAGCATGCGACGATCTAGTAATAGGTTGGGATGCAGATGACTATTTACAAAGCCACAGGTTACTAAGAAATGTTTAGAGGAAATTTTTGTTGAATCTATTGGAAAGCTATCAATTTTAGTGATTACGCCATTTTTAATAAAAATATCCGCATGCTCATAAGTATTATAAGCAGATTCTATGATCACACCTTTTAATACGTTATCCAAACTCACCTTCTGAACCTTTCATGCTTTTCAGCAAATCAAATTTTCTTAACTGCTCTAGCCGCCACCCGGTAATTGCTGAGCTATCTCTGTTAGCAAGCTGTTGTATTTGTTTTTTGTTTAAAAATAAAAATACCGGTATTCCCAACTCATCTGCAATTTTTTTTGCTTTGTTTTGCCAACCCTTAATTAACTTTAGCTGATCTCTATTAAATATTTGATAATGATCAGCAATCATTTGTTCTAATTTCGTTTTGAGTTCAGTAGTTAGTGGTTCATCCTTCTTAAGATTCTCCCAAAAAGTTTTTAACGCATCGTAAACTTCAGGAAGACAGGCGCAATTTTCTATATGATTCACAGAATTTTTTTGTAAAACATGTTCAAGGGCTGCGTCCGCTAAAATGTGCCGCCTTGGTAGATCAAGCTTTTTGGCCCAGCTTTCTCTCCATTTAGCTAATTCATAGGCATAATAAGGAGTTGGCCATTTGATCATTCCTTTGGGGCACAATTTAAGCCAGTCTTTGTCAAAATTAGCATTGTCATATTTATGATGTAATGATTCCATTTCTTCATAAACCCAAGCTGTGCGACCCAACTCATCTAACTTTTTCTCAAGAATAGGATAAATACTGGCAACAAATTTTGCGTCCTGTGCTGCATATTCTAGTTGTTCATCTTTTAAAGGACGATCAAGCCAATTAGTTTTTTGTTGAGATTTATCAATTGTCACACCTAAAAATTCTGAAACAAGCTTTTCAAGACTAGCTCCATGACCAAACTTAGCAAATGCCGCCATAAATTGAGTATCTGTAAACGGCCAAGTTTTTGCACCGGTGTATTGCTTTAAAATTCCCCAATCTTGATCACCTGCGTGAAATATTTTTTTTATATTATAATTTTCTAACGTCAATTTTAGTGGAGTAATGTCTACACAACTAATAGCATCTATCACCCAGGTTTGAGATGGGGTTGAAATTTGAATAAGGCTTAAGATCGGGTAATAGGTTGTCTCTCGGAAGAATTCCGTATCAATTGCCAACCAACTTATGTGTGAATTTTCAATATAATTGACAAGTTCAATTAGCTCTTTTTTTGTTTTTATTTTTAAATACATTTAAAATGTATTTTACCTTTCGTTAAACTAATCGTAACACATTGTGGGGTATGATAATAACATATGGTAACAGAAGCAAGTAGCTTCTTAAAATGTTATGAGGATGTAGTGAGACGTGTTCTAGATTCGGCATACAAAAAAGATTTCACTCAAAGTAATTTTTTGACTGGAAAACTTTTAGTAGCAATGCCATTTATGGGTGATAATAGATTTGACCACGCAGTAATTTACGTGTGTGGCCATGATGACTATGGAGCGATCGGATTAGTAATCAATAAGCCGCTTAATTCGCTAACTTTTCCTGACCTATTGTCACAATTGGATATAACCCCATGCCCAACTGCCAGGCATGTGCAAATGCTAACAGGGGGTCCTGTTGAAGTAAGTAGAGGTTTCGTGCTTCATTCTGTAGACTATCAAAGTGATTCTACGGTTCGTGTTGGCGAAAATTACTCTATTACAGCAACGCTGGATATTTTGCGTACCCTAGCAGTTGGACATGGGCCCAGCAAATTTATTTTAACGCTTGGTTATGCAGGGTGGAGATCTAATCAACTTGAACAAGAAATCCAAGATAATCTATGGATGATAGTTGACCCAACTGACGAAATAATATTTAGAGCGCCAGTTGAATTTCGTTGGCGTGCTTCCATGCTGTCACTTGGGGTAGATCCTTCTACTTTGAGTCTTGACTACGGACGTGCTTAAGAGTTTTTACAGCTTTGCTTGTGTGGCTTTGTAGCAGGGTTATTTACCAATCTACGGTACACAGTTTGCGCTTGTTCAGATGTTAATAGATTACCTGCCTCATCACGGTAGACTGCCGCATCTTGGGCCATTTCATCAAGCCCTTCATTCATGGTTGCTAAACATAAATAATAAAAAGCGAGTTCATAATTTGCCTCAGCAGCGTACCCTCTTAATAAAATAATTCCAGCATTAAATTGAGCAGAGCCATCTCCTAAATCAGCTGCGCGAATATAAAGTGCTAAGGCTTGATTAGTATCCTTATCAATACCATCGCCAGAATAATAACTATCAGCCAACGCCTTAATTGCTGGAGCGTAATCCATATCAGCAGCGCGTTTGAAGTGTTCGTTAGCTAAGTAAGCGTTAGAGTTCATGCCCATAATTTCCTCAACACCCTTCATATAGTGCCAAAGAGCAGTGCCCTGCACTGGTTCGTCACATGGTGGGCATACGTGCTTTTGCTCCACTTTCTTATGTTGTGACTGGATAGGTAAAACGCTTGAGCTTGGTTTTTCAGCATGTAATAAAGAGGCCAACAAACAAGATACCATTACGAAAGTAGCTTGCCTCGAAAAAATGTATTTAAGCATTACGATACCTCTATTCTGCGGTTGCTTGATCAATTAATCTGTCCATTTCAATGTCTTGTTTAACTGTGTTTGTCTTTTTATTGACCTTATTTTCTGTTTGTTCTTTAGGCTTTAGATTGGCAAGATCTTCAGCTGAAACTTTAGTTTTAGATGCTCTATCTAGGGCAGCCTGCACAACTGGGGCAACTTGTTCACCAATTTTATCAGCTACTTTGGAACTAATCTGATCACTCAACTTTGCAGTAACTCCACCTGCTTGCTTAATATCATCAATTGAAGGTGGTTTGCGTTCGCTTAGACGTTTTTCTTGTAACGAACGAACCCAAGATTGCGCTTCTCCAGGTAAAACTAAATAAAGTGTGTCACTACCTTTATACATGAAATTAGCAAAGCGGCTTTGCTTAATAATATCTGGATGCTCAGGCCTTAACCATAGGCAACTTGTAAGAAGTTCCAAAATAAATAAGATAGCGCACCCTCGCAGTAAGCCATAAGCAACCCCCATCGAGCGATCCACACCACTAAGTGCGCTTTGACGCACCTGTGAAGTTAGAAAGTGGCTGATTAAAGTAAGGACCACCAAAAAAACTATAAATATACCAAATATGGTAACACCATCCGCAAGCATTGGGTTGGTAATTTGGCTGCGTGCTAAATGTTGAGTTAAAGGAAAGAGCATGTATGCCATAGCAACAGCACCAAGCCAAGAAACAAGGCTTAAAATTTCTTTGGTTACACCGCGAACAAGCCCAGTAAACGCTGAAAGCAAAAGCATACCAAGAAAAATGAAATCAAATTTATTCATGATAAAATACTAAAGTTTATTTTTTATATGTTACGTGTATAACATAGCACACGTATTGTTCCAGATAGATCAGGGAAAGCGCCATAACTTTGCAAGCAGCACTTTAATGCGATTTTTTCAACACACAATTCTTGTCCTTTGCCAATTTCTAGAAACACTTTGCCAGATGGTTTTAACAAATCCTTTAGCCTTGGAATAACTTGTTGATACGCCTCTAACCCAGTTTGCCCAGAAAATAGCGCCCCATAAGGATCATACATAGTTGAGGTATCAAGAATTTCAGATGTTCCAATGTAGGGTGGGTTACAAACAATAATATCAAACTCACCCTTTACAGCATCACTCCAAGAACTTTGTATACAAATAGAACGTTCCACTAATTGCAAATAATCCTGATTTTTTTTCGCCACATTTAAAGCTTCATGGCTGCAATCCACCCCTATACCAGTAGCCAATGGTAATTCACATAATAAGGTGAATAACAAACATCCTGTACCTAATCCTAAATCAAGAATTTTATAAGCACCATTTTTGGGAAAATACTGCAACACTGCATCTATTAAAGTTTCAGAATCAGAACGTGGGTCAAGAGTATTTGTACCAGTTGCAAAGCGTCTGCCGTAGAATTCCTTATATCCTAATATTTTAGCAATGGGTTCGCCTTTTAAACGGCGCTCTAGCAATGAATCTAAATATTGCTTTTGCAAATCTGTTAAACTGAGTTTTGGAAGGTGCATGAATACCCACTCCGCAGATTGGTCAAGAACCGCAGCTAATAACAAACGATACTCCGATGGTTCAATTAATTTAGTCACCTTACAAATAACCCATTTAATATGAACATAATCTTTACACTATACCAAATTTATTAGCCCAAATTATAGCACAAACCAACTCACCAAATATTGAACCCTCTTAAAAATTTCTTGCGAAGCCTAAATATATTAAGGATACTAGAACTATAATCTTTTAAATATTGTTAATTATGTCTAAAAATACAACGCAAGATGAGCCATCCTTCAGCATACTGGGCCAGGGAATTCGTGATTTATCTTTTGAAAATCTAATTACTTTTGAAGACTCACGTACAGAGCAGCCAGAAATAAATATAGGCATAGAGGCTGATGGAAGAAAAGTTGATGATGATGTTTACGAGGTGACCTTACGAATTAGTGCAAAAGCTAACTACGAAGAATCGCCGTTATTCATACTTGAGCTTGAATATATGGGCTTATGTCAAATTAAAAATATTCCAGAAGATATGATTCCAAGTTTGCTAATGATACAAACACCAGCCATGTTGTTTCCATTTGCTCGCCAAATTATAGCTGACACCACTAGCAATGCTGGTTTTCCACCATTGTTTTTGCAACCAGTAGATTTTGCAACGCTTTACCACAACAGCCAAAAAAATAGCGGTGAAATTGTAGGCCACGCTTGAAATGATGATTAAGCGCTCGGTAGTGGTGCAAGGGCATGCTACCAGCGTAAGGCTTGAGCCTGAATTTTGGCACGAGATTGATGCTTACTGTAAACAGCATTGCACCAATCTTGGTCAATTGATTATTTCTTTAGAAAAACAACAAAATTCAAAAACTAACTTAGCAAGTCTACTTAGAGTATTTTGTTTAAATAAAGCAAAAGAAATAATTAAGTAATTTTAACTATTTATTAATAAATTTTCCATACACTTTAATAAGTTATTCTGTATCAACCAAAGAGATTGAATTATCTAAAGGGAGGTGCTAAATGAAAATCTTATTAATTTTAATAAGTGTTTTGTTGGTAATGAATACACCAATGCACGCTGCACAATTAGAGGCATTAGAAACTTTCGAAGAAGTTCATGGAAATTTTCACAGATATACCTGGGTTTCAGATGCAGCAATTCCTTTAATCATGGGTAAAGTATCGCAATTGTTAGATAGTGGTACTGACCCAAAAAAAATAGTTTTTATTTTCGATGTAGACGGTACTCTAACTGATGAACAAATGCCATCTGGAGGGGTCACATATCCACGTTCTAGTGAGATGATTAATTTTGTAAGAGCATTGCATAGCTTGGGGGTTACTATGATTGCCTCTAGTGCTTGGGATCAATTTGACCATACAGTAGGAAGAATTAGGGCGTTAGGTCTTTGTGATGTATTTCAGGCAAAAGGGGGAAGATTACCTACAAAAGAGGTGTCTATTAAAGGTAGAGCGCTCACAGCTGATTCGCTTGGTAATATTATTTCCGTTAGAGATACGGGGAGCAGAAGCAACTACTATCGTGCAAAATTTATATCTACATTTTTTGCTGATGATGAAATGGCAATGAGAGGCCCCTTTCCATTTAGTCATATTTTCTTTTTAGATGATTCTGACAGAAACGTAGATCAATTCATGTTAGATTTTGAGCATTTCTTTCCAACACAAGGTTCAGCCCAGGAATCACCAATTGTATTTGCTTATTTATTAACACCACCGTTGATAAATATTAAAGCACGTCAAACTTTACACAAGTTTTGATAGTATTTTTATACCGAAATAATTTAACAACAAAAAAACAGTACTCCTGTTCTTTTGTTGTTAATCTGAAGAAGAAAAATTTTAAGATTTTTGACTTTTATTTTGGGTTATTACTTTCAATATAACAACCAAACCTCCACCAACAACGGCAGACAATGGGATAATTAATAGGGCTTTTTGATATGATTCAACTGCATATTGCCTAATGCCATTATCAGTTAACCCTGTCCAGAACATATCCATTGCCCAGCCAATTGTGCTATGAAAGAATGATCCACCCAACATATTAATACAGTTCAAAAAGGCAATGGTTACCCCAAGCATGGCAGGAGAGACTAACTCACTTCCGCTTGCAAAAACTAAAACCTGGTAACAGCACAAAATTCCAACTCCAAAAAATAGAACTGATAAGATGTAGGTATTTGAAAGATCTTTACCAAAAAGTAAGTACACAAAAGCCAAAACCATACCGACACTACATAAAGTAATTACTGAATAGTTACTAAAACGCTTTGCAAATGCAGCTAGTAAAGGCCCGCCAAAAAGCATTCCGACAAAAATACATGAAACAATTCCTGCGGCATCAGCTTTGTTTAAATTAATTGCAGCAATTAGGTAATTAACCCCCCAAACATCTGCAAAGCCTTCGAGTGGGCCAACCATAAGTAAATTAGCAATTGCAAGCAACCAAATTGATGGCGATTTTAGAATTTTTCCAAAATCTTTTAGGCAAATAGCAGTATCGGTTTCTTCAGTACTATTACTATTTTTTAAAAATAACAAAGTTAATACGCCAATGCCGATACTAACAATTGCCAACACAAAAGCTACTTGCTGCCACCCAAAATTGTCTACCATAAGACTTACTGGCTTGCCACCATATATGGCGCCAAGTAACCCAACTGTAAATGAAAAGCCAACCATGCGCGCATAGTATTGGCGACCAAACCATTGAGAAATCACTTTTGATGTGGCTAGAAAGCCAGCAGCAGACCCTGCACCAACTAGAAACCTACTTAATAATGCAAGATGCCAGTTACTTGTATAAGTAAACAGTAATGTCGCTAATCCGCAAGTGACAGCACAAACACAAACCACATAACGTGCCCCATAACGGTCAAGTAGTACAGCAATAGGTAACTGCATGCCAGCGTATCCATAGTAATAAATTGAAGCTAGCAAACCAAATCCAGTAGCATCAATTTGAAACTGCTGCATAATTTGCTGCATCATTAAACTTGGCCAAAGCCTTAAAATAAACTGATATGTAAAAAATGCTAATGGGAATACCCACATTGCGTAAGGCAAAATTCTTTTAGACATAAACGATCCTTAATTTTTCAAAGAGTAAAGTTAAATTGCAAAATAGGGCATAAAAAAGGGTACTGGCGGTTATCCGCCAATATTAATTGATATAGTAATGATGGCTTGAATTGGAAAAAAGCGCATCTAAATTTCAATCCTTCTTTTGGATCAACTTCATCTTCACTCTTGAACCTACTAAATACAATCAACAAATACAACTATTATTGTGTATAATTTCATAATGATTTGAAGTTAATTCTTCCTATAATTTCCGAAAAACAACCCCAAATCCTTATATTTACTAGTCAAAATCTTTTTAGTGAGTGGCAACGTGAACCCACAGCATTTTCATAAAATATTAACTATTAATTGCTAAGGTATAACCAAGTGTAGATAACATAGGATAATTTTATGAAAAAAAATCTGTTGTACGCGGCCCTAATTTTGTTCGGCCTAAACGGATTACACGCATTTAATCCATTCACTGCTATGGGAAATGTAGTAAGAGGCGAATCAAGCTGCCAACCGTCATTAGTTGACAAATTAGCAAAGGGATTACCAGCATTCCAAGCCAGCCGAAATAAGACTCTTACAGGGGCAGCCTTAAAAAACAGACAGGCCTTTGAAAAAGATATTGCAATGTTACATAGGTGTACTGGCGACGATCCAAATAGAGATCAACAGGTAGTGCTTGGTGAAAAGTTAAGAAAAAATCATCCAAAATTAACAGAAAAAGTTTCTTCTGTTTGTAGTCAAAACCCTCAATTTAAAAAAGTGTTCCCTAATCAGTGTGCAATTGCCGGAAAAGCTAAGTCTAGTATAGACAGAACAAAAGGCATACAGACTAACTCTCCTAACGCAAGAGGAAACAGTCAGGGTACGAAAGCTCCTAATGGAAGAAAAGCCAGAAGAGGTAGTGGCGGAAATCCTAACAACGGAATGTACAATCAGCCACCTGCATATGGTTATGCCCCTCCACCACCAGCGTATGGTTACGCACCACAGGTTGATCCTACGCAACAATATCAACAGATGATGCCACCACCTGCATATCCTGCACCTTATGCACCACCGCCTGCTTATGGTTATGCCCCACAGGTTGATCCTATGCAGCAATATCAGCAGATGATGCCACCACCACCTGCATACCCCGCACCTTATGCACCACCGCCTGCTTATGGTTATGCCCCACAGGTTGATCCTATGCAGCAATATCAGCA
>JAPLON010000088.1 GCA_026400695.1 Pseudomonadota bacterium
ATGATCGTTTACATGGAGGAAATCATGCGGTAGCTGTTTCAGCGCCAGGTGCGCAATACGGCAAGATATCAGATGCACTGGGTGATTATGACCTGGGTGGAAATGACGATGGTGAAGTAGAAGTAGGGCGTGGTAGCTTTTTTAACAGTCTCTCCAATAGCTTATCTCTACATCAATCGCAAGGTGGTAGTGCCAGTTCTTCTCGCCATGATGCGTATGAATCAAAAGAGAAAGAAAAAGAAAGACGTTAGTCTCCTAAATTACGTACGATTAAGAGAGTAAAAAAGTAATAAACACCGTCCTTTTTGGCGGTGTTTTTTAGTTGAGCTGATCTTGTAATTTTTGGGGTATAAATATCCATTTTTCTATACCTTGGCTTAAGGCAATTTTCATTAATTTTTTGCCTTTAGCTATCTCTTTTTGTTGAATGCAATAAATACCTTCTAGCCAAATACCAAAAGGATCATCTGGGTTTTGTTGGTGGACCAAATCAATAAATTGTTTTGCTTTAACTAATTGCTGTTGTTCAATTAGTTCTTTGATAAATGGAACAACTAGGTCAGTTCTTTTGGGGGCTTTTTGTAAAACGGCATGGGCTGCTTGTTCCCACAAATCAAAGAAAGGTTGGTTGTTGTCAGCAAAATATTGTAATGCATGAAGCATTGCAACATCTAATACCAGGGGGCTGGACTTTGCATCGTAAACTTTAAAAATTCTTAAAAATTCATGTTCTAATGCTTGAAAAGATAGATAATTAGTTTTTTTTGTTAGACTTAATAAAAAATGCCCTAGATGCAGGCCTCTGTAATTGTAGTTCGTTTTTGTATTTTCCTCACTGGGATAGAAGGTGGAGTAGGTAAACCTTTTTAACCATGAATTTTGATTTGTTGGGTATAGTATTGCCGTATTCCAATAGGTTAGCGCTGCCTGTCCGCAACATAACCCTGCCATAGTGATGATTATAGCAGGTAAATAAGGTCTCTTAATTGTAAATACTGGTTGGTTGAGCGCTGCAAAACCAAACACCAGAAATGGCCAAACGCAAACCAAAGTAAACCAGGTTGAAGTTAGTGCAGCAAATAGTACCACAAAAAGTAATTTGTTAAATGGTTGTTCTTTTAAGTTGATTAGTGGAATTAAAATTAATGTAAGATAGATAACTAATCCAACAATACCTATGCTAAACAGAATTTCTATTCCAAAGTGCATGCAATGAAAATCAAGTCTTTCAATGCCGTCCCAGCTTGGTTGCCATGTTTGCCCATCAAAAAATTTTACTGGTAGCTGAGTAATTTGTTTTTGTAAATTTTCAAAATAATAGCCCCATCCGTGACCGTAAAGTAGGCTTTGAGGCGTATCTTTCCAGGCTGAAAAGTAACTTTGTACTGCTAGTTTGCGTGACTCTAAGGTTCCAAATATGGGAAAGCTTGCTAAGTAATAAGTAGAAATTAAGCTTAACAGCGGAATACTTAAACAGGTTATCTTAATGAACTTATTGTGGTTTTTTAAATAATAAGTTACAGCCCAAAGTACAAAGCTCAAGACGACAGCAACCCAAGCGGTTTTATTATAGGAGAGGTATAAAAGCAAAATGCTAAATAAAATTAAAGTGGATTTTACTAAGTTGTTTTTAAAAGGTTCACTGGCAATATAAATTCCAAGAGCAATTGGTGCCAAGAATGCTCCAAAAACGTATGGTAACCAATCAGAGTTTATGTTAAATCCATGGGTAGGATGGTGCAAGGCCACCAGTAACCCTGCTACTAATCCTGCACCTATGGCTGAGAGGCGAATCGCATTATTTATGACTATGTTATCGTAAGCTAAAGATAATAAAGATAGCCCACAAAATAGCGCTGTACCTTCACCAAGTAAGGGCACGCCAAAATGATGTAAGATTTTATTTTTAGCCCAAGCAGTGGCGCAAAATGAAAGTAATGTTATTGCACAAAAACAGATGGTGTGCGTGGAAAAAAGCAAACGTTTTTTTACTATACACAAAGCACTCAAACTTAGGCCAATAGCGGCAAATAATATATTCGCTGCAACCAGTACAAATTCTGAGTCAATCCATATGCCAATGCGTAAAGGCGGTAGGGTTGCTGCAAATAACCAAAAGCTAAGGGAAATTAATAATATGGCTAGATAATCTACCAGTTGCTTAGATGACATTATTCAATCGTTAACTAATTCACTATAAATATCATAGCCAGTTATGTAAGTAAGATGAAAGCATAGTGATTTTTTTACCAGCAATTCTCATTTAGAACTAAAATTACCAAAATTTATGAAGAGTTTGGAATTTGGAGCTTATTCAGGGGCCATCCCCAGAAAAAGTGACAACAGTTGTCCGGTAATTGCTGGCCAACTATGTTGTTAATTTGACATTTAGTATTTTTTTGTTATGCTAATAGGTGGTGCAGTTGTGCACTTTGTTAACAATGACATTAAAGGAGATTTTAATATGTCTAATAATTATCAATCATGGCGATTTATCAATCCTAATAAGAATTTGAATAGTATTTTGATAAAACAAATAGGAATAAATCATCATGAAAAACAAGACACGAGTACATGAAAAACATCTTTTAGAAAATAAAAACACTTTAAATACATCAATAATCAGACTTTCTTTAATTTCATTATCTCTTTCGTCTAATTTTAGTTTACCTTTACAATCTAGTGTTTTACCGGTTGTTCAAAAAAATCCAAATCACCAGAAACTAGCGCAAAAGATTTGCAAAATCTTAAAAGAATATCAACTCACATGTGACATCGATCACTGTTCTGCAGATCCAACAAAATCTGAAGAAATGGTTCCAATTGGCTACGAAGAACTAGAGCTGCAAATTTTGGCATTGATTACAAAAAACTTGCCAATAAAAATGCGAATGGTTGGGTTTCCTTTTAAATCAACCAATCAAGCAAATAAGGTTATATCAGACACGCCAGATATGGCCGAACGCTATAGCCTTGAGTACCTACATTCACTACTTAAGCGAATAAACCAAGTGTATCCAACGGGTGCACATTTAACTATTGTTAGCGATGGTTGTGCTTTTTCAGATATCCTGGGGTTAACTGACGAACAAGTGACTTGTTACGAACAAGCGTTAAAGCAGCTGCTAGAAGATTTGCCGCATATTTCTGTTATTACGTCGCAAGATCTTATAACATCAGAAGCTAATTCTTTAAAAGCAGTGCGAGAGGTTGTTATTCGTTATAGTCTTAGCGATAGCGAGTTTGAGAAAAAAATTAAAAGTGATTCGAAAATCAAAGACGACTTGGTCGTACTGATAAAGAGAATCGAAAAAGAACTAGGTTGTCCAAGTGGCCAAGAATTATTAAGAACACGTGGACAAAATATAGACACTGTCTCTAAGCTTATTTTTCAACGCAGCTTAGGGTTTGGAGTGTTTATAAAAGAAAAATATGGCTCTCAAAAAGTCATATCAGTCTCTGTTCACTACCAACCAAATGTCGGTAAAAAAATTGGCATTAAGCTATCACCTACATCGTTTATTACACCATGGCACGGAGTACTTGTTGTGGAAAAAGATGGCACATCCAAAATTGTACATAAGCAAGATATCGATTCTTCTGCTTATAGGCAAACTGGGAAATTCGTTAACCGATATTGGTGTCCATTTTACCAAGCTAACTAAATCTAAACAAAAATATTAACAAGACAGTTTTCAAAGTAATTAGGAAATTGTGGGCATTTGCGCCTGCTTTAAATCTGATTCTTTGCATTGTGTACAACTAGTAAAAGGTAAGAAAAATGAAAATTTTAAAAACGATAGCTATGTTTGCAATAATCGCAAATTTAGCGACTGATATAAGTGCTTCAGCTGCTGCAGTTGTTGCAGAATTACTTGACTCAAAAAATGCAGCTACAAGTTCAGTAGCAGTTAAACCTTTAAATACAATTAGGCACTTAGATCATATACTTATTCCTGATGAATTGTTGGGTCCTATTAAGAGCTATGTTGATGGGTTACCTCAAATAGCAAAATGTGGTGGAGATAATCCTCAATCTAAAATTGTGCTTTTTTTGCAAGGCATGAGCCCACCTTCTAAGAGTGATGTAACAGGACAAGGAGAATTAGCTACAAGGATCGAGGTGATGATGGCAACAAAACAGCCTATTCCTATGGTTATTCCTGGGTTTCCTTGTAAATCTACCAATAAGGAACACAAGGTTTTAGGTGGAGATATTGATTTAGGGGAATTTGTAGGCCTAATAACCTTAAATCATATTTGCGGGGAAATAGGCACTATCTACCCACCCGGGGCGCGTATTTCTATTATTCCAGATGGTGCTGCATACTTGGACTTACTGGGAATTAACCCCATGGAATATGAACAATATCAGAGTAGTTTAGCACGTCTTATTGGAACTTTTTTTAGTGAAACTATTTCCCTTGAACAAGAGATGGTGCCAAGTATCCTTAAAATAATTGATAAACTGGAAGAACCAAAAGTTGATGCAGAAACAGAAGCGGATATGGCACGTTTTTTTGGTACAGAATTTCCAAAGAAATTAAAAAGTGAAATTGTTGAAATTACCCATGCGGTAGCTGTTTGTTCGGCTAAATTTGGAAAGGGTATCGCTGAATTACTTCAAGGGCAAGATTATCTACGCCTTTCTGTACATCCTCATTCAAACATTGCTGAAAAATGCGGTATAAGTTTGGCTTACAATGTGCGTGGCACACCGTG
Organism: Pseudomonadota bacterium; assembly: GCA_026400695.1. Classification (GTDB taxonomy): domain Bacteria; phylum Pseudomonadota; class Alphaproteobacteria; order Paracaedibacterales; family CAITNM01; genus CAITNM01. The sequence goes on from JAPLON010000088.1 coordinate 4,723, forward strand.
GCATAATGCCCCTGTTTTGTGTAATGGCTTGCTATTAGAAACAGGTGTAAAAGGAATTGCTAAAATCAAAGTGAAGGGAATGTTTCCAATAGGTGATGCTTGTGGCGATAAGGGGGGAATTACGCTGATGAAGCTAATGGACTTGGACTTAGCAAGACAGCAAAAAAAATCAAAATCTGGCTTTGATATTACTCCTAGGTTTGTTCGAGCAGAGAGTGTAATTGCTGGCATATCTTTATCATATATGCTTTTAAACTTTGCGATTGTTAAAACTAGCAGCGGTAGTAATTATAAGCCTCTTTGGGGTTAGCAAAGTCTTGCGGGGGCAGAAATCTGCCCCTCTATTTTTATGATCTTTTATTCCATGGTGCTTTGGTAAGAATCAATGCCATACCGCAAAGATCTGTTATGCCAGCAAATATTAAACCGCAACCTACAAACAAAGGGATAACGGTAAAAAGTTGATGCACAAAAAGTCCTAGTAAAGCTCCAATAGCAATGAAGACACCAGCTGTAATACGTACTTGTCGTTCTAAAGAAATTGGCGCCTTTAACTTGGCGCAGCAGGAAGGGTCTTTAACATTATATCCCGCTATTTCGTGATCACAGTCTTCACAAGCAAGTATTCCGCCTTCAATTACGTATATATTTGGATGGTTTTCAAAGTTGAATTTTAAAGCAG
>JAPLON010000083.1 GCA_026400695.1 Pseudomonadota bacterium
AATTTAATGGCTGGTTTAATTGTTAGACTACATACCCACGAATTTCCAGCACCAAAAACCTGTGTTTTCTTTTATCCAAGCCTTGATCTAACTGGGAAAATGCCATCCTTAAATGAGTTTGAGGATGGTTACCTGCTAACAAAATCAGCTGTTACTTACTACGTAAACAAATATTTAGGGGATAACTTAGATTTGGCGAAACTACCAGAAGTTTCCCCATTATGGCAAATGCATAAAATAAAGTTCCCACCTACTCTAATTATAGCGGCTGGGTGTGACCCAATTAGAGATGACGCGCGTACAGCTAAATTTATTCTTGAGTTACAAAAATCCTTAGTTGGATATTTAGAAGTACCTGGAGTCATCCATGGATTCGCCCAATTTCCTATGCTTTTTCCTGAAGCTCAAGAGACATTTAACTGGATTGCCAATTTCTTTTCTAGCAACCCAAAGTTTGACGTTTAATCCACAGAATAGAATTGTTTACTTGAGGCATTTGTACTTTTGTTCTGCGGATTATTAACTGGTGTCCTAGCAGGTAATGTTCCGTTAATTGTGTAATAAACCTTTTTAGCCTTAGCGAATGGACGAATAGAAGTTTGCGGAACTAATTTGGTTTTTTTAGAATCTTCATCTATTCCTTCTAAATCATCAAACCTCAGAACAGTTTGGGCAAGTTGTATGCCACCAACTAACTTAGTATTTTTACATAGCTTGGCCCACTGGCTCATAACTTTTTGCCTATACACGTTGTGATACTTTGGAATTGCTGAATGATAATGGCACACTGCCTTATTCCAATTTTTATACTGAAAGAAAAGTTGTTTTAAAAATTTTGCCCCATAAGCAATATTTAACTGCGGATCAAAGGCTTCCTGCAAATTACTAAAAGCATTTGGGTGATGAAGTAAATTAATTTGCATAATTCCGACATCGATACTTTTAGCACCTCGGCGTTGAAACTTTTCCACTGCCTTAATAGCCTCTTCCTTAGTTTTAAAAGTATATCCTCTGCCTTCTACATTTATTGTCCATGGCCATGGTACCACCGCTTTCCCCATAACATATCCTGATTCTACATTTGAAACAGCTCGTAACAAATTAGCAGGAATCCCCTGCGCAACCTCTTGAGAGCTCATGAAATCTTCATATAGGAAAATTGCTTCACTTTTTGTTAAATTTTGGGCATTTAAAAAATAAAACAAACTCAAAAGCAATAATAAACACTTGTTCATAATTCTTAACTTTCAAATATTCTTTTAATTACGAGAAACTGCGGCAGCAAAACAATACCCACCTACACGTGCAGCCCAATAATTAGTGGCTCTTTGCTTCACAGAAGTAATGTTAAATCGTTCTCCTGCCTTTTTTGCTAGCCAAACAGCTGCGTATGAACCAATAGTAAATTCTGGAGCTAAGCACAATCCCGCCACAAGTAACGCTTGTGTAAACTGGTTACGATAGCTTTTCCCTGCCACCTCTTCAATAAGATCTGGAAACATTATTCTAGCTGTTGTCATTGCTATTTTAGTTGCTTTAGAACTTTCCGTGTCAAAACCTTGTATTACTGCAAAGTCCAAAGCAACACAGCCCATTACTGTGAGGCACTCCTTAGTTTTTTCCACTACAAATTCTAAGGATTTCATGCGTGATTCTCTTATATCTAAAATATCTCCATCTACTGTTTCTGTTGCCGCGCTCAACCATAAACTACCTAACATTACAAATGCTATGATCTTCTTAATCATAAATGCCCTCTAAAAAAAATAAAAAATTTCAATCATTTGTAGTGTATGGGTGCATTAGTTTAAAAAAAGTTAAGTTTTTCTAAATACTCACGTATAAATATTTCACCTTCCCAAAAGCAAAAAGATTAACAGAATGATAACGTAAACTATAATATTAACTATGTGTTAAAAATATTGTGATAAGACTTGATATATAGTAGAACCTGAGATGAATACATGGATTTTGCACTAGCTCTACAGGGTATAGGAGGCATGAACAGCTTCTCAGCAGGTGTTTTGTCACATCTTAGAAAGGAGAATATAAAACCAAAGATGGTTTCTGTTTGCAGTGGCGCCATAGCTTCTCTGTATCATTATCTTGATGAAGACGAAAATATGCTAGAACAGGTTTATAAAAAAAATAATAAAAATCACGTAAAACACGTCATAAGCAAGGAAATGCAAGGATTGGTGCATTTTGCAAAAGCCGTTTCTTTTGGAATTCCAGAAAAATTCAGGGTTATTAGCCCTTGGGAAAAAATGAAGGATTTACAAATCAGTGACTTATTTAACCCTTTTTCATTAATGAAAGTAACGTCCCCTGCACAAATTTTTGAGTCAGAACACAAAGATGAGTTTTTTGAAGATGTAGCAGAACGGTTCTGTAAGTCTGACATATCGATCATAACAAATGCATATAATTACGAAACAGGAAAGGCTGTCATTTTCTTAAACCCTACAGCAGAAAAAACCCTGAAAGATACCCGCTTTAAAATAGGAAACGAAGAAGGATTTTCGGTAAAAGAAATTTGCCCTGATGCAATTCGAGGTGCTCTACAGCTAATACAATTTGGTTTATATAAAGGAATGCTTGATGGCGCATATCAACACAACCCATTTCTTTCTCCACTAAAAATAATGCATAAGATTTTTCTTGTAACAGTCGTGCCAATAAGCAAACCTTTAAAACCTTTGGAAACTACTTATGATATAGAAGATTTTAAAACAAAGATGCTTTTTCTAAATAGTATTTTTTCTGATATTTCTAATATTGATTTAATTAACCTTTTAATTGATACAAAAATTATAACCCATGAAAAAATTCACAAAATTGACCTTAAAATTCTTGAACCCAGCGTTCAAAAAGGATTTTTTGATTATTTTGTAGAAGATGTAGAAATGTTCAACGACGGATTACAAAAGGCACAGTCTTTCATTAACCCCTTGCATTTGTAAAGAATTTAGATAGGGTATAAACAATTCTTTAAATATAAACTTCCAATGACTCTGTATCTTGTTGATGGCTCTGGCTATATCTTTAGGGCGTTTTATGCCCTACCCCCACTAACAAGCCCAAGCGGAGTCCCAGCTGGTGCCGTATATGGGTTTTGCAATATGTTGCAAAAATTAATTGAAAAGGTTGATGGTAAACGCTTACTTGTAGTGTTTGATGCAGGTCGCCTGACATTTAGGCAAGATATTTACCCAGAATATAAAGCCCATAGACCACCACCACCAAATGATTTAATACCCCAATTTGCACTTATCAGAAAAGCTTGTGAAGCTTTTGGTGTGCCAACTACTGAACTACCAGGATATGAGGCAGACGATTTAATCGCAGCTTATGCTAAAACAGGTAACGAATTGGGTGACCAAGTTGAAATAATTTCTGCAGATAAAGATCTTATGCAGTTATTAAGGCCCGGGATTACCATGTGGGACCCTATGAAAGCCAAGGAAATTAATTTCCAAGTCGTTTTAGAAAAATTTGGCGTAACACCTGACAAAGTTACCGATGTTCAGGCCCTTTGTGGTGATAGCAGTGATAACATACCAGGTGTCCCAGGTATTGGTCCTAAAACCGCCGCAGAATTAATCCAAGAATTTGGCAGCCTAGAGGTTTTACTTAATAGCATTGACCAAATCAAACAACCACGGCGCCGTGAAATGTTAACCCAGCATCAAGAACTTGCACGCATTTCCAAACAACTAGTGACTTTAAATGATAGTTGTCCATTACCAATTAACTATGCCGATATTTCGCCAGTTAATACGGATCCTAATCAACGTGATGAATTTTTAAATGAGATGGGATTTTTCAGTTTAAAAAAACGTCTGCAAACCCCAAACAGCCAATTAAATACCCAATCTTCTAGCTATACATGCATTCAAGATATTACTGTTTTAAAAAAATGGATTGAGGAAGCAACCACCAATGGTAAGGTAGCAATTGATTGTGAGACCACATCTTTAAACGCTATGCAGGCAAAACTTGTTGGTATTTCACTAGGAATACCCGATGAATCAGGTTACAAAGCAGCTTACATACCCTTTTGCCACATAGAAGGAACCCAAATAAACTTTTCTGCTGCCAAAGACATGTTAGCTAATTTACTAGCTAATCAATCTGTTTTAAAAATTGGCCACAACCTAAAGTATGACCTGCTAATTTTGCGCAATCATGGTATTGAGGTTAACCCAATTGATGACACCATGCTTATGTCATACGTACTGTACGCAGGTAAACACGGACATGGTATGGATGAATTGGCACAAAAATATTTAAATAAAACCACCATCACTTTTTCAGATGTTGCAGGAAAAGGCAAAGCGCAAAAAACTTTTGATCAGATTGATTTAATCACTGCGACAAATTACGCTGCAGAAGACGCAGAAGTCACAGGACTTTTATTTAATTTATTCAAACCAGAGCTTTCTGTTAACCAGGTTAATTCAGTATACGAACTAACTGAACGTCCATTAGTTCCTGTTATTGTGGGCATGGAAGAAGCAGGTATTTGTGTTGATAAATCTTGGCTACAAAATTTAGGACAAGACTTTTCCAAACGCATGGAAAACTTAAGTGGCGAAATTTATTCCCTGGCCGGAACAGAATTTAATATTGGTTCTCCTAAACAGTTAGGGGAAATTTTATTTGATAAACTTCAACTGCCAGGGGCAAAAAAAACTAAAACCGGTGCCTACAGCACAGATGCGGATGTTTTAGAAAAACTTTGTAACCAAGGACATTTATTACCAGAAAAAATTATTGCCTGGAGAACGTTAGCAAAACTAAACGCTACTTATGTGGAAGGTTTGCTCAGTGCAATTAATCCAAACACAGGTAGGGTGCACACAAGTTATTCTATGGTAGGTGCGGCAACTGGCAGATTATCATCATCTGATCCAAATCTACAAAATATTCCGATTAGAAGTGAAGACGGAAAAAAAATTCGCCAATCTTTCATAGCTAAACCTGGCCATAAGCTAGTAAGCCTTGATTATTCCCAAATTGAACTGCGCTTACTGGCCAACTTTGCTGATGTGCCAACCTTACAGGAAGCATTCCAAAAAGGTCAAGATATTCACATACGCACTGCTGTTGATGTTTTTGGCGTGCCTCTTGATGAGGTAACACCACAACTACGCCGCCGTGCCAAAACTGTGAACTTTGGGATCATCTATGGAATTAGTGCTTTTGGCTTGGCACAACAACTTAATATTACCAATAGCGAAGCTAGCAAAATTATTAATGCTTATTTTGCGCGCTACCCTGGAATCGATGATTATATGCGAAGTTCAATCCGCCAAGCACGGGAACAGGGCTTTGTTACTACCTTAATGGGACGTAAGGTTCACATTACCGGCATTAACGATAAAAATGGAATGAACCGTCAATTTGCTGAACGCCAGGCTATTAACGCTCCACTTCAAGGAAGTAACGCAGATATTATTAAGCGTGCCATGATTAAAATTCATGAATTTCTAAAATCAACCAACTCAAAGCTTTTACTACAAGTGCATGACGAATTAGTTTTCGAGATACCAGATTTTGAAATTGATACTGTTTCTGCAGAAATCAAAAAGATCATGGAAAATATTACAAAACTTAAGGTGCCGCTTTTAGTTGAAATTGGTATAGGTGAAAATTGGGATAATGCACATGGCTGATAAGCCGCCAATTTCATTATATATACACTGGCCTTTTTGTTTATCAAAATGCCCGTACTGCGATTTTAACAGTCACGTACGTGAAAGCTACAGCGAACCTGATTGGCAAACTGCCCTACTTTTAGAATTAAATTCTGCCAAAGAACTTTTAGGACCACGTCAATTAAGTACTATATTTTTTGGTGGCGGCACACCTTCGTTAATGCAAGCCTCTACCGTAGAAAAAGTTATTAACGAGGCCACAAAACTTTTTGAAGCAGCAAACGATATTGAAATTACCTTAGAGGCCAATCCCAACAGTGTCGAGGTTACAAAATTTGAAAACCTAGCTAACGCAGGGGTTAACCGCATTTCAATAGGAGTGCAATCCTTACGGCAAGATCGCCTTCAAGAACTTGGAAGAAAACACAGTGTTAAAGAAGCGATTCAAGCTATAGAAACAGCAACCAAAATTTTCAAGCGCGCAAGTTTTGATTTAATTTATGCCACTCCAGGCCAAACTCTGGACCAGTGGTCTGAAGAACTTAGTGAGGCACTCACTTTTACAACTGAACATTTGTCTTTATATCAACTAACTGTAGAGCCAAACACAACCTTTGAACGCTTACATAAGCGTGGTGAATTAGTATTACCAGTAGATGATTTGGCAGCCGATATGTATGAATTAACCAACCAGATATGCACAACCAATGGCTTACATGCATACGAAGTTTCAAATTATGCAAAAGTTGGAGCTGAATGTAGGCATAATCTAAATTACTGGAGATATGGTGAATACATAGGTATTGGCCCAGGGGCCCATGGCAGATTGTTAATTAATGGAAAAAGATTGGCAACAAAGCAATACCTCACACCAGAACGCTGGCTACAAGAACCTAATAGGAATCAAGAATCTATTGAACTAACCGCCAAAGAACAGGAACAAGAACGAATACTAATGGGCCTGCGCACCACAGAAGGCATTAGTTGGCAGCAGCCAATTACAACAAAAATTCATGACCTAATCAAAGGTGGTTTTTTGGTTTATGAAAACCACCAAATACGTGCCACCCCTCAAGGCCGTTTAGCATTACAGGCTGTATTACGCTATGGACTTATGGATTGACCAATTGATTAGCAAAAAATAACATAAAAGGTGCCACAGTAATATAGAGAAAGGAGGAGCTAACAGGGCCTACGCATGAAGAATTTTCTTGACAGATGAGGTGAGGTATTTGAAGGACATAGCATTTTTGCGCATGAGCGATTTAATTGACTGTTCTGGCTTTTCTTTCAGCTTCACCAGGACTGCAAGCGCCCATTTACGC
>JAPLON010000163.1 GCA_026400695.1 Pseudomonadota bacterium
AGAACCCATTATTCGTTCCACCGACTCTCTTACCTTTCACAATCTCTTCTTGACTTTTCAAACCTACACTAGCCGAAACTAGCGCCGCACTCATTCGCGCTATGTTCCTGAATATAATCACAAATGCTTTTGCCGTCAACATGTTTGTGCTGCTTTTTTGAAAAAATTATGAAATGATTAACTAATTTAAAAAATTTGGATGAATTTATGCAGCAAACACTTGGGTACACAACCTATGGCAATGGCTATGAAACTGTTTTTCTTCTGCATGATTGGTTTAGTGATCAAACAAGCTTTGACAACATGAAGCCCTATTTAAATACAGGCCTTTATAAATTTGTATTTATAGATTTACGAGGATACGGCCTTTCAAAGTCTATTTATGGTAGCTGTAGTCTAGAGGAATCTGCAAAAGATATTATAGAAATTGCTAACCAACTTAAAATTGATCAATTCCATTTAGTTGGTCATTCGATGAGCGGGCAAATAGCCCAATACCTACCACTTGAAGCACCTGACAGAATTAAAACTATAATCACAATGTGTACTGTACCCGCTTGCGGTAACCCAGTTCAAGAAGACGTTATGCAGCACTTAGAAGAGGTTGTTAAAGGAGACATGATTAACGCCAAAGCAATTATACAATTTATGACACAAAACAGATACCACGACTGGTTTTATGAACGCAAAGCATTGCAGTGGTTTAGTTGTTCTAGCCCAGCTGCACGCAAAGCTTACTTACAAACATTTTGCGAAACAGATATTAGCAATTTAGTACGAGGAATTGATATTCCCACACTTGTTATTTGTGGAGATTTTGATGCACCAATCCACAGCGCAGATCGCATGCAACAAACCATAATGCTAGACTTTAGAAAAGCACAGCTTGTATGCCTTCCATGCGGCCATTATCCAATGGAAGAAGTTCCAGTGCTGTTAGCAGCAACCTTAGAAAGGTTTTGGACAAATCACAGCTAATATCAAGGCAAAGGCGCAGGATTATCTGATTGAGTTCGCATGTAAGCAATTAAATCTGCGCGTTCTTGAGCATTTGAAAGTCCCACAAAAGACATCTTAGTGCCCTTAATGTATTCCCGTGGTTTATTTAAATAAGTATTTAAGGATTCATAATCCCACTTACCACCATGCGACTTCATTGCTTGAGAATATGCGTAATCAGCAGCATGAGCCACCGAATTCATAACAATGCCCCACAAATTTGGGCCTGTTTTATGAGACCCACCCTTTTCAAAGGTATGGCACTGCAAACATTTCTTAGCAACTCTTTCCCCGTTCGCAACATTTGCGCTAACCAACATTGGGCTAATTGGCTCTAAAGCTTTAACGCCAGAATCTGCAGCGACCACTTCTGCACCACCATCAATTCCTAAAATATTTTGCTGCAAATAAACCGGATGCACCAAACCATCTGCAATAATTTTAAAAACCTGCATACAAATCAGCGCCACCAAAATACTGGCTAAAATCTTATTGAACTCAAAATTATTCACAGCAAAAAATAAAACCTGGATACAACGTCACACAGTCATTATTTCAAGATACCATTACAAGGTAAAGATCCGATTAGCAAACTAACAAATCTTTCCACAAAATTGCTGCAACACCACAACTAAGGAATCCTCAAAAACTTTAGAACGTGCATGCCCCATACCTGTAATAATCTTCAATTCGGCGTTGTAATAAGATGCTGTTTTTTCGGCATGAGCCACAGGCAACATAGGGTCAGCACTGCCATGGATAACAAGCACAGGACAAGTTGGCTTAACATCATAAAAACTTATTGGCCCTTGAGAACAAGCCATTACATGATTATGCACTAAACTTGGAACAGCCCCTTGATTGCGCCGTCCATAGGCACGCTCTAATAAAGGAACCCATTCAGATTCAACAAACTCTGTTTCAGCACCATTAAGCAAGCGCATTAAACTTAAACTTTTCGATAACCAAACATCAAAATTAGATGCATCGATATTTCCAATCTCTTTTAAACCAGAGAGAACTTCTTTAGTGGGAGGTGGCAAATCAGTTGCAGACAGCGTTCCAATCATAGCTTTAGTCATGCTAGAAAAATCAACCGTACTCATTAACAACGTAACACTCAATAAATGCTCAGGCGCACGTTGCATGCAAATTTGCGTTAAGTATCCACCCATCGAAGAACCAACTAGGTGAGCCTTGGTAATGGAATAACCATCAAGAATACCGATGACATCATCCGCCATATCACGCATTCCATATGGTTTCAGCATATAATTAAGATGCGATGATTGCCCAACATCACGATGATCATAACGAATTACAAAAAAATCCTTAGCCAAAGATTCGCAAAACGAATCACTCCACATTACTCCCTGCCCTGCTATCCCCATAATCAAAATCATGGCTGGATTAACCGGATCTCCAAAACTCTCTGTCCAAAAACTTAACGATCCCACTTGAATGATTTTTTCCATAAAATTCCTAAAACATTGCTCGCTGACGTACTGGCCTTACTTTGACCTTACCATCAGCAAAATTAATATTCGCCTCTTCCAATTTCTTGAAAGCTTTGGCACTTGCAATAATTCCATCATCCCCCTCAACCAAACAAAATCCTTTCTCCAAAGTACGTTGATAAGAGTTTTGATTAAGCATCATCGTCTGCCATTTAAGTGACTGTTCCTTATTAGAAAAAACAGCAGCAAATGATTGCACAAATGGTTGAAAAGTACTTTCCAGTTGCTGTCCTGACTGTTCAATAATTCTGGTTGCAGGTGGCACTCTAATAGAATCCAGCTTTTGTTGGTATCTATCTAAAAAGACCATACTTGAACGCTGATAACGCTCAAACCATTCATCTAAACGCTGCCCCTTTTCCATAACAATTGATGGCAAATCAGGAATGCGATTACTAATGTTTTCAAACAATAACTTGTAGCGTTCTTGCATTTGCAAAATTACACGCTGAAGCCTTGTTTCAGATTCATTGACAAATAACTTTAAATGCTGCTGATCGGGCGTTGCAAATTCTGCTGCTGCCGTTGGTGTCGGCGCACGTTTATCAGAAGCAAAATCAATTAATGTAGTATCCGTTTCATGGCCTACAGCTGAAATAATTGGTATATCACTACTGGCCGCAGCCCTTACAACAATTTCTTCGTTGAATGCCCAAAGATCTTCCAGACTACCACCACCACGAGCAACAATCAAAACATCCGGGCGCAAAGGTAATGAATTAAAACCATTAATTGCTGCAGCTATTTGCTCTGGCGCTCCAGGCCCCTGCACCGCCACTGGCCAAACTAATACGTCACAAGGGAAACGATCATTTAAACGGTGTAAAATATCGCGAATTACTGCTCCTGTTGGTGAAGTAACCACCCCAATTAAATTGGGAAACTTTGGTAATTCACGCTTTCTATCAAACAACCCTTCTTTTTGCAGTTTAACCTTACGGTCTTGCAGAATCTTAAGCAAAGCTCCCTGCCCAGCCGCTTCAATATGGGTAACCACCATTTGGTATTTTGATCTACCGCCATAGGTAGTAAGCTTTCCAGTAGCAACAACCTCTAAACCATCTTGAATTGGCGCAGAACTACGAGTGCCTCTCCACATTACCGCATCAAGCACACAG
>JAPLON010000055.1:0-7663 GCA_026400695.1 Pseudomonadota bacterium
ACTAAATCAGCTGCTGTTCTGGCAGGAGTTCCTGCAACAAAATATTCTAACAGTCTTAACTGCTCTGAACGTGACAGCTTGCAATGCTTTACATACATTCTTACATCCTAACTTCTTAAAAGTCAGGTGTCAGCCCCATAATTTATCTATGTGGTGTGGACTAAATACTTCTTTGTCCTTCCACCTTATTCCCTGCATTTCATAAAATTCAAATAATCTTTCCGAAATTGGAGTGCTATCGTCATTTAACATACACAAAATTTCTTCATTAAAACGAATACGTCCTTCAAGAGTAGCCTTGATTGCTTCTAATGCAGAACGGCTTCTTTCTTCTAAAGGGTTAACAGCCCCTATGGATTCGCTAAATGCGGCTTCAGCCAGGTGACTCTGCAACAGAAAAATAAACAAATATAGGAGTACTATAAAAAACACACGCTTAGTTATCAAACAAGAAAATAGACAAAAAATATATTTATGTCAATATATTATTATATGTTGTGTTAATAAAATTCAATTGAGGTGTTTTTGCATTTGTAGTATTTTAAAAAAAACTTAAGCTCAAATTACCTGCAGCTTCGAAAATGGCTAAGGCAACATGGCAAAGAACTATTTGTGGTTGGGTAATTTTTAGCTCGTCTAGATTTTTAAAATTATAATTGCTTCTCGGTTGGCTTTGAGTAACACTGCGTACTGTATTTGTTGAGCCATCTTTTTTAGTATCGTTACTATCAGCGGATGCTGCCGTTGTAGAGCAAGCGGTTTGTGGTCGAAGATTTTCTTTTTCATTTTCTTCAATGAAATCTGGATTATCAAAATCAGCAGCAACTAACGGAAGCCAAAAAGCAAGAATTAATAATAAGCGCATTGTTTTATTTTTACTGATGTTGATATTAGAAATATACGCATGTATCTTTAAATTTCAAGTGTGAATGCTTAATTTTTTTTATTTCTTAACGTTTTTGGAAAACTTACAAGTACTTGCTGCGCTTTTGAAAATCAAGTATTCTGCTTAATACCTTGGGAGAGGTGGCCGAGCGGTTGAAGGCGCACGATTGGAAATCGTGTATACGGTAAAACGTATCGAGGGTTCGAATCCCTTCCTCTCCGCCAGATTATTTTCAAATTATTCTTAATATATGACTGAAATAGAAAAAATAATGACTAATTCACTTAAAACATTTTTCAAAGAAATTGCTGCAAATAAATCCTTGCAAGAAAAACTTTATCATACTAAAGAAATCTCTGATGTCACAACCATAGCTAATGAGTTAGGTTTTAAAATTACTGCTACAGAGGTACTTAAAGCGCAAGCAGGTCGATTAATCGAACTATCAATCAGTGAACCCAAAGAAGCCAAACTGGCTACGACTGGCAAAAAACCTAATCTTGGCGCTCAGTGGGGCCGCGAAGGTGGAGGGTTTCTTGAATCAGCTGGATACTGGCTCATACAATTGCATGACTGGAAATGTACTATACAAAGTTATAATCCAGAACTTATAAACTTGTTTTTACAAATAGATAAAGATCATGAGTTAAAGGCCAAAATCAACTATTGCAAAACAATAGATGAAGTTGCAAAAATAGCACAAAAAAGTGGTTTTGAAGTATCAGATATTGCGCTGCTAGTTTATCAAGCCTTAAACATTTTGTCATTAGATGAGAAAAACGCAGATTTAGTGGCGCATGGTAGACATCTTTGTTAAGGAATAAAGGTGTCAGGAGTTTTTTCTTTATAGGTTTAAACAACATCAAAAGCAAACAAACATAAGCACATTATTGAAAAAGTTTTGAATGAGCAAAGTTAAATTAGGTCTTCCGCTTGAATACAAAAAGCTGCCTGAGTATTTTGATGCACACAATGTATGTGACGATACTGACTCAAAAAATAGTGTAATAGAAAAATTATTGAAAGCACACAAGGTTAGGACAGTACTGGACCTTACCTGTGGTACTGGTTCTCAAGTGTTTTTTCTTGCAAAGCATGGATACAGTATAACTGGCGCAGATTTCAGCCCAGCTCTTTTAGAAATAGCAAGGGGCAGGGCTAGCAATGAAAAAATAGATGTTAAATTTATAGACGGTGATATGCGCACTCTACAGGTTGGTGATTTTGATGCGGTTATTACCATATTCAACGCAGTTGGGCATCTCACAAAAACAGGGTTTGAGAAAGCAATAAGAAACATCCATAAGAATTTAAAAGATGGTGGTTTGTATGTGTTTGATATATTAAATTTAGAAGCGATGACAGATGAGGCTGTGTCTGGTCTTGCAATGAATACTCACAAAAAGATTGGTGATACGCAAATTCACGCAATTCAATGTTCTTCAATTGACATGAATAATGGTCTGCTTACATCCTACGACAGTTGCATGATTCAAAAAAATGCAGATAAACCACAAAGTTTTAACAACAAATTTTCTCTACAAATTTATACGGCAAATGAACTTAAGCAAATGTTGGAAAGAAATGGCTTTGAAACAGTAGGTCAATACGGGATGGATGGCTCAAAATTTGTAGAAGGCAAAACTTTGAATATTATTACGGTTGCGAGGAAGAAATGTATATAAAAATCAAAATGGTTGTTAAAGTTAGGAAAGCTTAAATTATGAGCGCTACAGAAGATTTTTACGATGATTTAGCTGCCCATTATCATTTGATTTTTGAAAATTGGGATGCCTCCATAGAAAATCAGGGTAAGGTCATTGCATCGTTACTTCCATCATCAATTTCTTTAGGCCCTATATTGGATTGTTCTTGTGGTATAGGAACCCAATTGATTGCACTCAAGCAATTAGGATTTGACATTGAAGGGTCAGATCTATCAAATCAAGAGGTAACTAGAGCATTAAAAGAGGCAAAAAAGCGTAATTTAAACATCAATATTCGTGTTGATGATATGCTTACTCTTCAAACGGCACCACTAAATCACTACGGCGCTATTTTAGCAATGGATAATGCTATTCCTCATCTTTCAAGCGATGACCAAATTATTCAAGCATTTACAGCTATGAAAGAAAGACTAAAAGCAGAAGGTGTTGTTATGGTTAGCATTCGAGATTATGAGCATATCTTATATTCGAAGCCTAAGATAACTGAGCCAGTATTTTTTCAGGATGAATCTGGTCAAAGAATTATTCATCAGGTATGGGATTGGCAGGATGAAAGAAGTTACACTATTCACCTTTACATAACCCAAGAGGAAAAGCAGGATTGGATGGTGCATCATTTTGTCGGTCATTACAGGGCCGTTCCCCCTAAAGAAATTCAGTCTCTGATGGAAAAAGCTGGATTAACCAACGTATCCATTTTGTCTCCATCTGAAACGGGTTTTTATCAGCCTATTATAAAGGGCGTCAAAGTAGATTAATTATGTACATAGCAAAACTACAAAAAGTATCTATGAATATTTACCAGCACAAATTAATGCAGATAAAGTGAACTATTTAGTGTTGCATTTCATTTTTTACTTTTTCATCAACTACCTTAGCAACACATGAATCTGACCAAACATTTAGAGCAGTTTCTATCATATCAATAATGCTATAAAACGGCAGGATTATTCCCAAAAGTGTAATTGGAACATTCATACTAGCAAGCAAACTAGCGCTTAAAAAGAAACATCCCATTGGCACACCTGCATTTCCTATGGCCGCAATTGTGGCAATAAATATCCATGCAACCATTGTGAATATATCAAATTCCATACCATTGTTTTGCATGAGATAAATTACAGTGGCAAAAATAAATGCCGCACAACCATTCATATTAATAGTGGTGCAAAGGGGCAGTACAAATTGGCTTACTTTAGGGTCAATATTCAGGTTGGTTTCAGCTGTTTTCATAGTCATAGGTAATGTTCCGGCAGATGACTTAGTGAAAAAAGCAACTGATAGAGCAGGGAGCATTCCCTTCATTGCGGCATATGGTTTGATTTTGTTAGATTTGAGCCATATAGGTAAAATAACGAAGCCTTGTATAAGGTTTGCTAACACAACAACGGCAAGGTATCCACCAATTCCACCTATGTTCATGCCATCTTTAAGTTGTATGACAGTAGTTGTAATAAAACCAAAAAGTCCTATAGGAATAATTTTTACAACCCAACCAGTAACTACCAAGAAAATTCCATGCGACCCTTTAAAGAAATTGGCTATGGTTAGCCTTGAATCGTTGTCTTTTATATAACGAATCGCAATGCCAATAATAGCTCCAACAAAAAGGACCCCTAGAACCTGGTGTTCTAAAAATGGTGAAAAAATATTGGAAGGAATTAAATTAGTAATATGGCTAAAATAATCAGCATTTATAGTTTCATTACCTGTGGGGATATTTACTATTCCCCCAACGTTGGTTGGGCTAATTAGCAGATATAAAACACATGCTAAACCGGCAGCAACTATGGTTGTAGTTACTGTGTAAAATAAAGTCCTTTGCCAAATTTTGCGCATGGCGCCTTCTGCATTGTATTGCGATAAAGTTACAATTATCGACAAGGCAATAATTGGCATACTGATACATTTAAAAACCTTAATGAAAATATCAGAAATCACCAGGCCAACTTTTTGCAAAATGGCAATGTCTGAATAGCCACTGATGATTCCTAAAATTACCGCAATTAGGTAAAGCGTAGCTGAACTAATTTTCTTTTTTTGAATGGGTGAGTGTTGTGTGCACATGATAACCTCGCGCTTAAATAATTTTTATATGAATAGGTACAATATGTGTGGGGGATAATATAATGCTAGCATGCGCTAGCAACAGCAAACGCGGTTAAGAAGAACAGAGCCAAAAAATTCGATATATTTCTTCATGTTACCAAACACAATAAACATGAATAAATCATGTTTCTTATTACTGCCATTGTCAAGAGATGGCTCCGTTATTTAATTTTCATTTAGACTTTCGGTATAATACAGGAAAAGGTATTTCGTCTTCTCCCTTTGTTATACTAAATGCATTTAGAAACGTCATGGCACACGTGCTTAGCATACCATTAAAGCAACCGAGAGTTATAAGATATGCTAACCTTCCATGTTCTGAGAGGTTTATTAAGGAAGCACAAAATAACGCCCCAAGTACACCATAGTAAACATATTGACTTTGGTACCAAAAACTTGGAACAGGTTCTTTGCGTTCTCTACCGAATTCCACCCCAAATTTCTTTTGGTGTTCGTTATCTGCCTTATGTACTTGCCTTATACTAAGGCAAGTAAGACCATACAATCCTAAAACCCCCAGGCCAAATTCTGGAATGGTTAGTGATTGAAAAGATTGGTAAATATTAAAAGCAGAAAGTAAAAAAATTAAACTGCATGTTATGTCTTTGTCTGTTTCTTCTGTGTTTGAAAACAGCCCAGATTCTGATACTTTGTGATTTCTTTTACGGTCTTCCTCTAATTTTTCCCTTTGAAACATAGTGTCTTTTATTACTAGGTCCATCTGTTGATTATAGGATAGTTGAGGCTGCAGTTGAGGCCATGAAGCAGATCTTTTTACTTGGGTAACATCATCTGCAGAAGTGCTCAAAGTTGGTGCCGAGTGTGAACGTTTATCTGCTGAAAATAACGTATTTGCTAAAAATATAATTACTAGTTGAATAAAAATTTTGTAGAATTTGTTCATATTTTTGTCTTTAAGGTCAATTTTTTAGTGACATTTGAAAATGCTAGCAAATGTAAGGTTATCAATCAACTATACATTTGCTTAAAACAATCACTAGTAAAGAATTTTTTAATTCTCTAAATTGCACTATAATTAGTTTTATCTTACTTATCTGACAAAATTAGATCTACTAGCTCTTTTGCTCTTTCTTGCTGTTCTACTGTATCAACTTCTGTCCATGGGCAATCTGCAAATGGAAGTCTCAAAGCATAAAAGGGGACTTCCTTACAAATATTAACAATCCCATACCTTCCATACTCTGCTTTAAGATATGGGTTGGCTTCCAAGCCATTTTTGTATAATTTACACATTTCTTGAAAAGCGTTCATGGAAAATTTTGTGATGCAAACAAATTCAGAGTGAACTGTTTTCAATGCACCTTTATCCTTAGAGATATTTTGAACTCGGTCGTCAAGTTCAGATGCATCAATGTAAACTTCATCCCCCGCATTGGTTGCGCTAGTTGCCAAAATAATATTTTTTCTAGGGTCTTCTTGCAGTGCTTTCAAGGCAGATTGGCGATAAATAATATCGGATTCTAATAATAAAAAAGAACTTGTGTTTAATTCTTCTAACATTGCTTTTGCTTTGTAAAAGGAATGCATTGTTCCAGTGGTAGCGTATTCCTCATTGTAACAGCATTTAATAGAAAAAGATGCATCACTAAATGCCTCTGCAAATTTTTCATAAAATTGCTTTTGATGTCCAGTTACAATAATGGTACTAGTTACTCCGCAAGCTTTTAGTTTTTGAATTGAATGTTCTATGAGTGTGCGGCCACCTAGCTCAATGAATCCTTTAGGTTTAACTATTCCTTCTGCACCCAATCGCGTACCCATTCCTGCTGCTAAAATAACAGCTGTATCAACGACCTCACTTGGAAGTAAATCACTGGCGTTTATTTTTGTTACTACACCTAGCTCTTCTAGATCATTTGCAAAAAGAGAATTTGTAAATATTAAGCATAGTGAGATTAATGGTGTAATTTTAG
This sequence comes from Pseudomonadota bacterium, assembly GCA_026400695.1. GTDB lineage: Bacteria > Pseudomonadota > Alphaproteobacteria > Paracaedibacterales > CAITNM01 > CAITNM01. Next base: position 6,657 of record JAPLON010000055.1, read on the forward strand.
AATAAAAAATAGACATAATCAAGCTCAATTTAATTATTTATATCTGTAATATTGCATGAAATGTATTAATAATTAGTAAATATTCTAATTCTACCCTGGCAAATTTTAGTTTATAAATGCTTCAGGAAGTATGGATATTAATAAATTTTTTAACCTGGCAGATACACTAGAGAATTGGTAGCTTTACCTATCTCTAGTGTTCTTTAACCTATTAAGCTAATCAACCTTTTTGCTATGAGCATATGGGCCTGCATGTCGATAATCTTCATGGCACATTTTTTCTAATTTTGCCGTAAAGCGTACAAGGTCGACTTGATTATTACCATGGCAATGATTGTATTTCTTGATGTGATCTGACCAGCTATCTTTATACTCTGCATCAAGGAATATGTACGGTTTATTTGGAACAGAAATAGTTAATCTCCCAAACTTAGCTTCTTGAAGAGGATAAACTGCATCTTCTTGAACTGAATAGTGAGGAAAACCCTTTGCATAATAGAATCTATTGCCTACATTTTTCATCAAAAAAATATCGCAAAATGGAATGGTTTCCTTACCATCAACTATAGGTCTGTCAAACCAACGTTCAATACGCCAGCCTTTCCATAAGCATCCTGCCACATCACTCATTACCTCTGCAGAATGTAAATTTCCTTGTAAAAATAGCTTGGCTCCAGTGGCAAATGATTCAAGTACGCCTTTTGTTTCAACTGCTTTATAATGTTTTTTGTGTAAAGCACATAGAACAGCTGGCATTAATTCTTCATATTCAGAACTTACTCCCAAATCAAGATCATCATCCCAAGGTATAAAGCCACCATTTCGTACGCAACCCAAAAGAGTTCCCGATACAGCAAAATATTCCGCATTTGCTTCGAGAAAGGCTTCTTTTATATCTTTCATCATTTGATAAGTAGCAATGACATGATCCTCAGTTTCTTTATTTATGAGACATTTATCTGTTTTCTTAAGCGGGCAAACAAAATTTGCATTTCTGGACGGCTTTG
>JAPLON010000055.1:7684-8233 GCA_026400695.1 Pseudomonadota bacterium
AAGTCCTTTTAAAGGAATCTTTGCCAAATCTAAGACTCCCCATAACAAAGAGGAAAGACTATCAGCTTTTCTTATTTTATCTAAACCAGCAGGTAAGGCGTATTGCACTGCGCTAAACGCACAAAGTGTAGACATTTTTGCTCTTCCTATTGCTCTTGTTAGACATGATTTTTCTTGAATTATTTCAGATTCATCTTGCTGCATTGTAAATAGAGAATTTGTAAAGTTTAACCACAGTGACAACACCATGATAAGTTTAGAATAGTTTGCCATTATTACACCCTTCAGATTAGTTTTATATAATTAATATCTGAAAAGCATTAAATATTTGTAAATATATTTAAAATTAACAAAGTATTTTTTGTGTAGTTTAGTATAAAAATTATTTTTATTTAACTAAATTTTAACTTTGCAGTTGTAGGCTTACAATTGTAAATATAAATCTGTTAAAGAGTTTATAAATGTTTAAAAAAGCATTATTATCGCTTTTTTTTGTGGTGTCTGTATTTACAACATCTACAAAAAATTTATGCTTAACAGCAAAAGAGC
>JAPLON010000055.1:8247-13411 GCA_026400695.1 Pseudomonadota bacterium
AGCAGATTACTTATGAAAACTCTAAGTCTATTGAAAAAAGTGGAGAGATTATTTTTGTTTATGGTACTTCAAATGCAGGAAAATCATCCATATGCAAATCCTTAAAAGAAGTAAAACCTGATTGGGTATTTGAAAATGCTGATGATATTTTTGAGGATACATTGCGGTATGTGTTGCAAGAAGAACATCCAGAATATTTTGAAATTATTAAAAAAGCTATAAATGAAAAAAATATTTTTACTTCATCAACTTTCTTGCGTGGAGTTTATTCGTTTAAAGCAAGCAGCACAAAGCAAGAGCAGATGGAGGCGATTCAAGTAATAAAAAAAATACAGCAAGAACACCCATTACTGAAAATATCTAAAGCTTGGGAAAATGCTGAATTAGAACTTTTTAGAAGGGGTTTTGAACAAGCAGCAAAGGGTAAAACTGTTGTCTTAGATAGTGTTTGTCCTGAGTTATTACTCAAATATAAGAAGGAAAATAATTTAGCAATCCCTGTGCGTTTAGTATGTGTTGTTTGTCCGTTTTTAAAATTAGCTAAACGTCTTATACAAAGAAATTTAGATGCTGAAAACAAAGATGATCTTAAGGAAGCCAGATATGGATTTTTTCCGTTAGCAAATTGGACAAAGCTTTATACAGCACAAACTTCTGCCAATGAGGTTGTTGTTGATTGTGTAGATAAACAAGCTGTAGTGGAAGCTATAAAAACTGTGAAAGAGTTCGTTAGCAAAAGAAAGGATCCTAATTTAAGCCTTAAAAGAGAAGATGATGCTTCTGTAGAAGATATTGATGGCTTTATTAGAACAATGGGTTTTTCAGAAACAACATCTAAAGTTAGTTTTGTTCCACGTTTTTCATTCGATCAATTGATTATTACTGATCGTCAAACTCCATTAAGTTCTGCCAAAGAAATAGCTTCTTGGCAAAAACAATAAAATGTAAAGGATATAAAATCATGCAAAATAGTTTTCTTGTTAAAATGGCAGAGTCTCATCCCGGAGCTGAGATTTGGTGGGATTCATGCCTTTCAGTTCATAAAGATTGGTGCAATGATCTTAAAACACAACATCAGGGTACCAAAAAAAAATTACTCGCAGACGGGTATATTAGTAATTTTGTTAAAAAGAATGATATTTCTAAATCACTTATAAAAGGAATAACCACAAATCCCGCATTAGTGTACAAGGGGTTTTTAAAAAGTGATGTTTTAAAAGACATCAATAAAAAAGGTCTAAATGGTTTGGCCTCAAAAGATCATTTTGAGCTAACTTGGGAGCTTTATAAGCTTACCCTTGCTGAAACAGCTGAGCAGCTAATGCCATTGTGGGAATCAACTTCCGGCAAATTTGGTTGGGTTTGTGCACAAGTTACGCCTGATATCTACTTTGATAAAGATATCATGATCAAACAGGGTATTGAATTAGCTAAATTATCACCAAATATTATGGCTAAAATTCCAGGTACTAAAGAAGGATACGAAGCAATTGAAGAATTAACTGCACTTGGAATCTCAATTAATAATACCCTTTCTTATACTCTTCCTCAATTTCTAGCGTGCTTAGAGTCTATTGAAAACGGCTTAAAAAGAGCAAAACAAAACAACGTAGACCTAAAAAGATGGCGTGCGGTAGTTACCGATATGATAGGTAGATTTGGAGATCAAAAAGCATTTCAAGATGAAGCTAAAGCAAAGGGAATTACTTTAACTACAGAAGATATTAGGTGGGCAGAGTTAGCAATTTTAAAGAAAGCCTATAAAATATTTCAAGAACGAAATGCTCCCTTAAAAATTTTACTAGCTAGTTTAAGGATGGAAAATGATAAAAGCATGTGCTGGCACTTGCAAAAAACCGCTGGTGCAGGCTTAGTTTACACGCTTCCACCTAGTTTTATTCAAACTCTTTTAGAGCAAGAAGAAAAGCTTTCTAGACCAAGCCCAAGTGCTATGAATGAAGAGCCACCTGCTGATGTTATGAAGAAGCTGGAGTCTATTGAATATTTTGTAAAAGGGTATACAGAAAATGGACTGAGCAAAGAAGAATTTAACAAGCATCCAGCTTTGTTATTCTCAGTAAATGAATTGGCAGGTGTTTATGGAGAATTCTTGGCTTTTTCTAAAAATATATTGAACGCTTAAATAAAGGAGAAAAGTTGTGAGAAGAAAGAAAATTTTAATTGTAGGGCTTGGTAACCTTGGTTGTCATGTGTTGGATCTATTAACCAAACATGAATTTAATCATGAAATAGTAGTGGTAGGGCGCAATGAAACGTTTTTAACTCAACGTATAAATTTGGCACTTTTTTGTGCAGCGCAGCAAAATATATTTCCTTTGGTTTCGCATAAGGTAGTGGATTTAAACAACATTGAACAAACGGCAGAGACTTTAAAAGAAGTAAACCCAGATGTTATTTTTAGCACTGCCACTTTACAGTCATGGCGGGTAATTACTGAATTGCCAAAAGATGTTTTTTTAGAATTAGACCAAGCTGAATTTGGTCCTTGGTTGCCTATGCATTTGGTTCCAGTTCACAAATTAATGAAGGCTGTAAAACTTTCTGGAGTTAAATCTATTGTGGTTAATGCGGCTTTTCCTGATGCAGTAAATCCTTTATTAGCAAAAGTAGGAATAGCACCCAATGTCGGTATTGGTAACGTGGCTAATATTTTGCCAGCATTTAAATACTCTACTGCTAGCGAAATAAATACGACACCTGAGCATGTAGATATAAGACTTATTGCCCAACATTACCTTAGCCACCGCATTCCACGTTCTGGTGATGCTGGAGGATGTGCATATCATTTAAGTGTGCTTCATAAGGGCAAAGACATTTCTGATGAAATTAATCACGATAGCATGTTTAAAAAATTAACATCGCAATTCAAAAGAATCGGTGGAGTAGATGGACAAGCCTTAACAGCCTCTTCTGCATTAAGTATTTTATCAACAATTTTAAATGACAAAAAAGAAGTAGTGCATGCGCCAGGACCTAATGGATTGCCCGGGGGGTATCCTGTTAAGTTTGATGGCAACAATTTTTCACTTGCTTTGCCTGGAAAAGTTTCCCTTGAAGAAGCAATTAAAATAAATGAAATTGGGTTAAAATATGATGGAATAACTTCAATTGATGATTCAGGTACAGCTTTTTTCTGTGAAAAAAGTATGGAAGTAATGAAACGTATGATTGGCTATCATCAAAAACACATGAAACTTGAAGAAGCTGAAGAAATGTCAAAAGAGCTTAAGGCGAAATATACCGCTTTTGCAAATAAATATAAATAAAGGTGTAAAAAATGAAATGTGATTTAGTTATTTTTGATTGTGATGGGGTGGTAGTTGATACAGAAACCAGTGCCTTAGCTGTGTTACACCAAATGATTGTTGAGAAAAAAGTTCCCATAGAGCCAACAGAAGTGTTCATTGAAAACTCTAGAGGAAAAAAAATAGCAACTATTTTAGAGACAGTTTCTAAACAGCATTCGGTTGAATTTCCAGAAAACTTTATTGGTGAATTTCGTGCAAGATCATTAGAGGCTTTTGAAAAAGACATTACACCTATAGATGGTATAGAAATTGTACTTAAAGAGCTTAAAGTGCCTTTTTGTATGGGGTCAAATTCTCCGCTTGAATTGATTGAGTCATGCCTTTCATTAACCGGATTATTACATCATTTTAAAGGAAAAATTTTTAGTGCTTACCAACTGAATAGTTGGAAGCCTGATCCTTATTTGTTTAAATTTGCGGCTGATACAATGGGGGTGCCGCATGAAAGGTGTATTGTTGTTGAAGACAGCCTTTGCGGAGTGCAGGCAGCATTGGCAGCTAGTATGTTTCCGCTAGGCTATGTTTGTGTTGATGAAATACCAAGTAAAAGGCACACAGCCTTAAAAAACGAGGGTGCAATTATTATTTCAGACATGAGAGAAGTTCTAAACTTTGCTGTATAGCGAAGTTTTACTCCCCCCTTTTCTCATGTTTTTTAATGTAAATTAAAGCTACTGGTTTTTCTGTGGTTTTAATTATTTATCCTTTTCTTTTTCTTTTTTTTCACTTGCATCTATTACTACTGGTGCTACGCGAGTTAATCTCTCGGTAGCGGATAGTCTATCAATTATTGGTTTTATTTCCAAAAAACCACTTATAAATTCAGCAGTTATACGACATAAATTTCCAAAATCTGGGTGATCTCTACACTCATTTTCCACAGCTAATGTTGGATTTCTATCGAGAGTGAGGATACTTCCGTCAATTCCTACCATAGCTTCTGTTATCATGCTTGTGCCATATGCTGCACGCATAATGTGACTATAAAGCCTTTGATTAATCCATAAGTCTCCATTGGTAAAGTCAAAGGCACAATGAGCAACAGCTAAAATTAAGGATTTTCGCCCATCAATTAAAGGTTTAAGCCTATCGACACCTGCTTTAGCTTTTATAACGTTTAACTTTTCAATAAAATCAGAAATTACTTTTTGTACCAAATGAACATTTTCTATATATTCTCTAACTTCTTTAGTAAGTGATGAAAGATCAGGGTAAATTTGTTTGAATTTTTCTAAGGCTGTTTTTCCTCCAATTGATGCTCCGTAAGCACAATCTTCATAAAGTCCTCGTGCTACTTCGTTGAACTCTTTTTGTAGGATAGGTATAGATCTAGGAGTGAGGCGTATATGGTACGTATCCTGATTAACAGCCTCTTCCATTATTTCTAGGGCACCGTCACTAGAATGTATTACGCAAAAATTAGACGTCACAAAGAAACCTAAAATAAAATTACATATTTTAAAAAATTTTTTAAGTTTAACTGTCATTAGTGACTCCTGTTAATTGTTAAGTTACGCTTTATAATACAAAGAGTTTTTCTGGAAGGCTATATGCTAGTATTATAATCTTACTCGATTCACCATTAATTTTTAGTAAAAAATTTAGGGGCTGTACCAGATAACACGATAAAGTGTTATAAGGTGAGTAATGAGAAAGAGCCGATTAAGTAAAGTTAAACAAGAACGCTTACTAGAGTATTTTGTAGCAGGAGTAACCGCGAGATGTGCTGCTAGTCTGATAGGGGTAAATCCAAAGACAGCGGCATATTATTTTCACCGTCTTCGAGAAATCATTAGCCATCAAGTAGAGCTGGAAAGTCAGGAGATAGTTGGCGG
>JAPLON010000136.1 GCA_026400695.1 Pseudomonadota bacterium
AGAGGTTTGACATCTCGGCGAGGCAGGGCTTGAAATAATAATAATTCTAGTAATTCATAATCGCTAACACTAGAAGGGTCAGAGTTTAAAAATTTTTCTTTCAGTCTCTTACGATGACCAATATAATGGGATTGGTTATCTCCTTTATTTTCCTGATTCATATGGCGGATATAGCAAATTTGTTGGTGATAGGGTAAAAATTTCTACTCCATCTTTAGTTACACCTACTGTGTGCTCAAATTGAGCAGAAAGTGACTTGTCTCTCGTCGTTACTGTCCAATTATCAAACTTACTCAAAATAGTTTCTGCCTTGCCTGCATTTAGCATTGGTTCAATGGTAAAAAACATTCCCTCTTGTAGTACAACACCAGTTCCAGGTTTCCCATAATGGAGTACAGTTGGTTCGTCGTGAAAAACTCTGCCAATGCCATGGCCAGTATAATCACGAACTACTGAATACTTATGTTTTTGGGCATATTGTTGGATTGCATGACCAATATCACCAAGACGCACGCCTGGTTTTACCATCTCAATACCAATCATCATTGCTTCATAAGTAACTTGTGTAAGTCTCTTTTGCTTAATACCAACCTCACCGACGTAGAACATACGACTAGTATCACCATGCCACCCATTCAATATAACGGTTACATCAATATTTATTATATCGCCATTTTTGAGTTTTTTATCCGATGGTATGCCGTGACACACAACATGATTAATTGATGTACAAATTGATTTTGGAAATCCCTTGTAATTAAGCGGTGCAGGAATTGCTCCATTAGTAATAATAAAATCATGACACAAATTATTCAAATAGTCAGTAGTAACTCCATGGATAACAAAACTAGCGATATAATCAAGAGTATAAGCGGCAAGCTGGCCAGCTTGTCTCATTTTCTCAAAATCAGCTTCTTTGTGAATTTTTATCGTCATTATTTTAATTTTTCTTTCAATAACTCATTGACCATTGCTGGGCTTGCTTTACCTCCAGTTTTTTGCATTACTTGACCAACAAAAAATCCCATAAGTTTATCTTTGCCACTTCTATAAGATGCTACAGAATCTGGATTTGCAGCTATTACTTCGTCAATAATTGGTTCAATTGAGCTGCGATCCGAGACTTGTGTCAGCCCTTTGTCTTTAACAATTTTAGTTGCGCTATCGCCGCTTAAAAACATTTCTTCAAAAACAGTTTTAGCTATTTTGCCTGAAATAATGCCATCTTCTATCATAGTTACCATAGAGCGTAGCATTTCTGGCGTAATCTTACACTCTGCTAAAGTCAGCGAGTTTTTGTTTAGTTTACCANNNCACAGTTTTTGCATTTGTTCCAATTATCGCTTGCTCAAAATAATTAGCGGTTTCTTCATCAGCAACTAAAACCTCTGCATCATATTTACTTAAATTCAGCTGAGTTACGTAACGTTGAGTTTTGGCTTCCGGTAATTCCGGCAATTCTGATCTCATTTTTTCGATGAGCGCATCATCTATAACTACAGGAAGCAAGTCTGGGTCTGGGAAATAGCGATAATCATTCGCATCTTCCTTGCTGCGCATTGTTCGTGTCTGTCCCGTACTTGCGTCAAATAACCTTGTCTCTTGATTAACTTTCTCACCGCTTTCTAGTAATTCTACCTGACGCATTGCTTCATATTCAATAGCTTTCACTATATTTTTAACGGAGTTAACGTTCTTAATTTCACACCTGGTTCCTAGTTCCTCGCCTGGTTTGCGTACTGAAATATTTGCATCACAACGCATCGAGCCTTGATCCATATTACCATCACAAGAGCCCACGTAACGTAGTAAACTTCTGAGTTTTTTAACATATTCAGATGCCTCATATGGAGAATTCATATCTGGTTCAGTTA
>JAPLON010000003.1 GCA_026400695.1 Pseudomonadota bacterium
ATGGACATAATCCATACCTGATTCGGTCGATTTCAAATGAATATAAGGCTTTTCTCAATTCTTGTTTAGCTGTATTCAAACGAATCACTTCAGTCTCCAGTATTTGTTAATTATCTACATTGTACCACAATTGGAGCGTGTCAGGCGAAATGAGACAAATTCGTAGAAAAACTATTTGAAAAATTATGGTGCCATAGCCGCCTCCAGTTGTCCAGAAATATTCGTTATTCCAATCGTTTGTGGCGGATTAATATACACGGAATCGGGCACTTTTTTTAGCCGCAGTTCCTTATTACTAAAGCGGCCTGGATTTCCCAAAAACGCCAGCATAAGCACATCGTGCCGTTGTTTTAGAATCGCCTTCGCTTGTTGGTAATGAACGCTTTCGGGCGTTAGCCAAGCAATGCCGGAATGGTAATGTTCTTTGTTATACCAAGTGAAAAATTGCTGACAAAACGCTTCTACGTGTTCAATCGATTGGCAGCGGCCAGGGAACTCCGGTCTATATTTAAGTGTCTTAAACTCGACTTTAGCCAATTATGCCGCCAAGGCCAATTGATAAATCAATAAGTTAGCATTTGTTTCAGTTATTTTTAAAGATTCCGTCTTATCTTCATGATTTCTAGACGTTGAAAAATACATTTTCACCCATATTGATCTTCTTATGACCATGATAATGTCGGTTAAAGTTAGCTCACCTTTTTTGTCATACCATGACGTGGTTTCTTGCACCAATAATTTTTTTGTCTCATGCATTTTGATAGCGACCAATACCAATATTGAGAGTAACCCCATCAGCAACGGTGTTGTTCTTGCGATCGCCTTGTCCGACCATTGTCGTTGGGTTTCCACACCAAGATGCGCACGGGTCTCAGCGAACGTAACCTCTATGTTCCAGCGCAACACAAACCACTCAATAATTTGTGTTGGCGAGTTTGCTATATTCGTACTAAAAAATGCCTCAGCCTCGTTTTTGGCACCCGGTGTTTTCGCAAGCACAATACGCGGCGTTAATGTAGCTCGCCAGCATGATACCATAGATATTCAAACGTTAAGCATTCAATGGTTCGTTGTCCGCCGCCATACCATTTTACCGTAAGCGTTTGCCAGGTTTGATTTGGTTCCACGAGCAATTCTTTGAGCTGAATCCGCTTGCCTTTCACTCTATTTCTGCCGCGCTGTCCTGGTCGCTTGGTCTCAGGGAATTCATATAATTGTGCATCTAGCCGTAGTCTTGATACAACCTATATTCCGCAGCAAATTCCCCATAATTTTCAATTAACATGATTTATATTAAATCAATCTGTCCGCTCCAAGAAAAAGATCTAACGAAATTAAGAAATAGATCAAATCAATTATCCAAGTAATGGCTTATTATTGCGGTCATGTTTTTTTAGACCGATACCGCCATGCCATTAAATCGAGACACTGTTAGTAGTGAACAATTAGGTCATCTTGGGTTGGTTGCCGCAACCATACAAGAGTTAGGCATAATCGATAAAATTGATGCGCGTCTGGATTTTAATGAGCAAAAAGGAAGTTTGGTTAGCCATGGTCGCCGAGTCGCTGCGATGGTATTGAATGGTCTTGGTTTTATGAATAGTCGCCTTTCGATGACGACGCATTTTTTTCAGGATAAACCGGTTGCGCAGTTATTGAATGCGGAGGTTTACGCTGAAAATTTGAATGACGATTGTTTAGGGCGATGCCTGGACAAAATTGCTGAGTATGGTGTGACAAAGCTGTATTCAGAGCTCGCATTTGAGATAGCCAAAGAACAAGGAATATTAGGGCAACGGTTACATTTGGATTCAACGAGTTTTGTTTTGTATGGTCGTTATGACATAGATTCGCCAGAATCCGCGCCTATCCCAACTTACGGATATTCAAAGGCTAATCGGCCCGACTTAAAACAAGTCATGCTGTCGTTGACACAGGGAGGTGTTGCCAATATTCCATTATGGATGGAAGCTCTCGACGGAAATAGTAGTGATAAAACGAGCTTTCATGAGACTGTAAAAAAAGTACAGCAGTTTACACAGCAGCTACAATCAGCGCCAGACGGACTGTGTTTTGTCGTCGATGCTGCATTTTATGTACCAGAAAAATTAGCTGAGTTAAATGATGTTCATTGGATAACGCGTGTCCCGGCTCAGCTTAAAGAAGCACGCGAATTATTAAAAACCTCATCGGATGAATTGGCCTGGCAATTATTTGATGAAAATTATAAAGCTATAACGCAAGTAGTAACCGTTTATGGTATTCAACAACGATGGTTATTGATTGAATCTAAGCATGCACAAAAACGTGAACTGGAAACCTTCCAACGCCGATTAGATAAAAAATCAGATGCGCTTTCTAAAGAGCTTTGGCACTTGGGCAATCAGAAATTTCAATGTAAGAGTGATGCTGAAAAAGCAATGAAGCTCCTATTGAAATCGTTGAAATACCACCGTATCGACTATCAAATTGTGGCAATTGAGCGCCATGTTGGAAAAGGCCGTCCCAAACCAGGCGCTGAAAAAGAGGTTATTGGCTATCAAATACAGGCTTCACTTTCCTCATGTCTTGAAAAAATAGCGCAGGAGAAAAAAACACTTGGACGATTTATTCTAGCAACCAATCAACTCGATACAACGGTACTTGATAACCCTGCTGTAATGAAACAATATAAAGAGCAGTCCTGTGTCGAATCAGGTTTTAAATTTATCAAAAATAATGCGTTTGAATTGGATTCGTTCTATTTAAAAACACCAGCAAGAATCGGTGCATTGATGATGATTATGACTCTGTGCCTAATGGTCTATAACTTTGCTCAGTACAACATGCGTAAGTGCATGGAGGAACAGGGTGATGTATTACCTAACCAAGTTGGTAAACCCATCAAAAACCCTACAATGAAATGGGTGGCTGAACTGATGAATATGATCGCCGTCGTTACAATTAACACAGATGGACAGAGGCATCGTATCGTGACCAATGTTAAAAAAGTTCATCAACGTATTATTGTTTACTTTGGCAAACATGCTTTAAATATTTATGGCTTGCCAGCGGACCTTGAACAAGTTGAGATTAACTACTCTAATTATAAAAATCTTCTACATTGGTGCGAAAGGTAGGGTAGAAAAAAGAAAGAGGCTCTTATCTCAGGTGACTGGGAAAAATTATCTTATTTGGCTCGGCGAAATAAAAAATAGTCTTTTGTTTTCTGTTCAAGATCGACCCCTTCGAGACGCGTGCTACGCACGCTCCTCAGGGCGAACGGTTCTGGTAAAATGGCTAAAGTCGAACATATATATTTTTATTGGCACCCATGCTAACATTGTCCAAGTTTATTTGCGCCATTTTGATTAATTAATGGGCTGCGCAACAAAGCCACGGTCAAGAAAATCCGTTTGGGAAATGGGTTTAAATCGTCATGGAATGATAAAGTGCACTTAAAAAAAGGGGTATTTTTTCATGTATGTCAAAATAAAAGAATCAATCACCAACTTAAAGATGCACTACAATCGCCTGGATGAGTCGGTAGTATTCTTGCGCGACAAGATTCACGCAGCCTATGGCAAAAAGGTCATAAATGATTTAGATAAGCTTTTTAAAACTACCAGCTCGAATGAAATTACGACTGCGCTGACAGTTTTTTTAGCAAAAAATTGGAGGCTGATTCAAGGCACGCTTTTAAGTTACACCGCAACCCCTACACTTGATGTCACAAAGCTGCTCTGCACGGTCGCAGAAATAGTTGCTCAGGAAACAAAAGGCAACCCACTGACGCTTTTGATACCTGAAGTGTGTATAGAGCACTTGGGTAATAAGTTTCCTGATTTAGTTCCCAAAGATGATTTTAGTTTATCTCGTATTATAAGCACACATATTTTGAGTACAGACAATCGTTCGCTTTTGCCAGTCTCTTTACTACTTAAAACAACCCTATCCCCTGAGCCGGAAAAACTAACGAAGCCTTATTACGATTATCATCATCATGATGATCCTTTTGTAAGCCCAGTCGAGTACGAGCGTCTAACCAATCACTCAAGCCTCACGCAAGCCCTGGTCGAAGCTAAAAAAGACTATGTTCGGATGAGTAGCGATGACTCTCATTTGCTAGGACACCTCACACAACTATGCCAGCAATTAGGTTTGAATAGCGCATACGGTGGGCTCGGTACACAAGAAAATGCGGCCTCTGGCGCCTATCCTGCCATTATTGCTTTTATGAACTATTACAATGGACTATCTGAGAGCGAGAAGCAGCGTATTCCAGAGCAATTAAACAAAGAAATAGTTCTGTTGTTAACGCTTGGAAGCAATCCAAGCATGAACATTGATGCAACCCAAACTATGGATACCTGTATTGCCACACGACGCACTCATCTCGTAACGGCTATGCGTGAACAAGCTCCCTTATTAAGTAGCATTTCCATAAACGGTACGCATAAAGAAAAGCTCATCGCAGCGGCAAAAACTCATTTTGAACGCACTCAAAAAGCGCTCGACGAAGCACTGAAATCAAATAAGGACACTCAGGGGTTCGATAAGCTGGGGATTTCAAGCCGCTTACTGAAGGAGTTAGGTATAAAATTGAGAATCAACTGTTTTAATGAACTGGCCATCATTCGAGATTTAAGTGTTGCAGAAATAAAAGAGGTATGTGAAGACCCTATTTTAAGAACGGATATCATCGTTCATATGAAAAACCTTGAGAATCTTGTTATGTTTGTCATCGATACATTGCCCGAAAAACTACAAGCATTTTTAATGAGCATGAGCAATGACTTAGACTTTTCGCAAGAATTTATTAAATCTCCGCAAGATTTAAGCGCTTTACTCATCGCCCTTGATGTTGAAAAAATCGAGGTGGTGTGCACGGCCATGAAAAAAGCGCTGCCTGGCATCATTAAATCAGGCCGTGATTTTAGTCTGGTATTGGAGTATCTCACAGCAGAGCAGCGCACCGCGGTGTGCACGGCCATGAAAGAGGCGCTGCCTGGCATCATTAAATCAGGCCGTGATTTTGGTCAGGCATTGCGGTATCTCACAGCAGAGCAGCGCACCGTTGTGTGCACTAATTTAGTCCCTGGTCATCAGGCGGATTGGGGGGGAATTGAAAGTTTACTACCTCGTCAGCGTGAGACTCAAGACAAACTGAGGGCAGTACAGTATCAAATTTATCGCTTGCAAACGAGCGTAGATTCAAAGCAGGTGGACACTCTTTTAATACAGACCATCAAGGTGCTCAAGGGTGAACTACCCCCTGCTGAGTATCAAAAATTAGGAGAAAAAATGAAGGGAGCTTCTTCTCCTGCATTACACATTTTAGGTATTTTAATGATAGCGCTCGCAATTGTGTTGGCAGCTGTAGCTGTAGTTGTAGCCCCCAATATTGTGGTTGCTGCTGCTGGCGCCGCATCTTCTGCACTTGTTGGCGCGGGATTCTTCAGAATTAATCGTCCAATTGGTTTAGCAAAAGCAGTGGATGAATTGGGACACGGCTTTGTTGCGCAGCCCATTAATTAATCAAAATGGCGCAAATAAACTTGGACAATGTTAGCATGGGTGCGGCTTTGTTTCTTAACCAATTAATTGAACAGATCGAGACCTTCAAAGCGGAATACTGTTACCATGGTCTCCATTGAAATTTTTCACTTTTCAAAGTGGATGTCATCGGAAAAACAAAACGGTGTAATTTGCGACTCATAATCAATCACATTTAATTATGGTGCGCCACGAAAGCGCCATTGTACTCACGACTGAAAGTGTCGTCGAGAAAGTGTTGACCCAGCACATTTCGTATCCAGCCTTGGGCTTGTCCCAGTAATGCGGCGAGTTAAGCGTAGGTAGGAAAAATTGTAGGCCGTAAGCGCAAGCTGAAGTGATTGAGCCCCGAAAAAATGTTTATCAGGTAAGGC
>JAPLON010000129.1 GCA_026400695.1 Pseudomonadota bacterium
AGGAGCTACTGTTGTTGAACTAGCAGGAGCTTCATGTACGTTTTCTTGTACAACTACTGGAGCTATTGTCGCAGGGTTAGCATTTGCTTTTGCTATGTCACTTATTGTGCTTTGTGCTTCATCTAGTTTTTTAGTAACCTCTTCATGTTTTCCAGCTAGTTCTGTTGCTTGTTTTTCTAGCTGTGCTTTTTCTGCTCCAGTTTGTTGTATAATGGCGTTTGCACTAGCAACGACTTGTGCCTTTTCATCGTCTTTTTTAGCTAGCTCGGCATTCGCAGTGGCAACTACTTGTGCAGTTTCAGCATCTTTTGCCGTTATAATCGCGTTAGCCTGAATAAGCGTCTCTTTCAATTTAGCAGCATTTGCATCTTCCTGTGCTTGGTTCTTTTGAGCTGCTTCAAGGGCGCTTGCGGCAACTGCTCGTGTTGCAGCTAGCTCTGCTTCTAATTTTGCCTTTTCAGCCTCTGCTGCGGCTAATTCAGCATCTTTAATGGCTGATTTTGCTATTTCTGCATTTATTTCAGTTGCTGCTGTGCCTGTCTCTACTTTTTTAAGTTGAGATTTGCGTTTCAGTAATTGTTCTGCCAGTGGGCTCAGTCCAGCTGGAATTACATCAGGAACTGCGCTGGCGCTGCTGATTGCTACTGGGGCAACTAATGCAGGTGCCATTGGAGCAGTAGGAACTGCTTGCTTATTTGAACCGTATGTTTCCATTAGCTCATTTCTTAATTTTCTAGCTTGTTCTGGAGTAACGCTGCTTGCAAATGACAAAGAGCCTGAGATTGTAACATCTGTGCCATTTTCCTTTAATGTATCAGCTAATCTAGATTCAGATAATGTATCTACTTTACCAGGAACAGAATCAGGAGCCATTTGGGCAATTAAAGCTGCGGCTACTTGTGGATATTTGCTTAACATTGCCACTACGCCATCTGCGTATTGAGCAAAAAGACTTGGGTTTTTTAGAGCTGCAGGGTCAGTGCTTACTATAGTTAGTTCTACGCCTTTAATGGTAAGGACTTGGCTAAGTACAGATCCGTTATTGGTGTGAGTGCCAGCTAACAAAACTTTAAGCTCTTCAGCAGCTTTTGCGGATTGTTTTTGGGCAGAATCAATTATTGCTGCTAATTCTGCGAACTTTGGATTTCCTGCGCTGTTTGCTGCAGGAGATGTAGTGCCACCACCACCAGCTTTTTTGGCAGCTTCTACTTCTGCTTTTAATGCTGTAGTTGCTTCGTCTGGTAGTTTATACTGATAGATAGACCCATCTTTGCCAAGATACTTCTTGGCGTTTGTATCTGGAATTTCTTTGTATGGGTATAAACTTTTTCCATCAAAGTACATCCAAAGTTCCTTGTCAGCAAAGTCATAATTATCCTTAAATGGCCCTAAATTTGCGTTAGCTGGAAAAAATTTTAATTCGTCAGTACTTCCCTTTTTTCTTCCGACATAAACTACCGCATGACCTTTTGGCATATCTTCTCCTGCCATGTAAGGGAAGTTGTTCGCGGGGTTCCCTGAGTAAACAAGGCCGTCTTGAAGATTTAAAAGCCTAGTTTCGCCTGTGTAACCCTCATCTTCAAAAAAGGTAACATCCTTTACAGATCCATCAAGATCAGTTGCTTTATATTTCTTTGCTGCTGCCTTTGGTGCAGAATCTTTACCTGCTTCAGCTGATTTTTCTTTTACTGCATCTACTTTAGCAGTCTCTTCCGCATATACTCCGTTCATCCAAGAGAATGCTGATCCTAATAACAAGGAAAATAATAATTTCTTTTTCATACTTAAACCCTAATTGAGAATTTCTAACCTATGATTAGTTAAGCAAAAAGGAATTAACAAACAGTTAAGGCCCGTCAAAAATAACGGGCCTTTATGAAAAATTTATGAAAAAAAATTTAAGCGGCTTTTTGAACTTGTTCAACCAAGGCTTTAAAGCTTTCTGGTTGGTTCATTGCTAAATCAGCAAGTACTTTGCGATCAACTTCAATGTTGCTTTTGTGCAAAGCGTTCATAAATACAGAATAGGTTAGGCCTAATTCTCTTACGGCTGCATTTATACGTTGAATCCAAAGTGCGCGGAAGTTACGCTTTTTAATGCGGCGATCGCGGTAAGCATATTGTAATGCTTTTTCAACTCTTTGAATTGCTGAACGAAAACATGTGCTAGAACGGCCACGGTAGCCCTTAGCCATTTTTAGAATTTTTTTATGACGTGCGTGGGTTGTGACCCCTCTTTTTACTCTTGCCATGATGACTCCTTATACGTGTAGATAATATGTACGAATGCGCTTAGTTTCCGCCGATGCGCATACTTTCATGCCACGTGCGTTACGCAAAAATTTATTCGAACGTTTACGCATACCATGGCGTTTACCTGCTGGAGTCATCTTCACTTTACCTGTTCCGGTAAGGCGAAAGCGTTTTTTAACGCTACTTTTTGTTTTTAACTTGGGCATTTTATCTCTCTTTTTAAAAAATTAAATTCGCAGACTCAAGGCATGCCCGGACAAAATACTCAGTCCTTGCCACGCTGCTATTGATACTTGTAAAGAATTTTTGCTAAAAAATCAAATACTTTGTGATTGTAATAGCCAAAAGTGAAAGTGCTAAAAGTCA
Organism: Pseudomonadota bacterium; assembly: GCA_026400695.1. Lineage (GTDB taxonomy): Bacteria > Pseudomonadota > Alphaproteobacteria > Paracaedibacterales > CAITNM01 > CAITNM01. The sequence goes on from JAPLON010000129.1 coordinate 2,620, forward strand.
CAGCACCATGGTCGTTTTCCAAAGTAATCCTTAAGAAAACAGAAATGCGGTGCCTTTTTAAAAACAGCAATGCCGCCTGTATATTGAATAATATTCCGATCAATAACTTGGTTAGCTGTAATGCCATATTTTTTTAAAGTATTGGCATAACCAAAAGTGATGATTGATTTTGGTAAGTTGTTAGTTTGTTGTAAATATTCAATACCATCTTTGGGAGATGTAATTAACAATAAGTTTGGGGTTGTAAAATGAACGTAGCTATTTTTCCAAGATTTTTGTTGATCAACTCCCCACTCTTGGGTCCAAATGTCGCTAGTAAAATTGTTACGTTCTTGATCTGAAATATATGCGGTGTTTTGCTCTGTATAAGCCATAATGTCGCATTGGCTGCTAACATAAGCTATTGGTAGCTCATGGATACGCCATAAGAAAATTCCAAGGAATATAGGTGCTAGGCCCAACCAACGCCAAGATTTTTTCCACAAACACAGCCACAACATGCCAAGGCTAAACGTGGCTAATGCGTACTCAGGGACAGCTTTTACTTGAATGGCTGCACCTGGGAGTTTTGCTACCAATTCAGCTGTTGCGCACAACATTGCTAAACTTTTTTCCCATAACCAAAATAGGGTGCTTGAGCCGCCAAATAAAAGGAAAAACACATTGAATAATCCCAAAGGCATAATTAAAAAACTAACCAAAGGTATGGCTATTAAATTTCCTAAAATTGCTTGAGCGGTGAATCTTTGAAAAAAGGCTACGCTATAAGGGGTGGTTGCTAATGATGCGATTGTCGTTGTTATTAATATGCCAAAAAGCCCCCAGGCTATCTTTTTAAATCCTAAGAAGCTGCTTGAGTTTTTTATGAGTGTTTCTTGTAATTTTGGCCATGCTGATTCATAAAACGCCAGCAGACCAAGTACAGCTGCAAATGAAAGTTGAAAACTTGCGGATAGTAAACTTTGTGGAGCTATAACTAATACGACTGTGGCAGCTATAGCTAAGCTGCGCATAGAAAATGCAGTGCGGTCTAAACAAATAGCAAACATTGCAAGAGAAATCATAACAAAGGAGCGTTGCACTGGAATGCCAAAATCGGCAATGGCCATATAGAACCCACTGGCAATAGCGGCTAATAGTGCTGCCAATTTTTTTATAGGGAACCTGTTGGCAATAGGTGGGCATAAGCACATTAGGCGCCTTAGTAATAAAAATATTAATCCGGCAATTAAGCTAAGGTGCAATCCAGAAATTGCAAGTACATGGGCAAGTCCGGCATCGGCAAACGATTGGCGTAGTTCTGTTGGAATGTAGCTTCTGTCTCCGGTTACCAAGGCCGCAGCAATTGCTCCATAAGGTTCTTGCAAGTTAGATAACAGTTTTTGGGTAAGGCGATGTCTGTATTTTGTAAGAGGATTGTGGTCAGGTGTATTTTTGTGGCTGATGATTTTTTGTAACCTTGCCGTTCCACCAACTTCTTGAAGGAACGCAGCTCTTCTCGCAAAGTAACCGTGTAAGCTGTTTGGCATTGGGATTGGGTAAATGCTTGCTTCAATTTGAAGCTTGTCGCCAATGTCCCAGGTTTGTGCTTGTTGTTCTGGGGTGTTCAGGCGTATTTTTGCATTGTAAATATCCTTGCCTATTTTAACTTGGTTAAGAATTATGCGAAGGGTTTCATCTTTTTTGTAAGGGTGGTTCTCAATAGATTCAATCATCCCAGAAATTTTCGCTGTTTTTTGTGGGGCATTAAACATTAGGGTTGAGTTGTTGTTAACTTTTACTCCAATTAGGGTAAATCCAATGCAAAACCCAATGCTTAGGTAAGCAAAAAATATAGAGTGGGAATTTTTTCGTGTCCAAATAATTGATGCAGCGGTAATTACTATCAACAGCAAATAAATTAGAGTGCTAGGTTCTTGCGCTAGACTAAAATAGCTTGCAATCCCGAAAATCAAGCCAACTGGTAACCAATGTACCCAGCGATGATGCTCGGCAAAATAACAGCTTGTTAAAACTTGGTGTAATCTTTTCAGCAATTTTTTGCCTAATTTAATTATTCTTCGGTTAAAAACGGTTTCGTGGTTATTGTACCGTCGGATCTTTCTAGGATTTGTTCAACCTTCAGGCGTGCTGTTTTAAGTTTATTGTCGCAGTAATTTTTTAAAGAAATGCCCTTTTCAAAGGTTTTTACTGCTTCATCAAGTGGGCACTTGCCTTCCTCTAAGCGGCGTACGAGTGCTTCTAATTCGCCCAAAGCTTCTTCAAAGCTTAATTTTTCAATTTCCTTCATCGCAATAGCATCAACTGGTATTATTTGATTCACTAAGCCAAAACTGAATAGAAAACTCAAGCTTAATTTACATTACGCCGAATGATTCTAAAAATTTTGCATATTGATCACTAAGTAGTGGGCCAAAAAAACTTGGCGAGCGACTGTCTTCAGTTTTTGAACAAAATACGTTTTGAAATTGTTCACGTGTTTCTACGGTCAATAGAATATGCCTGGTAAATATTGATTTGCCATCATAAGTGACTACGCTGAAAAAAGATTCGTTGATTTTGCTATTTAGTCCAACAATGCCAAAATTATCGGGGGAGGCAATACCATCGTGCAAATGTACAGAGCTAGTCATTTTGTTCATTGTTGTACCATCGTCACGATATAGCGATACATTAACCCTTTGATAATTTGTCCCCATATTTGGAAAAAAATCTGAATAAGCATGTGCGCGTATTTCTACTTGAGTGCCATTCCAAGGGTTATCTTGTACGTTTAGGTGTACTTTTGTACTTGCATCCAGCAAGTCAAAAATTTTTTGAAGCGACTCGGGTAAAAATTCGCGACTTTGTTCTTGAACATAATTTACGATTAGCGGGTGTGACGCGCAGGCTGGGATATCGCTACCGGCTACAGTAGTAGGGTCGTATGGGTGGCAATTTACAGCTAATCCCAAATTTAACCCAGGGTATAAACTATCGTGGGTGCCAATATTTGTGCGGCGATTACCCATGAATGTATCTATGATAGGTAAGTTTTCATCTGTTGCTAAGGCTGCTGCGTTTGCGAAATTAGAGAATGCCAGCAACAGTCCAAATAAATATTTCATGACAGGCACCAAAAAAAATATCTATATAAGTTATTATTACTTAATATAGTTAATAAATTATTAAAGTAGGCCGTGAATTTTGGTAAACAGTTTGGAAAATACAGCTAGCAAAGCTTACGTACTTTTGCTTCACTTATAGTAAGAAGTTTAGCAAGTTATAAAGCATGTCGTTTGTTTGGGTTTTTTTATTTTTTGTACTTAGTGGTTGCCGTGAAATTAGTAATCATCAACCTATAATGCCAAGGTTTGATCGGCTAGAGGCAAAAGAGTTGGCTAAACCTGTAGAGAATGTTGCACCTGATTTAGAGCGTGCAAAAGTTATCCAAAAGAAGGAAACTCAAAAATTTCCAAAAGCTATGTATACGCTGGTATCAGTATCGGTTTCTGAAGGTATTCCTTTAAAAAATGTTTTTATTGAATTGGCGCGGCAGGCTAATGTCGATTTGCAACTTGATCCGTCCATAGATGCAAAGATTATTTTTACAGCTCAAGATCGCCCGTTTATTGACATCATTAAGGCCATGTGTGAAATGGCAAATTTGCGCTTCGATGTGATTGATAATGCCTTGCGTATTGAGCGAGATACGTTATATCCACAAAATTATAATGTACAGTTTTTGAATTTATCGCGTTCAAGTGAGAATCAATTAACGGTTGCGACTGATGTTTTTTCAAGTGTTGGGCCTGTGAAAGGGAATGTTGGAGATAATGTTTCTAAAAGTGCTTTAAAGGCAACGACCAAAAATGATTTTTGGGATGAGTTAGAGCAAAATTTGAAAACGATTGTTGAAACTAGTAATGAAAAAGGTTCCTATTCTATCCATCGTCAGGCTGGACTTGTGTCGTTGCGTGCTAATCGTAAACAACATATACAAGTGGGAAAATACTTAGAACAATTACGTAAGGTAGCGTGTTGTCAGGTGTTGATAGAAGCAAAAATAATTGAAGTAACTTTAAAGGATGAATATAGAAGTGGTATCAATTGGCACGATATTGGTACCAAAGGTGACTTGAAAATTACGGCAAATTTTGGTGACTTAGCTAAAAAAAGTAGTTTTTTGGATCCGACTTCAGTACAAACCGACATGGTTAGCTTTGGGACAAGTGGATCACGTTTTTCGGCAATTGCAAATATGCTTCAAGAGTTTGGTTTTGTGCGGACATTATCAAGCCCTCGCCTTACTGTAATGAATAACCAGGCAGCTATTTTAAAAGTTGCTCAGAACAAAGTTTACTTTAGGCTTAACTATGACAAAATGTATAGTTCCCAAAATAGCCGTGAAAGCACTACAGTTTCTAGTGATATTCAAACTGTACCAATTGGTTTAATCATGATGGTGCAGCCATCGATTGATCCACAAACTGGGGAAATTATTTTATTTTTAAGGCCAAGTATTTCTCGGTTAACTCAAACAGTAGCTGATCCTGCGGTTGATATTGCTTACAATGCTTCAGTTGCTGCTGGTGTTGAAAAGCAATCATCACCTACTCAGTCACTTATACCGGTTGTTGAAGTAAGAGAAATTGATTCTGTGTTACGTTTAAGCAATAAAGAAATGGCAGTTTTAGGTGGTTTAATGGAAGTGCGATCTTCCGAGCATAAGCAAGGTATTCCTGGTCTTGATGAAGTTCCCTTGGTACGTGATTTAACAGGCAGTATTTCTGAAGGTGATACAATCGTGGAATTGGTTATTGTGTTAAAGGCAACAATTGTAGATAATGGGCCCATGCCAGATGGGGCGGATCACCGTTTAATAGAAAAATACACAACTGATCCACGTCCATTAAATCCTCTTTGAAAAATGGGATGTGAACAGTATGTTTAAGCAAAAATTTAAAGCGGTTTTTTTTGACTGGGATAATACTCTAGTTGATGCTTGGCCGGTTCTTCTTAAGTCAACAAATGAAGCTTTATTGCATTTTGGCTTACCAGCGTTAACCTTAGCTGAAGTTAAAATAAATGCTAGAGCTTCTACACGTGAAGGTTTCCCCAAACAATTTGGAGAAAAATGGCAAGAGGCTCAAGATGTTTTTTACAAAGCTGTTCATACCTATAGCAATGAACTTAGATTGTACGATGGTGTAGCTGAAAAGCTGGAGTTGTTGAAAAGTGCCAATTATAAGGTGGCAATTATTAGCAATAAAAAAAATAAGATACTTCATGAAGAAATTAAACAATTTAATATTCCAAGTGATTTAGTGCTAGGCTCTGGGGACACTGCTTACGACAAACCTCACCCTGAAATGGGGCTGATTGCCTTAAATCATTTTGGATTAACTTCAAAAGAAGTGATTTATGTAGGTGATAGTATTACTGATTGGTTATTTGCTAGTAATCTGAATATGCCGGCAATTGCTATTGGTGATGATGCTTATGAGGGGCAGTTACTAGCAAGGTTTGATTCGGTTAATCAACCTATTGATATTTTGCTTGCTAGCTAAACCTAAACTTTTTTTGAGATTTTAATCGCTGTCTTGGTTATTGTTTTAACGACTTTACTTAAAATTTCGAAGCCCTTGATTTCTCTGCCACCGCCTTGTTCTGCTATTTTGCGGTGGTGGTCTTCTTCTTTTTGAAATTGCTGAATAGTGTCTAACAAACTTTTTTGTTCTGGAAATTCTTTCAAAACATCGATTTGCTGTTGATAATGTTCAACTATCACTTCTTCAACGGCAATTGTACAAGCGTGGGCGGCACGTTTTCCCATTAACGCGGTAACAGCCCCCATGCCATAGCTTAGTAGGTGCCACAATGGCTGAAACGTGGTTGGCTGTACTTTGTTTTCAATCATTAATTTTGTAAAAGTTTTAAGGTGTTCAATCTCTTGTTCTGCCATGAACACCAAATCAGGATCGTCGCCTAAAATTTTGCGTTGTGCCTTATAGATTTGCTGGGCACCAAGCTCGCCGGCATGGTTGACCCGCAATATTGATTTTATTTCTTCGGATGAGTCCATTCCCGCCAACCAATTACTAGTGTTGCAAATAAAAATGCTCCTATAGTCCACCAACTCGCAGGTATTCCAAAAATATACCAATTGATTTGATCGCAGCGTGCAACCTTTTGATTTTTCATTTGTTCCTGCAGTGAGTGCATCATTTCTTCTGGGGCACCAGAAATTAAGCTTACTTGACCAACACACGATTGTGGCATTGCCCACCATTTTAGCTCAACACCGATGTGGTATCCTGCTAAAATTACTCCACCCAATGCGAGTAAATAAATAATTGTGGCGCCAACTTTACGATAAATTCCTGAAATTACTACACCTAACGACAGTGCAATAATTGCCATCATTACATAACGCTCAAATATGCAGAGACTACATGGAACAATGCCAAATCCGTATTCCGCCATATAGCCTGTACACAGCAGGCTAAAAAAGAATACAGTTACAAACCAGTAGAAATATCTGGAATTTTTAAAAATTTCGTTAATCACCCTATGCACTTCACAATAGCAAACCCTGCTAAAATTATAGCTAAGCTTACCAAAAGCGCCAGAGTTAAATATTTTTCAATGTATTGTTTTGCAATAGGTCCAAAAAAGTATAATAGCGCTGATAATAGGTAGAAACGAAAAGCTCTAGCTATGATAGAGGCTGTAATAAATTGCATAAAATCAAACTTGGCAACGCCACTGGCAATGGTTACAAGCTTGTAAGGGATTGGTGTTAGGCCTTTAAGCGCAATAATCCAAAATCCGTAATTTTGAAAATCGCTTTGAAAGCGATCAAAAGAGCTTTGCATTTGATAGGTATCGATAATCCATTGTCCAAAAGATGCAAATAAGTAAAAGCCAATTGCGTACCCTAACATTCCACCAACAACAGATGAGACTGTTGCCCAAAAAGCTAAGCGCCAAGCTAATAAACGATTCGCTAGAATCATGGGAATTAGCATTAAATCAGGAGGAAGCGGGAAAAATGAACTTTCTGCAAAAGCCATTAAGTACATGATGTATTGGGCACGTTTAGTGTCTGCAGCTTCTAGGCACCAGTCATACATGCGGCGTAAGAGATTAGGTTGTTTTAACTTTGCCTGTAAGCAAGTTGAATTACTTGTCATTCAGTTTTTACAAAAAATTTCAGAGCTAGACTTTTATACCACAAAACATGACAATCTCTACATGTATTTGGGGTAAGAATTGGACGAGATTATGTGTGGTATTATTGGTATTTTATCAAATGAGCAGGTTGGAGGTAGAATAATCGATGGATTGTCACGTTTGGAATATCGTGGTTATGACTCTGCTGGTGTTGCTACGATTGATCAAAAAGCTATTCAAAGACGTAGATCTGAAGGAAAACTTCAAGCATTGCGAGATGTTTTAGAATCAGATCCAATTTCTGGAACTGTTGGTATTGGCCATACTCGTTGGGCTACTCATGGTTTGCCAACTCACCAAAATGCTCATCCTCATGCTACTGATCGAGTGGCTGTTGTGCATAATGGCATTATTGAGAATTATCAGTTGCTTAAGAATGCTTTAATTAACCAGGGCCTAGTATTTCAAAGTGAAACAGATACAGAAGTCGTGGTGCACCTAATTGATCAGGCTTTGCAAGCTGGTAAATCGCCAGAAAACGCAGTGCGTGAGACTATTGAAAAATTAGAGGGTGCATTTGCTTTGGCGATTATATTTAAAGACAATCCAGATTTGTTAATTGGCACCCGCCGAGGTAGTCCTTTAGTTCTAGGAATTAATGACGATGAGCTATTCTTAGGATCAGATGCTTGGGCACTTGCTCCGTGGACCAAAAAGGTTTGCTACCTTGAGGAAGGCGATACTGCTGTTATGCAACGTGGCGCAGAATTTACTTACGAAATTTATGATGCAGATAACCAGGTCGTAAAGCGTCCGTTGAAAGAATTAAACTTAGCTATAGGTGCTGCTAATAAAGGAAAATATAGCCACTTTATGCTAAAGGAAATTTTTGAACAGCCACAAACCTTAAGTGATACTTTACTTTCTTTGGTTGATGAGCAAAGTAAAACTATACAGATTGAGCCGCTGTTTGATCTTTCAAATAAAAATTTACGTATTCGACTGATTTCTTGTGGTACATCATATTACGCTTGCCTTATGGCTAAATATTGGTTTGAAAAGATGGCGCATATTTTGTGTGAGGTTGATTTAGCTTCAGAATTTCGTTATCGAGATCCGGTTTTAAATAGTGACGATATTTGCGTGTTTGTTTCACAGTCTGGTGAAACTATCGATACCTTAGCAGCGCTTAATTTAGTTAAGGGTGTGGGGTGTCAAACTGTTGCAATAGTGAACGTGCCTGAAAGTTCGCTGGCGCGTGCTGCCCATAAGCATATTTTAACCATGGCTGGTCCTGAAATTGGTGTAGCTTCAACAAAGGCGTTTACGGCACAGTTGATGGTGTTAAATATATTAGCATTGCAAGCCGCGGAATATCGCAAAGTTATGGATAAAGAGGCTGTGCTTAAACATTTTACTGACCTTTTACATGTGCCAAAACAAGTAAGCCAGGTTTTACAAAATGTTTCAGAATTCGACAAGCTGGGTTTAAGGCTTTCACAAGCTAGGGACATATTGTTCATTGGTCGGGGTACAAATTACCCAGTGGCTTTAGAGGGTGCCTTAAAGTTGAAAGAGATTTCTTATATTCATGCAGAAGCACATGCTGCAGGTGAATTAAAGCATGGCCCGATTGCTTTGGTAGATAAGGTTACTCCGTTAATTGCTATTGCGCCAAATGATGCATGGTTTGAAAAAACTGCTTCGAATATTCAAGAGGTTTCTGCCCGAGGTGCGCCAATTTTTGTGCTTACGGATGATCATGGCTTTAAAGTAAATGCCCATGAATTTCAAAATATTTGTTTACCTAAATCTAGTAGTGTTGGTAACTGTTTTATCTACACTTGTGCTGTGCAATGCATTGCATACTATACTGCTTTGCATAAAGGTACGGATGTGGATCAACCGCGAAATCTGGCTAAGTCGGTCACTGTCGAATAAGTTGATGGTTTAAAAAAGGGGCTCTTTTAGAGCCCCTTAGTTTATTAAGCACATTTGCTTGGATCAATCCAACCTACGTTGCCATCTTTTCTTCTGTAAACTACGTTTAACTGGTCATTAGCTGCATTTTTAAACATCACTACTGGTGAATCCGCTAAATCAAGTTTCATTACGGCTTCACTAACTGTTAAGTGATGAATTTCATGGGCCATTTCAGCTACTACAACGGGAGTATCAGTGCCGCTATCTTCTGACTTATGATCAACTACTGAATATAAAGCTGAGATTGCAGCTACTTCGCTGTGGCGTTTGCGATCGCGTAATCTAGAACGGTATTTTTTGATACGTGTTTCTAGTTTTGTTAATGCATCACCGAAGCTTTTGTATGCATCATTGTCGTGACCTTTACTGTGAATAATTAAATTCTTACTAACATGTACGGCTAAATCAGTAATGAATTCGTGATGGTCTTTGCTAAGGTGAACTTGAGATTCATGAAGTTCACCAACATATTTATCTAATAGGCTTTTTAGTTCGGTTTCAATAAACGTGTTGAGACTTTCTCCCACTTCTATTTGATGACCTGCTATTTGTATTGACATAACCTTCCTCCTTTTTAAGAATCCAAACTTCTCGCTTGCCTTTTCCATAAATGAGCATATTGCCCATCTGAATGTAACAGCTGCTGGTGAGTTCCTGATTCGATAATTTTACCTTTTTCCAGTACAAAAATCTGGTCGGCATCTATTACAGTTGAAAGTCTATGGGCAACCATAATCGTAGTACGACCTTTCATTAACTCATTCAGGGCCATTTGGATGTGACGCTCCGAATCAGTATCAAGCGCAGACGTTGCTTCGTCAAGTAGCAAAATTGGTGATTTTTTGAGCATTGCTCTCGCAATTGCTAAACGTTGGCGTTGTCCACCGGAAAGACTTACGCCATTTTCACCAACAATAGTGTGGTAGCCTTGGGGTAATCTTTCAATAAAATCGTGTGCTGCTGCGGCTTTTGCCACATGATATACATCTTCCTCTGAAAAGTTTTGGCATCCATAAGCGATATTTTCAAAAACGCTTAAATCAAATAAAGCAATTTCTTGGCTAACTAGGGCAATTTGAGAGCGTAATTGCGATAATTCCCAGTCTCTTACGTCGATTCCATCAATAATGACTTGTCCTTGGTCAATATCATAAAAACGCGGGATTAAGTTAATAATTGTAGACTTACCAGAACCACTGGCACCAACAAGAGCAATGCATTGACCAGCATGAGCCGTAAAACTAATGCCGTGTAGCGCTTTTTTCTTTGGTCCGTAAGAAAAATATACATCATTGTATTCAACGCGCCCTTTAATTTGTTTTGGTAGTTTAGGTTTTTCAGGAGAAAGAATTGTAACTGGCGCATCTATAATTTCAAAAACCCTATCGGCTGCTGCTAGTCCTTCTTGAAGGTTTGCATTAAGGTTGCTTAAACGTTTTAGGGGTTCGTACGCTAAAATGAGAGCACCGATAAATGAAATAAATTCACCTGTGGTTCTGTTATGATGCATTACTTGCAAGCCACCATAGGCAATTACTGAAATAATAGCGATGCCACCCATGCTTTCGATAATTGGGTGTCCTAACGATCTTACTCTGGCAGTCTTTACAACAAGCTTGAAAATTTTTTCAATTTGCTTCATCGCTCGATGCGCTTCGTAATTTTCGGTACCGTATGCTTTTATTACTCTTATTCCTTGAAAAATTTGAGTTAATTGTTTTGTAAAGTGTGCAATTTCTTCTTGAGCATTAAATGTTACTTTGCGCATTCTTCTGCCAATTCGAATAATTGGCAAAAATGCAGCTGGGAAAATAAAAAAAGACATGCAGGCTAAAAACCAATCGCGGTAAAACATTACTCCAATTAAAAACAAAAGAGTGAAGCTATCTCGGCCGAAGCCAACAATGGTGGTAGCAACGCTATTGCGCATTAGTGATACATCGTTTGTGAATCGTGATAAAATTTCACCGCTGTTGCGCTTGTGAAAATAATCAAGGTCTAAGCTAAGTAAATGACCCAGAACTCTGTTTTGAATATCTGAAATGATGCTTTGGCCAATACGTGTCATAGTTACAGTTTCACCGTAAGAGGCTAGTCCTTTAATAACAAATGCTGCTAATACCGCTGCGCAAAATGTAAAAAGTAACATGGGGTCACTTTTTGTAAAAACATCGTCAAAAACTGGTTGTAATAAAAAGGGCAAAGCTGCGGTTGATGCAGCGGTTAGCAGCATAAAAAGGCAGGCTTTCGCAAAATTAAACTTATAGGGTGATAGGTGTTCGTGAACCAATCTTTTCGCAAGGGACTTTTTCAAGAGATTATTTTCTGTCATAAATACGGAATAACAATTTTGTTAAACCTATCAATTTTTTAAAACCTTAGCAATCACACACAGTTTTTATGCAAGCACAAAATTTTTTGATTCTAAAATGGCTAGTTTTTTTTGTAGTTTTTGCATGTTTACCTTTTCCTCACGGTAATATTTATCCGTTCGCATTACTAATGGCTGCATGTCTGCATAGTACTAAGAAGTATCAGATTAGTTATCAAAGGGTTGATTGGCATTTAATTGCCTTCTTGTTTTGGGGTGGGATTAGCGTTTTTTGGGCAAATGATGTGCTGATGACACTAAAGATTTATGGCAAGGTTGTTTTTATAATGTTGGGTGGTGTGTTGTGGTTTAGTGTTTATAACCAACTAGACCAAGAAAAAAAATATATAGTAAAAAATATTGTTTTTGTAGCAAGCCTTTTACTTTTATTTTCTTTGTTGGTTTTTGTAATAAATATTAAGTTTGGTGGTAGTCTGTTCAAAGTTATTGCGCCACATGTTTCACCAGCGTTGGTGCATGCTTCTATTGCCTGTAGCCTTGCCATTTGGTCAAATTTGTTCAAACTTCATAAACTAGTTCGTTCCGCTATTTTAATTTTGGCAATATTTACGTTGCAGTTTGCGACAAGTGATGCAGCCGCTTTAGGTATATTTTTGGGGGCAGCTACTTTGCTAATGCATAAATTTTTGCCTAATTTTTTAAGGTTCATGTTTATTTATGGCATGCCAATAGTCTGGTTTTTCATGCCATTTACTTTTTGCTTGTTTACTGTAGAAAATTATCACCAATGGGCGTCTAGTCTAGATCCTAGTTATACCCATCGTTTGTTTATTTGGAATTCTGTGGTTAATCAAATTTTTGAAAGATTTTGGACAGGGTTTGGTTTTGGTAGTTCACGTTTTAAAGATTTTGGATTAAAAGCTGAAGAAGTTCTCATTACCATTGGTAATAATCAGCAAATTCTTGATGCTCCAGTGCATCCCCATAATTACATGTTGCAAATTTGGCTTGAGCTTGGATTTATTGGGGTGTTACTTGCTAGCTTGCTATGGATTGTTTACTGGAATAAACGGTATCAAAAAGTAGATAGTTATTGTATTGCCTTTTGGGCTAGTACTTTGTGCGTGGCGGTTACAAGTATTAGTGTTTGGCAAAGCTGGTGGTTATTTTTGATGGTTATCTTGTTGCCAATCTATAGCTTTAATAGTAGCAATGTTAATGCTAGCAGGGCATAATTTCTAGCAAATTGCTGGTGCCTGCAATTTTTCTAAAAGCCTATTAACTATTTTTTTACTTTGTTGTGACAGATTATTATTAAGTAATCTAAGAGAATTGCAATGAAAATGAAAAAATCTAAAATATTTATGATTGGTTTGAGTCTGGTTTCCTTACAAGCAAGTTTAAGCGCTAGTACTTGTGTAGTTCCTAATTATGGTCAACCTCCTATGGGGCAACCAGGAATGATGCCACCAGCAGGAATGCCCGGTATGGGATATCCTGGAGGAATGCCTGGTGGTCAACCAGGAATGATGCCTCAAGGAGGAAATACATGTGTACCAGCAGGTAGTGTTCCAGGGATGATGTCTGGTGGACAACCTGGTATGGGTGGAATGATGCCACCATCAGGTATGCCTGGTATGGGGTCAGGTGGAATGATGCCATCTGGCGGATGTCCTTATGGAATGGTTCCTGGTGGAGCACCAAGAATGGGAGGATATCCCGGAATGATGCCAGGAGGTGGACAGCCTGGTATGAGCGGAATGATGCCACCACCAGGAATGCCTGGTATGGGGGCAGGTGGAATGATGCCATCTGGCGGATGTCCTTATGGAATGGTTCCTGGCGGAGCGCCAAGAAATCTGGCGGATGTCCTTATGGAATGGTTCCTGGCGGAGCGCCAAGAATGGGTGGGTATCCCGGAATGATGCCAAGAGGTGGACAACCTGGCATGGGAATGATGCGACCACCACCAGGAATGCCTGGTATGGGTCGTCCTGGTGTGATGATGCCTAACGGGCAATGTAATTGCGCTCCTTGTGCTCCGGGGATAATAAATGCCCCAGCAAAAGGAATGAGGGGTGCTCCTGCAATGGGGCCCGCAAAAAAAAAGGAAGGCCTCCAAGATTACCAGGAAGAAAATTACCCCCAAGACGATGATAGTGCTGATTCTGTAGACGACTCAGAAGATGGAAACCTTGAAGGTGGCGATGGTGATGAAGATTCAGCATTGCCATCTAATGATGATACTACACAACAGGTAAAAACAGATAAAGTAATCCAACCTACTGCTGTTAAAAAACCTGTTGCTGCGTCAGAATCCAAAGGAGTATTTGCAGGTGCTATGGCTAAAATAAAATCACTTAAGTTCTGGTAATTCTATATGAAATTCTTTGAATTGATTTTCTGTGCTAATAGGCAATAAATACGTTACTGTTAATCGTTGTTGGTTTGATTTTTATTAGAGCTTATGTCTTTTGGAACCTTTTTAAGTATGTCACTTAGTTTGTGCTTACGGTTTGTCATGCGTGTAGCTTTCACGATCTTAATCGGTTATTATATTGACAGGTTTTTAGGTACTTTCCCGTTTGTAATGATTTTTTCTATTATTCCTGGGGGGTACTTGGGATGGTTGTCTCTTGTACGGGTGGATTTTAAAAAAGAAGTGAAATGATTGATCCTCTTCATCAATTTCAAATTCGACGTCTGATACCAATATCATTTGGTGGATGGGATATTTCATATACGAATTCTGCTTTGTGGATGACTATTGGTTTAATCATAGTTTGTTTATTTTTTTATATATCTTTAAAGAAGGAAGAATTAATTCCTAACCGTTTGCAAGCTTCTGCAGAAATTATTTTTGGGTTTTTGTCAGATATGGTTAAGTCGTACATTGGCCGAGAAGGTATGCAATTTTTTCCGTTTATTTTTACACTTTTCTGGTTTGTGCTAATGGGAAATTTGCTGGGGCTATTTCCGTACAGTTTTACTTACACCAGCCATATAGTGGTGACATTTTCTTTGGCTATAGTTGCTTTTATTGCGGCAAATGTTGTTGGTTTTAAAAAGCATGGTTTAGGTATGTTTCATTTGTTTTTGCCAAAGGGTATACCAGTGTTTTTAGCGCCGCTTATGATTGTAATTGAGCTTATTTCCTATTTGGCTCGTCCTTTTAGTTTGAGTATTCGTTTGTTTGCTAATATGATGGCCGGACATTTAATTTTAAAACTTTTTGCGGGTTTTTCCGTGATGTTGGGGCAAAGTAAGTCCCTGCTTGCAGTTTTGGGAATTTTACCGCTAGTGTTGAACATAGGTGTTACAGGGTTGGAATTCTTGGTTGCAGTTTTGCAAACCTATGTATTTACTTTACTAACCTGTTTATATATTAATGATGCAATTAATTTACACTAAAACAAGGAGACAATAATGGATTTAGCAGCAGCAAAAATGATTGGGGCTGGTTTAGCAATGACAGCTGGACTTGGCGCTGGTATTGGTTTAGGCAATATTTTTAATGGTATTGTTTCTGGAATTGCGCGCAATCCAGAAGCGAAAGATGAAATTTTTAAAGCAGGTTTGATTGGTGCAGCACTTACAGAAGCAGTTATGTTGTTTGCGCTAGGAACAGCTATGACAATGATGTTTGCCTTTTAAATTATGCCACAGCTTGATATCAGCACGTATTTACCCCAGATATTTTGGCTAAGTATTATTTTTAGTACAATGCTTGGGGTTTTTATTGGGATATTTTTGCCAAAATTATCGAGAATTTTTCAAAAACGGTATGATGTAGTTGAGCAAGCGGATGATAGAATTGAATCTTTAAAAGATAGCAGTCTTAAGTTACGAAAATCATACGAAGAACAAAAGAATGAGATCTTAAAAAATACCCAGGACCAAATAGACTCTGCTTTGGCTAGTGTTCGTGATTTTCATGAAAAGAGATTACATGCTTTGGAAACTGAAATTCAACAAGAATTGAGCCGTATTAGGGATAATCATGGTATGCGTGCTGAAGAATTTTCAGAATCTTATAAAGATGTTATTGATGAGGCGGTAGAACTAACATTAAAAAAATTAGGAATGCGACAGGTGGGAGGAAAAGATGGATTCTAGTTTTTTCATTTTGATAAGCTTTTTAGTTTTTGCTTATATTTTTTACAAGAAAATTTGGCCAAGTATAATTAATATACTTGATGATTATATTTCTGCTATTCAAAGACGGTTTAATGAAATTCAAATATCTACCAAAGAACAAGAAAAATTAGAAATTGTTAATCAGAAGAAGCTGCAGAGCTTACAAAAAGAAATTGAAGTCATTAAAACTGAGTCTTTAAAAAAAATAGAATTTTTAAAACAAAAAATTAATGAGGATATGGAACACCAATATGTTAATCGTCAAAAAAGCTTCCAACAAGCCACAAAGAGGGTTAAGAGTCAACAACGAAGGGTTTTACAGTCTAGGTGTGTTGATGAGATTTTTGAAAAAATTATACAGAGGATTGAAAAAAGTTCATCACTTGAAGACGAATATATGGTATCAGTAACTGAAATCATTAAAGCTGACGTTGCATCTACATCATGACTCGCTGGACAAAAGATTCTTTAAAAACTGCTCTTAATCTTGATGTGCCTTTTGATGTTGCCTCTCACAACCTGTGTATTGATACACGGCAGATTCAACGAGGTGATGTATTTATTGCTATTAAGGGAGATAAAGATGGTCATGAGTATGTTAAGAAAGCATTTGAGCAAGGTGCTGTTTGCGCAATCGTTGAGTGTACTCCTGCCAACATCAGTGATACTTCCAGGCTAATTTACGTTGATGATACTTTAAAAGCACTTACTTCCTTAGGAATTTATGGAAGAAGTATGGCCAAAAAACTTAGGGCAATTGCGGTTACAGGTAGTGTTGGTAAAACAACAACAAAAGAAATGTTACGTTCAGTTTTGCATTGTTTTGGTCCTACAATTTATTCTAAGGCTAGTTATAACAATTACCTTGGTGTGCCATTAAGCTTGGCTTTACTAAGTAACGATAGCAAGTTTGGCGTTTTTGAGGTGGGCATGAATCATGTCGGAGAAATTGCTCCGCTTGCAAAAATTGTTGATCCAGAAATTGCAATTATTACTACAATTTCACCTTCACATATTGGCAACATGGGATCCTTAGAGGCAATTGTTGATGAAAAGTGTCAAATTTTTGCTGGATTGCGTGAAAATGGCATAGCTATGGTGCATGGTGATCATCCTCTATTTGATCGTATGCAGAGCAATGCCAAAGCGCATGGTGTGCACAATATTTTTACAGTTGGATGTAAAGCTGGGTTGGATGCGAGATTGCTACATTATCAGCCAGTGCAGCAAGGTACCAAAGGTTTGGTTACGGCTGAAATTTTTGGAAAAATTGTTGCCTATCCTTTACAGTTTGCTGGCGATCACTACGCATTTGATAGTTTGTACGTATTGCTTACTGCAGAGGTGCTGGGTATTGATTTGGGTGAAGCTATACAACAATTAGCTAAAGTTCAACCAGTAATTGGCCGTGGTCAAATGCATAATTTGCAATTGTCGAATGGTTTGCCAATTTTTGTGTTTGATGATGCATACAATGCTAATCCAACTTCGATGAAAGCTGGGTTAAAGTCATTTTCTACTATGCAACACCAAGGTAAGCGCATTGCGGTAATTGGGCAAATGGGAGAGTTAGGTGAACATAGCGATGCTTACCATATAGAAATTGCTCAATACATTAATAGCTTACCGCTAGATCGCGTTCATGTAGTTGGCTCCGCAGCAAAAGGCATGTACCAAGAAATTGATACGCAAAAGCGTGGTGACTGGTTTGCGACAGTTGACGATATGAAAGAAAGTTTTGTTAATGAATTAACAGGGCATGAGAGCATATTCTTAAAGGGATCCTTATCTCAAAGGTTGCAGGAGCTCGTTGCTTTGCTTAAGAATCAGCTTAGGTCTGTGGCTTAAGTTGATAGGTGGGCTATTTTTAGTTTTGCGCTGTTGGCACCATCACCAACTAGAAGGTGCATTTCTTCGCTAAACTCAACGATTTCAGCTTTTGCGGAACGCCCTTCTTCAGTGCGTACTAGTTCTTGGCAAACTACGGCTAGAATTTGCCCAGCTAGCAAATTAGGAGCGATGCCTAAATCAATTAAGCGTGCTGGTGCCACAAAGGGACATGATGCATGGATTGTTGCTAAAACCAAGTGACCTGTCATTGAAGCTCTTAAAGCCATTTTGGCCGTATCTTCGTCGCGAATTTCTCCGATTAAAATAACATCAGGATCATGCCTCAACATTGACCTAACACCATCGGCGAAGTTAATTACTCCTGCTTCATGAATTTCTGTTTGGCGAACGCCATTAACCCTGTATTCAATTGGTTGTTCAAGGGTCATAATATTTTTTTTGGGGCTGTACCAGATAACTAAAAAAGAACAGCCTTAATCCATTGCTTTAACTGGCTTAATTGAGCTTTTGGATTAGGGTTATTAAATCGCCACTCAGATTCCTTTAGAAATAGAGGAAAATTTTCTTTTGGTACACC
>JAPLON010000153.1 GCA_026400695.1 Pseudomonadota bacterium
CAACTAAATCAGCTGCTGTTCTGGCAGGAGTTCCTGCAACAAAATATTCTAACAGTCTTAACTGCTCTGAACGTGACAGCTTGCAATGCTTTACATACATTCTTACATCCTAACTTCTTAAAAGTCAGGTGTCAGCCCCTTTATTTTTACTGGTTTGGATACAATTAATCGCCAAACAAAACTTGCTTGGCGATTGTGTCAATTAGTAATTAGTCGTTTTACTTAGTCGTTGAATCTTATATTTTGGATAACTTAATCCTTTGCTTTCTCCACAACAAGACCTGAAACTGCTTTTCTTGCCGCATCATCTTCATCTTCAAAAGCACCGTCTCTTTGCTTACTTAGCAAGTCTTCTCTTAATGCCATTAATCTCGCTAGCTCTTCTTGGCATTGCCTAGCTTTTGGGTTCATAGCTGCTGGCTTTTGTGAAATAAATGGACTTAAATAAGATGCACCATAACAACTAAGCACACCAATACCAGCAGCTACTGGAAAGGATTCAATAACAAACTCTGTTGTCACCGCATCAGTTGCTAGCGCTACTGAACCCCAGAATAACCAACAAGGAACAGTTCTAGTAACTTTAGAGTACATTTCAAAGGCTTTATTTTTGCCAGTATTATAGAGTTTGGCTGCTTTTGCTAAATTTTCTTCATGTAATACCCGGTTCTTAATTTCCCTTGCAGCACCGCGAACTCCGAAATCCCATAGATCTGTACCTAGAGTGCGTAAATCTTTTACAACCCGACATAAATTCTGTCTATCCGTTTCTACTGAGGCAACTTCAGGATCTTGACAAGAAACGACAGGCTTTATAACTGGAGCCGGACGTTGGTCAATCATTGGTGTAACATGATCTACCAGATGTGCAGCATTGGCAAAACTAAATAACGCAAGCGTTAAAATCATCAATTTTAATTGTATTTTCATATGTCCTTCAAAAAAAATTTATTTACTTTTGTAGGTTGCAATACAAAAGTTAATAAATAGTTAATTTTCATAAGTAATTTTGAGGACCTAAAAAAGATAATTGCTTGTGAAAAATTTTGATTCCCCCCCTTCCATACCGTCATTGCGAAGCCCTGCAAGGGCTGTGGCAATCCAGTTAAACGAATCAATATTGAAACTAATCACTGGATTGCCACGCAACTACGTTGCTCGCAATGACGCTGTAGTGTTGCATTACATGGAAAGGTAGGTCAAGCCGTAGAAAAATTTATGGTGATATTGGCTAATTAAAACCTAACCACCAATCAATCGTTTAATTATCGGTTCATCCGCATCAGGCACTAAGTATTTTCCTAAATCATACGGCGCAACCCATGCAAAGTCTGGCTGCCCTTCTTTCATGGTAATTTCACCGTGCCAATTTTTGCACAAGAAAACAAACATATTCAGGTGAAAATTGTCGTAGGTATGGGAAACGAAAGTAAACGGAGAGATATCATTTAGACTAATGACAACGTTTATTTCTTCAAAAACTTCACGAACAATCGTATTTTGTGGTGTTTCAAATGGTTCAACTTTTCCACCAGGAAATTCCCACATGCCACCCATAGATTTGTGAAATGGTCTTTGCACTAGTAATACCGAACTATCAGTACGCTGCAAAACCGCAGCACAACATAAAACAGATGGAACACTTAAAGTCATTATCTCTCGTCTCGCAATGTTTTTTGCAAATACCACAAGGCAGGAACCAATGTAGCAGATGAAATAACAAAAAGTACAACCCACCCAAATTGTGCCGCTACGTAACCCGCAATAACTGAAGCCAACACACGTGATAAGGATCCTAAGGAATACAACAAAGTAAAGTGACTGGCAATATAAGGCGGTTTGCAAAACAAGGAAAGGTAGCTAATAAACCCGGTAGAAAGCAAGCCAGATGAAAAGCTTTCAATACTTAAAGTCACGATCAACAAATTTAAGTGATACTCTGCCTTATAAGCTAACACAGCAAATAAAGTACATGCCAAAATTTGTAATAATGCCGAAAGCTTTAAGCAATAGGCGGTACCTTTACGGTGCACAATTAAACCACCGGCAAAGCTGCCAAACAACATCAACCCCACCCCATATACTTTCGTGATGGATGCAAATTCAAGCTTTGAAAAACCAAGGGAAAATAAAAACGGCGCACCCAATGCGTTCATTACGGTACCAGCTATTTTAATAGTAAGGATGAAACCAACTAAATAAATAAAACTTGGGTACTTCAAAAGAACAATCAACGGCGCTAAAAAAGTCTCTTTAACAAAATTTTTATACTTAACTGTGCTTTTCTTAAATTCAGGGGGATTAGGCATATTAAAAAGGCCAATCATGCCGACTACACAACAGCCAGCCATGGTCAAGTACGCCCCTTTCCACCCTATTACTAATGACAAATACACAGCCCCAGCGCCAGATGTGATCATGCCAATACGAAATCCTATAGATTCGCTAGCTGCCCCCCCACCTACATGAGAAGGATCCGAAGCATAAATACGCAAAGCATCAAGCACAATATCGTGGGTGGCGGCAAAAAAACTTACCAAAGTCGCGACAATGGCAATGTATAAAAGGTTTTCTGATGGATTAAGGTGCGCAAGCACAACCAAACTCGTAATAAGACTAAGCAACGCCAATAATCCGAAACGCTTAACCGGATGCAACCATAAAAATATAGGTAAGGTTACCCGGTCTAGCAATGGAGCCCACAGATACTTAAATGCATAAGGAATGCTTACTGCCGTAAACATGCCAATAGCCTTAGTATCAAAGCCACACTCAGAAAGCCAAATACTCATAGTTGAAAGAGTTAATAAAAATGGAATTCCACTTGTAAACCCCATTGCCATTAGGCACAAAAAAACTGGGTTACCGTAAAAACGAAATACGCTCTTTACTTTAAACAACTGTTTACTTAACACTACTAACATTTATCTAAACTTAAGAATGGCGGATGGGGTGGGATTCGAACCCAC
>JAPLON010000019.1 GCA_026400695.1 Pseudomonadota bacterium
TATTTTTGGGTACATAGGTGATAACATTGGTAGAAAAACCACGGTGATTATAACGACCATGATGATGTCTATGTCCTGTGTGATCATGGCAAATTTACCAACTTATGCAGAAATTGGTATTGCCTCTGCTTGGATAGTTACTATTTGCCGCATGGTTCAGGGTATGTCGTCTATGGGGGAGATTATTGGTTGTCAGGTTTACGTGACAGAAATCACCAAGCCTCCAGAACAATATCCAGCAGTTGCATTTATAGGCGTCGCATCTGCAATTGGAGCTGTAGCTGCCCTTGGAATAGCATCACTTGTAACTACACAGGGATTTAATTGGCGAATTGCTTTTTGGATTGGTGCATGCATTGCCGTAGTCGGGTCTGTCGCTCGCATAAAACTTCGTGAAACTCCTGAATTTGTGGATATGAAAAGGAAATTACAAATAGACCTAGACAAAAATCACTTAAAAAACGAAGTAAAAGAGTTAAGAGTTTCTACTTTAAAAAAATATATCGAAAGGTGTAAAAAAGAAAAAATTAGTAGAGCTACCATAGTGTCATGTTTTTTAATTCAATGTGGCTGGCCTTTGTCGTTTTATTTGTGTTACATGTATTTTAATCCACTTCTCAAAAAGTATGGTTATTCAGCTGAAGATATTATTTTTCATAACTTTTTAGTATCACTTGTTATGTTAGCTAGTATTACCGCTTGGTCAAAATTAAGTTATAAAATTCATCCTTTGAAAATCATAAAGTGGAGAGCGAAAATATTCAGTATTTTAGTTCTGCTTTTACCATTTATAGTATTAAAGTCTTCACATCATTATCAAATTTTTGCACTGCAATCCTTATTGTTTATTGTCTTTTTAGGACCAACTCCGGCGGATGCAGTGCTCATTAAAGCCATGCCGGTCTTTAAGCGTTTTACAACTTCAAGTTTTCTATATGCACTATCTCGTGCTTTGATTTATGTGATAACTTCATTTGGTCTGGTTTATCTTACAGAAGCTTTCGGTAGCTATGGAGTATGGATAATAGGGTTACCGTTTTGTATGGGATTTTTATGGGCCGTTAATCACTTTGAAAAATTAGAAAAGCAAAATAATTTGCAGCAAAACATTGTTGAAAGGTTAGTGGCATAACCTTCAATTTCGTCAGTGTTACTACCCCCTCGAAAAGAGTGGGTAGTGTGTGGAAAAGTTACCTTGTTAACGGTTTATATTTAATTCTTGTTGGTTGATCTGCATCAACTCCTAGACGGCGCTTCCTATCTTCTTCATAAGATTGATAGTTGCCTTCAAACCAAACAACTTGGCTATTGCCCTCAAAAGCTAAAATATGGGTGGCAATGCGGTCAAGGAAGAAGCGGTCATGGGTGATGACAATTGCGCAACCGGCAAAATATAATAGGCCTTCTTCTAGAGATCGCAGGGTTTCTACGTCTAAATCGTTGGTTGGCTCATCGAGCAGAAGTACGTTTGCGCCACTTTTTAGCATTTTTGCTAAATGCACACGGTTGCGTTCACCACCAGATAGTTGTCCAACTTTTTTTTGTTGATCAGCGCCTTTGAAGTTAAATAGCCCACAATAAGCGCGGCTTGGCATTTTGCGCTTACCAAGCTCTACTTCATCATGTCCATTAGAAATTTCTTCCCATACGCTTTTATTTGCGTTTAGGGCATCACGAGATTGGTCAACATAACCCATAACTACGGTGTCACCTACACGTAAGGTTCCTTGATCAGGTGTTTCTTGTCCGGTTAGCATGCGAAACAACGTGGTTTTACCAGCGCCGTTTGGTCCAATTACCCCAACAATACCGCCGCGAGGCAGATTAAAGTTAAGGTTTTCAATTAATAAACGATCTCCAAAAGCTTTTGATAGGCCATTGGCTTCGATTACTAAATCACCTAAACGAGGGCCTGGAGGAATGGCAATGGATCCGTCTCCAGTGCCACGATCGTAATCTTCGTTAAGCAAATTTTCATAAGCAACTATACGCGCTTTGCTTTTTGCTTGGCGTGCTTTGGGAGATTGGCGAATCCATTCTAATTCGTTTTCAAGTTGCTTTTGTCGTGCAGTTTCTTGTTTTTGTTCAACTAGTAGGCGTTTTTGCTTTTGTTCAAGCCAGCTGGAATAATTTCCTTCGTAAGGAATACCTTGGCCACGATCAAGCTCAAGAATCCAGCCAACGACGTTATCAAGGAAATAACGATCATGGGTAATTAGTACTACAGTGCCTTTGTAATCTTGTAAGTGGCGATCAAGCCAAGCAACGCTTTCTGCATCGAGATGGTTTGTCGGTTCATCAAGTAGTAATAGATCAGGTTTTTGCAATAGCAGTTGGCATAAGGCAACTCTACGTTTTTCACCACCTGATAGATCTTTAACGTTAGCGTCTCCTGGAGGGCAACGTAGGGCATCCATCGCTATTTCTATTTGGCGATCTAGGTCCCAGACATCAAGCGTATCGATACGCTCTTGTAGTTCTCCCTGGCGTACCAATAGTTTATTCATTTCGTCATCTTCCATGGGTTCTGCAAACCTCATGTTGATGGCTTCATATTCTTTCATTAACTCAGTAACTTCACCAAGGCCTTCTTTGATGTTTGAGACCACATCAAGATCCTCATTAAGTTGAGGTTCTTGAGCTAAATAGCCAACTTTAACACCATCTGCAGACCAGGCTTCACCTTGATATTCAGTATCAAGCTTAGCCATGATCTTCAAAAGTGTTGATTTACCTGAGCCATTAGGGCCAATAATACCAATTTTGGCACCTGGGAAAAAAGATAGCCAAATATCCTTTAAGACTTGCTTTCCGCCAGGATAGCTTTTAGATAAAGATTTAATTACATAAATGTATTGATACGACATTGTTTATCACCTAATTTTTGAGCCATGATGGCGCAAAAGCTAATGATATTCAAGCTGTATGTTATGGCTTCTCTACAGCTTTCCAGCTTTTGGAGTACTCAGCACACTCAACGGAATTAACTTTTGGCCCGATTTCTAAGGCATCTCTGGTATCAACCATTACTGCTACTTCATCGGTTTCTTTGCGTGCAAACTTTGTTGCCGTAGCAAATGCTTCCGGATGTGGCCCATGGGTGAAACCACATGGGTGTAATGTAACCATGCCAGGGTGAATATTGTCACGGCTGAAGAATTGTCCACGGTGGTAGAATATCAACTCATCATAATCATCGTTGTTATGGTAGAATGGAACTTTTAAGGCGCCAGGATCACTTTCAATAGGACGTGGTGCAAATGTACAGACTACAAAGCGATTTGCTACAAATGTTGTATGAGCTGAAGGTGGCAGGTGATAACGGTGGCTCATTAAAGGACGAATATCATCAACGTTAATTCTTACAGGAGCCAAATTTCCGTGCCAGCCCATGGCATCCAATGGATTAAATGGATAAGTTACAACGCTAATCTCGTTAAGGCGTTTAATATGTACTTGCCATTCGTGATTAGCATCGTTTTGTTGTGCTTTGAATTGATCGTTTATTTTTGGAGTATCAAGCATAGCAGGGTCAAATATGGCGTGCGGGCCAACAATACCTTTGTCAGGCAGCATATAGCTACTATCTGTTGCTTCTATCATTAAGATTGATAGGGGGTTGATTACTTCTAAACGCCACATGGTTGAGCGTGGAAGAACAACATAATCGCCTGTGCGAATTGTCATATGTCCATAATCGCAAAATAATTCAGCTGATCCTTGATGAATGAAGAGAAGTTGATCACCATCTCCATTGCGCACTAAGTGTGGCATTGATTCTGTAACTTGCCACCAACGTAATTGGGTGTGGTGATTATAGAAAAGTAAGTCAGTTTTAAATGGGCATATATTTTTTTGAGTCCACTTAGTTAAATCATATGCATGTGGCTGTAGTGGGCCTTCCCATTTAGTCCAGGCAGTTGGTGCATATTTGTGGACCATATGCGTGCACGGCCCAAAGAAGCCTTCTTTACCTAATTCTCTTTCGTAGGTTTTTGTGCCATCTGACTGTGTTGGAAAATCGGCGTGGGCTTGCCTACTGCAAACTCCTTCAATTATTGGAAAGTCGATCCATTTACGCATATGAACTTTCATGTATTTTAGTTATGGGTTGATCTAAAAAGAATTTTCTACAAAGATCAAGAAGAAAGTACATTCGTCCCTTAAGTAAATATTTTTTTATGCGGCATTTTGGAGCATTTGCTCAGAGCCGTATTCTTTTGAATAATCTCCACTTTGTCTTTCAAGCCCTACAAAGTGATAAACACTCCAACAATAACCGATACAAAGTGGCAGCATAATAACTAATATTCCCCAAAAATCATAAAGCTCGACCGCGTAAACAAGGCCAAATGAAGTAATTACGTACATTACCGCCCGCGAGGTGGAATATATCAAACTGATACTGGTGAATCTTTTAAGGGTAGGAAAGTATTTGAAAAATACTGCATTTGCGGGGCTAACACCTAATCCAAAAAATAGGGGAAAACACTGAACAAAAAACAAATGATAGGGAGTTTTTAGGTTAAACATAAGATAAGGGCAGACTACGACGAATGCCATGAACATCAAAAAGGATACCCTTAGAATTTTTAAGGGGTGAAACTTTACGCTTAAAGCGACGAAAAAAATAGTACCAACAAGCTGTACTAATGATACGATCAAATTGTTGTGAATTATCTGATCTGATGAATATTGGAATAGTTTTGTTAAAAGGTCGCCACAATAAACATATGAAAAGTAAAAGCAAACTGGCCAACCACTTTGAATAAAAAAGTAAGCTAACATTGTTTTTTTTTCAATTGTTACGGGATTATAATCTTTTCTCTGTTTTTTCTCTTTTTCTTTTAAAAATTCGGGGCTTTCCCTTAGGCGCGTTCTGGCAACTGAACCAACCACCGCAATACATGCTCCGACCCAAAAGGCAACGCGCCAATTAAATTCGTAAATTGTGCAAAGTGATGCGACCGCTAAAGCAGCAAACCCACCAAAATCTGCAAAAACTTCCGTTAGGGCAACGACCGGATATCTTGCAGGTGGTTTGACTATTTCTGTCATATAAATTTGAGCACCAATAATTTCCCCCATTGAGGACATTCCCTGAATTATTCTACAGAATGTTAGGAACCAGGCTGCTGCAATACCAATTTGTGCATACGTTGGCAAATTAGCCATAATAATGCACGATACAGCCATTAACATGGTCGTAATGATTACAGTAGCTTTGCGGCCAATATTATCACCTATCCAACCAAATAAAAGGGCACCAAATGGTCTAAAAATAAACGCTGAGCAAAAAGAAAAAGCAGACACAAGTGCTGCTGTATGGGGGTCGGTCTTTGGAAAGAACATTTCATTAAGCAGTACTGCCATATGCACATACAGCATTAAATCGAAATACTCAAGAAAAGTACCAACCTGCAAAAGACCTATAGTTTCTTTTTGATTACGGTTTAAATTCGAGAAAATACTCATACGAAAGCACTCTAAGATCGTAAAGACACCTGAGATACCCTTAAAACAATTGGCAGGGGAATCTTTTATTTTTTTCCCTCATATTTTAGATTAAACTAAAAATTTATTGCTATGTATGGTTTGCTCAAAAAAGGTAAAAAAGTTTTTCATCTCATAAAAAAACCTATTGAGTCTATACTTACCATATACCTTATTTTGTAATTAAGGAGGAACAGATGACCCAATGGTACGTCAAAGATATCAGCAAATTAACCGCCGTATCAGTGCAGACTTTGCATCATTACGATCGGATTGATTTGTTGAAACCATCAGTACGACTTGCTAACGGTTATCGTTTGTACTCTGAAAAGGATTTATTGAAACTACAACAGATTATTGCTTTAAAGTTTTTTGGCTTTGAGTTGATGGCAATCAAAAAGTTACTGTCAGGCAATGTGGCCATGGCCGAACATTTTTCGGTACAGGCAAAGTTTTTGAAAGAAAAAGCAAAAACTCTGCTTGAGGCTAGTCAAACTCTTGAAAGCGCTATTGCTGAATGTGGTGAAGATAAATCAATCGAGTGGAAAACAATTATAAAATTAATAGAGGTATACAAAATGACACAACAATTAGAACACTCTTGGGTTAAAGAAATATTTACACCTGATGAGTTAAAACAATATGCAGCTTTTGAGACTGAGTTGAAGGCTAGTTCAACTCCAGAGCAAAAGGCAGATTTTGAAAAAAACTGGTCCAATTTAGTAGAAGAAATTAGGGGTAATCTAGAAAATGACCCAAAATCGGCAGAAGGTATTACCATTGGTAAAAAGTGTATGTTGTGGGTCAATGGGGTATATGGCAAAAAATATGCTCATTTGCGCACAAAAAAATTTGAAAAAGGTTTTGCTGAAGGCAGAGGTCTGGAAGAAACAGGTTTAACGCCAGAAATTGTATACTGGATGGACAAAGCAATGGATGCTTATTGGAAGGATCGTATTTATGGGGCCCTTGATCAAGTAGGGAAAACATCATCTGATACTCTCTTAAATCTTTGGAATGAAATTCTTGATGATATGTATGGGGAAGAGGATGCGCGTAAAAAAGATCTTTATGACGTGGCTTTAAAAGATGAAAATGTTAGCGCTAAAGCAAAAGAGTGGCTGAGACATCTTCCTAAATAAACATCGTGGGGTTGGCAAAGTGGTTATTTTTGCCTGACCCATATTGCAATATTTTCTAATTATCTTTTTTAAGGAAGTTATCCAAAAGCAAAAGTCCAACCCCTAGAACAATTGCAGAATCTGCTATGTTGAATGTGTACCAATGGTATCCGAGGATGTGAAAATCTATAAAGTCTACAACACCGTGAAATCGCAATCTGTCAATTAAGTTTCCGAAGGCACCTGATAGTATCATGGCTGTTGCATACCTTTGAATAGAGTTTTCAGCTCTGATCCACCATATGCCAACTACCAATGACATAATACAAATTCCGGCTAATAAGAGCATTAAATGTAAGTTCGAGTTTGCTTTTAGTAAACCAAAAGTTACCCCCTTATTGAAGGTCAGTACAAAATTAAGGCATGGAGCAATGTTTATAACATCTTCAGATCCAATGTTTTTAAGGACCAAAAACTTTGAAATTTGGTCGCTAAAAAATAGTAAGGAAGCAACAATAATGCTTCCTTTTTTAGGAATACTGCGGAAACTGAGCATTGATAACCTCATCGCATCGTTTACATAAGCTGTTTTCATTATATTCACCAACCTCTGGTAAAGTTTTCCAACACCTGTCGCATTTTTGACCATCAGCAATTTCAACAACGGCACCAATTCCTTTAACTTCTTCTAAAGTGAAGGCATTTGCTGGCATTTGTGCTCGTACTATAATGCACTGTGATGTGATAGCTAGTTCGGCCCAGTCTGTTGATGCTAAAGTATCAGCCCATTCTTTGCCTACGTACATAATTAATTTTGCTTGTAAGCTTGATCCAATGGTCCTTGCGGCACGTTCTACTTCTAGTGCGCCTGTCAAAACCCTGCGAATATCCCGTAAAGATTCCCAACGAGATGCGATAGAAGGGTTATCCCATATGCGTGGGGATTCTAGGAAAAGTTGTGTGTGAATACTGGTTGGGTTTTCTGATTTTTGATAAGAATGCCAAGCTTCTTCTGCTGTAAAACTTAATACTGGTGCTAACCAACGTACTAGGTGGTTGAAGACATGGTTCATCACCGTAAGTGCACTTTTGCGTTGTAAGCTATTTGGACCATCGCAGTACAGAGTGTCCTTTCGAATGTCAAAGTAAAACGCAGAAAGATCTGAGGTACAAAAGCTGTGTAGCTCGTTGTAAAAATCAGCAAAATCGTAGGTTTTAAATAGTTTTTGATGGTTTTTTTCCATATCTTTTAAACGGTGTAATACCCATTTTTCAAGGCTTGGCAGTTCATCGTACGCTACGTCATTTGCTGTGTCATAGCCATTTAGTGCGCCCAGCAAGTATCGCAACGTATTACGTAATCTTCGGTAAACATCTTCATTATGTTTTAGAATTTCTTTGCCAATACGGACGTCGTCAGTATAATCAGTGCTCGACACCCAAAGGCGGATCATGTCAGCGCCTAAGGTATTTATTATCTGTTGAGGTTCAACGCCATTGCCCTGAGACTTTGACATTTTGTAGCCTTTTTCATCTAGAACAAAACCGTGGGTCAAGACTTGCTTATATGGAGCACGTCCTCTGGTGCCGCAAGAGTGTAGTAAAGAAGTTTGAAACCAACCTCGGTGTTGATCTGAGCCTTCAAAATACATATCTGCCGGCCAGCTCATATCCTGGTTGTTTTCCAAAATAAATGTATGGGTACAAGCGCTATCAAACCAAACATCTAAAATATCGGTGGCTTTTTCAAAATCGTTTGCATTGTAAGAATTACCTAAAAAGTGCGCGCTGTCGTATTTATGCCAGGCAGAAATGCCTTCAGCAGTAATAGCGTCTACTATGCGTTGATGCACCTTTTCATCGCGTAGTACTTCACCAGTATTTTTGTTAGTGAAAACCGTAATTGGCACACCCCATGTACGTTGGCGTGACAGGCACCAATCTGGCCTGTTGCCAACCATTGCAGAAATGCGGTTTTTTCCTTGTGTAGGGAACCATTCGACATTATTAATTTCCTGCATGGCTTTTTGACGTAAGTCATTGGTATCCATGCTAATGAACCACTGGGAAGTTGCACGGTAAATTAGCGGTGTTTTAGAGCGCCAGGAATGTGGATAGCTGTGTACTAATTTGTTTGATTTTAGCAAAGCTTTTACTTGGATCAGCTTTTCCATAACTTCAGCACCAATTTTAAAGATGTGCTTACCAGCAAACATTGGTACGTGTGGATAATAGGTGCCATCACCTTGTACTGTTTCTGGAACCTCTATGCCAAATTCTTGGCCAACTGAAAAGTCTTCGATACCATGACCTGGTGCTGTATGTACCAGTCCGGTTCCGGCATCGGTTGTGACGTGTTCTCCTGGAATCATGGGTACAGGGAAATCATAGCCGAGACCATGCCATGGATGGTTGCAAATAGTGCCTTTTAGTGTTTCACCATTAACATGACCGATAACGCGATAGTCACTAATTTCTAAAGAAGCTGTCACCTGGGGTATTAGATCCTTGGCGATTAGCAAACGCATTCCAGATGCAATTAATTCTGTGCCATTTGATACTTCAATAACGCTGTAATTGTGTTCGGCGCCATAGGCAATTGCACGGTTTCCTGGAAGTGTCCATGGGGTGGTTGTCCAGATTACTGCATGGGCATTTTTTAAGGTTTCAACACTTGGTTTAACAATTGGGAAAGCAACAAAAATTGCATCGCTAGTGTGGTCGTGGTATTCAACCTCTGCTTCTGCTAGAGCTGTCTTTTCAACTACTGACCACATTACAGGTTTAAGCCCTCGGTACAGGCCGCCATTCATTAAAAACTTACCAAGCTCTGCAACTATTTTAGATTCGCTTTTAAATGCCATTGTAATGTATGGGTTTTTCCAATCAGCTATAATTCCTAATCGTTGAAATTCTTCTGATTGAGTGTCTATCCATTGGTTGGCGTATGCGCGACACGATTCAATATATTCAAAAACATTAACCTCTTCTTTACGCTGGCCTTTTGCGCGATATTGTTCTTCAACTTTTAATTCGATAGGTAACCCATGGCAATCCCAGCCAGGGACCAAAGGGGCATTGTAGCCTGCCATTTGGTAGGTTTTGTTAATAATATCTTTCAGGGTGTAGGATAATGCATGGCCAATGTGCAAATGGCCATTGGCATAAGGCGGGCCCCAATGCAAAATGAATTTTTTCGAATCTTTTGATTGTTTACGTAAGGTACTGTAAAGATCAATTTTTTTCCAAAATTCTAGAAAGTCTTTTTCGCGAACTGCAAGATTGGCTTTCATTGCAAAATCGGTTTTCGGTAAAAAAACTGTGTCTTTGTAATCTTTTGTCATGATTGAACTATTTTGCTTAATTAGTTATTTTTAGACGCTTTTTGTATTTTTTAAAAGTACTTAAGGAACAAAGCTTGGCATTTCTACACCACTTTGCTTTGCAATGCTTCTGACCATAAAATTAGGGGCATTCCCAATGTAGGTTATTGCCCCCATGTATACTGATCCCAAAGATATTGCTAGTAGTGTTGATGGTAATTGATTCATTAAAATTTGGGCATCTCCCCCTGCCATTTTGAAGAATAATAGGTAGGTTGGGGCGTTATCTAAAAATGCTGATAAGCTGCCGGAAAGCCAAAAATACCTAGAATCAATAGGTTGTCCATTTAGGTGGGCAAAGTTAAATAGAGCTTGGAATGGTCCATCTGCACCCATTTTTAACATGGCAGAAATGGGGATTAGACTTAAAAATATCACAAAAAAGACACGAGCTACTTCCTTAAATGGTTCAAAGTTAAAATGTTGTTCTTTATGAATATGTTTAGGAGTAAGCATTAGCGAAGTGATGCCAATGGCAACATAGCCAAGATTCCTTATAAGGTTTTGCCATGATCCAAATAACGGGGCAACAAGAGTTAGAATAACTACACATACCATTAAAGCGATATTGATGTATCCTTCAACGGATATGCCAATATTGTTGCGTTGTGAAACGTGATGTTTATTTTTAAGTCGATCTATAATTGTAAAAATACTAAGACAAAAAGCCAGCATAATAATTACAGGTAGCCATCCGTGATAGATTGTCCAGGTAAAGTTAACGCCTGATAGATAACCTAAAAATAGAGGGGGGTCTCCTAATGGTGTAAGGCTACCACCTATATTGGCCACGATAAATATAAAAAATACGCCCAGGTGGGTTTTATACGGTCGACTATGGTTAAGATGCAAAAATGGGCGTATCAGTACCATGGAGGCACCTGTAGTGCCAATGAAGTTGGCAAGCACTGCGCCAAATAGCAATATCAGCAAATTATTTTTCAAATTGTCAGACAAGTTGAATTGAATATGAATTCCACCTGCCACGGAAAAAAGTGCAAAAATAATTGCCATAAATGCTAGGTATTCATCGGTCATCATGTGGCTTAGGGTTTGCAATGATTGTGTCCACCCTTCGGCTTCTAGTACTATCCCCAAAGACCACGCAGCAATTGCCCCCAAAATATATTTTTCAAAGCGATGCCAAAATTGTGGTAACAGCAATGGCGCCAAAGCCAAAGATAGCATCAAAGCTATGTATGGAAATGCTGCGTAAATTGAATACATAGAATCCTTTTAACTGACGTTACCAAAGGGATTTAAATCCATGACCTCAATATTTGAAATTCTAAAGCCTGGTGTTTCCCATTTTCTAATGTTACCTAACGAACCTTTGCAAAACAATGGCCATCATTCCATCGACAGTGCAATATGCTTGTAAGTGGTCACATAGAAGTTTCTTGCTCATATTTTATTCAAAGCAATTGTAGAGGATTTTGCACTTTCCTTAACACTGGTCTTAGTTTAGGTCTTTTTTAGGAAGCAGGCCTTCAGCATAAATTGCCCCATATCCGTCTTGCAATCTACCTCATGGTCTCCATCTACTAAACGGATACTCTTGACCTTAGTGCCCATTTTAAGAGTAATAGATGAGCCTTTGACTTTCAGGTCTTTGATAATAACTACTGCATCACCATCAGACAGTATGTTCCCATTGGCATCTTTTACGGTTAATCCCACATCATCATTAGTTTCAGTAGATTGTTCTACTGGCCACTCGTGTGCGCAATCGGCGCAGACAAAATTCGTACCATACTGATAAGTATTTTCCATGTTACATTGGGGGCAAGCTAGTGTCATAATTTCCTCTAAAAAGCGTCTGTTGTACGATTAATCGTTAAGCTACATAGAACCGTCATATCATAAACAACTAAAAGCGTTGCTCAAATTGGCGTTCCAGAAGTGATTCGAACCCATGGCCTCAAGATTTGAAATCTTGCACTCTATCCTGCTGAGCTAGGGTAACCATGTGAAAGATTAGCTTTTGCTTCTAGTTTTGTCCATTAAAAATGATATTGCACTCATTCAACACAAATTTATTTCAGAACCTAAGGTACTGTGTAAACGCTTACCTTTAATCCAGAATTAACGCTTTTTTTACGTTTACCCCCTTAGAGTTTAAGGTAAGTGGGTTAACGAAAAAATATAGATGAAATCGCCTTTTAAACTTTTTCTAGGTTTGGTTTTTTGCCTTCTTTTTAGTGAAGGAGTTGCTACAGACGATAACACAACTACTCCTATCGACCAAAGTCTGTCTACTCATGAGCTAGCAGCAGTTCTTAGAGACGCAGAAAAAGCACAAAAAACGATCAATGCTTTAAAAATAGGAGCTGACACCTAATAATATTCTTTAAGGATCAACTTAAGATCCTTAAGTAGCTCCCTAGGTGATCCCATATTAAAGCGCCACTCACACTCTTTCAAGAAGAGATTGAAGTTGTTTTTAGGCACACCATTGTATTTTCTTAAGTGACGCTTTGCCTGGTTCCAGAAGTTTTCAATGCCATTATGTGGTTATGTTTGCTGGCAAAGAGTTCTGAGTGGTTAATCCGATAATGTTTGAATTCGGAAACATCTAAAGCGTTGTAAGAACGATAGCAATCAGTATAAACAATGCTGTCAGGCATGCTTTTCTCCTAACTCTTTTGACAGGATTGCCAAAAATTCGTTCATCGTTTGAGTATTAACCGCTGGCATCACGTATGAAAAATCCTGCCCAGATTTTACGTTTACCGCACTGAATACATAAAAATTCTGAAACCCTAATTTAACTTTCATAAGTGTGCGCGTACCTTTGGAAAACCAGCCGTGACCTAATTTAGAGTGGGTGCCAAAACGCGCTTCATCAAAGAAAAATAGTTCTTTAGTTGGGTTACTTTGCAGTGATTGTTCTAGATTTTTTAAAAAAAGCCGGATGGCTTGATTTGTCTTGTTTATGATGCACTGGACGCGGGGTTATATAGGACAGATCTAACTTATGAAGAATCCTATGAACAGCAGATTTGCTTGATTCAACTCCACATTCTTGGTTAAGCCTTTGAACAATTGCGGCAATGGTAATATTTGGATTTTCCTTTACCCAAGTCTTAATCAATTGTAGATGTTGATCCGATAGTTTGCTTTTTCTGCCCCTTCCAGGTTGGTATTCAAAACCAGACAAATCTTCCTGCGCAAAAGATTTAACCCAACTCCTAATCGTGTTTGTGCTGACACCAAACACTTTTGCCACTACATTTACGCCTTGTTCTTTTGCAGAAACTATTGCGCGAAGCCGGATGGTAGCACGGTTATCTTGGCTTAAAGTTTTAAGACGTTGAGTTGCTTTTGTGTACAATTCTTCAGTGATTATTTGTGGTGCTAACCTCATACTCTCCTGATCATTAACCTAATTTTAATTTTCTTGAAGTAAAAATGATGGGGCTGACACCTAATAATATTCTTTAAGGACCAACTTAAGGTCCTTAAGGAGCTCTCTAGGTGATCCCATATTAAAGCGCCACTCACACTCTTTCAAGAAGAGATTGAAGTTGTTTTTAGGCACACCATTGTATTTTC
>JAPLON010000076.1 GCA_026400695.1 Pseudomonadota bacterium
ATTTTGAAAAAATCCATTTTTGAATAGATGAAATTAGCCACCAAACATATCTGCATAAATACGTTCTGCCTGAGCTTGAGTCACCCCAATGCTATTTTTCCAGGCAGTAATTAGCTCTTCACGGGTTGGATTCCTTCCATTTCTACGAGAAAGTTCCATTGCTGTGTTACCAGCTAGTCTATAGTCATTATCTCTATAATCACCACCTGCAACATTAGATGCTTGCTCGCTCTGTTGTTCCGAAGCCTGCGGCACTTGTTCCCTACGCCTTTCTTCTTCTCTAGCTGTGACTAAGGAATTTTCAATAGCTTGCTGTAAATCTTTTTCTTCTTGATTTGCATTTTGATTTGCATTAGACTTCTGCGTTGCTTGTTGCTGTTGCCTTGATTGATCCTGCACAGGGACAGCTCTTTGAAGTGGCCTTTGGTTGGAACTTTGTGCTAGAGAACGTTGTCGTCTTTCGTTGTCTAACCTTGCTTGCTGATATTCTCTTTGACGCCTTCTAAGTTCTTCTTCCTGAGCTATTATATGCTGCCTTTGCCTTTCATTTTCTAACCTTAGACGTTCCGATTCCAAACGTGCACGAGCTTGCTGTTCCTGCAGCTGTTCTTGCAATTGCCTTGCTTGATTTATCTCACGTTCTCTGCGCAATCTTTGTTCATCTACCAATTTACGATTTTTTCGATCTAATTCATTACTTGTGTAGTCAGGAGTATTACTAGACGAATCTCTATAACCGCGATCGATTGTGTTACATCCAGACAGAAAAACAAGCAATATTGCCAAATATCTTTTCATAAAATCCCAAACTCTTAATACTCACCGGCACATTAACAAATTAACTTTCAAAGATCAATTATTTTAATTAATAAAACACGCAATTAAGCATCATAAATAAAAAACCCACCCCAGCCAAGCTGAGATGGGTTTGACGTAATTGCTAATACTAGCGAATCAAATCATTACTTTGTTAATGATTTAATTTGTCCGAAGTATCCAGCATAAGGAGCTGCCTTGAACGGAGCTAAGTCCACATCCTTGCCGTCATGCACTGCATGACCTGTAGCTACTGCTGGCTTGTAAGTATTTGCTGTTCCACAAACGTACTGATATGGAAGAGTTCCAAAACCATTATTTCCCCACCAAGTTCCCCAAGAATTCATGAACGTAAATTTTCCGTCTTCTGGTTTTTTTGAGTTTAGGTCATCATATCCAACGATAAGAATTGCATGTCCACCTACAGAGAAGTCTCCTGCTGCGTAAACATCCTTACCATCAGCATCTTTTCCAACTGGGCTACCAAAGGCAGTGCTGTTAACATCAGCATCAGAAAATGGCATCACGAAATCGCCTGACACGCCAATATCAGCGCTATAGTAAGATGACCTTCTAACATCAATACCAATAATTACTGGATATCCACTATGAAGAGCGCACTTAATTGCATTAACATTGTTCATAACCTTGTCTGTAGTAGCGTTTTGAGGAATGAATGACACAGAACTTGCGACATCTGTTTCGCCGTGTGCTGCTGTTGAAAGGGCACTGGAATCATAACGAGTCATAGTATTATTAGACCCATCAATATGCCCATCCATATCTGAATGCCATGCACAACCGGTATCGCTTTCCTCGCTAGGTGCACCTTGATTACTGACTAGGTCTCCAGCAATATTCATGCTACAGCCCCAGTTACCTAGGTATTTATGCGCTCCACCATCAAATGCGTGACTAGAAGAACCTATCTGCCTAGTCCAAGACCAAATAAAGCCACGAGAAGGTGTTTGATTTGGTAAACCTTGTGCACGTCTTGCAAAATCCAAAGCTGATGAAAATGCATGCGCCACACAAGCCTCGGTACCACCTTGATTTAAAATCATTGGGAAATTAGCTTTCGTAACTTTAGAGTCGTTTCTTAAATCATAATGTGGAGCTGCGCATCTCAATTTAAATTTATCAGCAAAACCAGCAAAACTAGGAAGAATGCTATACTGATAACCACACTTAACCACAGCATGTGTGCCTGGAAGCACTCCAAGACCACGAGCGACAAAAGCTTGCGCTTTATCTCCTTCAGAAGATTTGTCATTTAAATCGAGTGCTTTTAGTAGTTCATAATTTTCTTTCACATACAGCTTCAGTCTCTTTGGATCTTTTTCAGCAATCTTTTGCAAAAGATCTTTAAGGTATACTTTTTCATTTGCATAGCGTTGCTCTACAGCAGCATCATATGCTCTTACCGTTGGACAACGTCTATCTAGCTGGCGTGACGCAAGAGTTGTACCTATTCCCTGTATTGCGAAGCTTTGTTGACCTACTTCTAATTTTATTCCACTTCGTTTCGCTAACTCTGCTAAGTAACGCAATTCTTCTTCTGATAATTTCGGGGAATCTAAATCTATTCCTTTTTCTTGCGCTGAAGCTGCAAATTGACGCAATTTTTCTTCTGTTTGATTAATTCTGTTGAACGCTGCTGCTTCAAACGCACTTACAGGTTGATCATGTTTCACCACTGTTTTAACTCCACCAGCGCACAGTGCACTTTGAGTAAGTGCTCCAAGACCACGTGAAATTAAATTAACAGGAACCATCGCTATTTCACCAAAAGTAGGTGCAGATTGAAGATTACCATTAGGGCGTGTAACTACTTCCGCTGCAGGACTCAGTCCAATATCTGAAACTAGTTGTTGATCTAGTGATAACTGTTGTGATTGCATCGCAAATACTGGTGTTGTCAGCACGGCACTCGCAAGTAAAAGCGCTATGGTTGTCGTGTAAGAAATTCTTTTCATTAACATTCTCCGTTAATTAAATTAAAAATACATACCATTATGTACAATCTAAATTAATGCCATATACAAATTAACAATTGGTTAAGCATATATTTTATTTTTATAAGTAAAGTGGTGTGTGTTTTTGAGTGGAGAAAGCAATAGGTTACCCCCCATTCCATACTGTCATTGCGAAGCCCTGCAAGGGCTGTGGCAATCTAGTTAAACGAATCAATATTGAAACTAATCACTGGATTGCCGCGCAACTACGTTGCTCGCAAAGACGCTGTGGTGCCGCATTACTTCCGCGATCAGGTCGAGGATAAACTCCGGATAGAATCCATAATGAAAGATAATTAATTGAGCTTGGGCATACCATTAATCTCTTTTCTTTTCCACTTTTGACTCTTGCTTCGGACACCAGTAAGTAGCAGTCCACTCCAAAAGATAAGCCCCACTGCGCACGGCACAACACCCAAGGGCAGCGATAGACCTAAGGGTCAAACAATAATTTTGTGAGTAACTGCGCATTATATCGGCGGATAATCGCATCATTAGAGCTAAATCTTTGCTGATTTCTAAACGGGGGGAGCCACCGTCTTGAACATGATGTGGCGCGTTGGTGGCTTCGTGTAGTGCTTGCAAGCTGTTATTGATTTTCTCCAAATCCCTATGCACAACTGAAAAATTTGCCCTTTGAGTTTCTGAAAACCAATCATCAAGAGGCTTTGACCCTTGATCATCAGCACCATATCCATAGCTAAAAGCCATTAAAACAATGGCATATAAAAGTCTTTTCATAAAATCTGCTTTTTTATTTTAACTATTACAGATTGACGTAAAATGATTAAAAATTATTTAAAGGTATCAATATTGAAACTAATCACTGGATTGCAATGCAACTACGTTGCTTGCAAAGACGCTGATATTTTTTATCAATTTCTCTAAACTCGATTGCAGGCTTGATAAGTTCGATACCATTTGCATGATTATAGGTTCCGCCAAGTGTAGCGCCACAGGTTGTTTGAACAGCATAACATGCACATGAATATCTTCCCCAACTACATTGGCATAGACCCCAATAGGGTCATGGCAAGTAACATTTAGACCATCCACCACCTGGCGTTCAACCTCAATACAAAAGCGACTAGGCTGGTGATTTACCTTAGCAAGTGCTTCAGCAAAACGATTATCACCTACCCGCTTAAGAACAACCAACGCCCCCTGACCTGCAGCTGGAACATACTTTAATGGATCCAAAACCATAGTTTCAGCCTTAATGCTGGCGATTAAGCCATTATTAAATAACCCCATACGTTTTAAGCCAGCCACTGCCAAGACAATGCCTGACATTCCTTCACTAAATTTTTGCAGACGTGTTTGGATATTTCCCCGACAAGGAACAATTTCAATATTTTTAAGGTAATAGCTCAGCTGACAACCACGCCTTAATGAAGAGGTACCTATGGTGCTAGCATGTGGTAAATTAGCTAAATCTAAATTTGGCTGATAAATCAAAACATCTCGTGGATCTTCTCTAAAAGGCACTGCGGCAATTTCTAGGCCATCTAGCAATGGAGTTTCAACATCCTTCATAGAGTGCACGGCTAGATCAATTTCTCCATTAAGCAATGCAAAATCAAGCTCTTTGGTAAAAAGACTTTTACCACCATGATCTCGTAAATTACCAGCAATTTTATCACCACTACTTACAATCGGTACAATCTGGTACTCTAAATCAAAATTAATAGCGTTAAGAACCTGTTGAGTTTGCGCCATTGCCAATGCCGACTGGCGTGATCCAATTCTAACAAGACTGGTAGATTTCATAAAATCATGCTAAATAAAATGGTGCAACTAGGTACAATTTATAATGAACAGCTCTGAAATTCAACGACTCATCCAGCTTTTAAGCAGATTACCTGGGCTTGGACCACGTTCCGGGCGCAGGGCCGCTTTGTACTTATTGCAAAAAAAAGAGAGCCACATGGCACCACTAATAGAGGCCATTAACAATGCCTTTCAAACTATTCAAACTTGCCAAAGCTGCTTTAATTTAGATAGTCATAAACATTGCAGCATTTGCCTTGACCCAAAGCGAGATCAACACACCATATGCATTGTCGAATCCGTTAGTGATTTGTGGGCTATGGAACGCTCTAATACATATCGCGGCCTTTATTTCGTACTAGGTGGGAACCTTTCGGCTATTCAAGGCATAGGGCCAGATCAATTGAACCTAGGGGCATTGGTACAAAAACTTCAAGACCAGGATTTTCAAGAGGCAATATTCGCCCTTAGCGCTACCTTAGATGGGCAAACCACCATGCATTATGTGCGTGAGCGCATCGCTCCATATGTGAAGAATATTTCAAGTCTGGCCCATGGAGTTCCTGTGGGTGGAGAACTTGATTATTTAGATGATGGAACCCTAACAACGGCCATGACCCATCGCTATAAAGTTGCATAAAAAAAACCACACTTTTATGGTGTGGTTTTACTATTATTTTATAACTAACTATTTCTTTTTGTTCTCTTTTTTCTCATCAACCTCACCCAAAACATCTTCAACTACTGATTGGTTTTTAACTTCATTCACAACAAGGCCTGGAAGTGCTGGAACTACAGCAACTGGAGCCACCACACCAGCCACAATAGGCCTACATCCAGCCGGGAAATATGACTCAACCGCAGTTAGCAAAGTCGGAATATCAATTATTTCACGCATGTCTACCGATTGCGCACGATTTCCCATAGTAAGCTTGTAAAGTGGATTACCTAAACAGTCAAAGACAAAACGATTTTGCG
>JAPLON010000109.1:0-2244 GCA_026400695.1 Pseudomonadota bacterium
ATCACTCAGAACTCTTTGCCAACAAACATAACCACATAAATGGCATTGAAAACTTCTGGAACCAGGCAAAGCGTCACTTACGAAAATACAATGGTGTGCCTAAAAACAACTTCAATCTCTTCTTGAAAGAGTGTGAGTGGCCCTTTAATATGGGATCACCTAGAGGGCTCCTTAAGGACCTTAAGTTGATCCTTAAAGAATATTATTAGGTGTCAGCCCCTTAATTTATTAGAAGCTGCCCCCAATTTTTGGGGCGTATTACGAAACACCCAGCCACAAGCTGGGTTTTTTAATCCACAATAGGAAGATTACGATAGATTTATAAACCTATTTATTCACAAATAAAGCCCCCCTTTTTGGGGGGTTTTTTTATAACTTTAGCAACCCCAGCCCAGCATTACGCTGGGTTTTTTAATTTAAAGGAGAAAACATGACTAATTCATTAGAACAATCACTTAACAGCCTAGAGCAAGCAGTAGAAAAATTAGGAGCTAAAACTATGCAACAAAAATCATTAGAAAGGCCAATTATGGATCGCCCTACCCTTGAAACTAAAGACCACAAAATAGTGGGTAAAGCCCACAACTTTATTAAGTATGGAGAGAAGTCATTATCGTCTCATGATGGTACTGGTAGCTTGATATTAAGGCGTCCTGAAATTTCAGAAATTTTTACAAAGCCAACTGCGCCAACTTTGTTTCGA
The DNA here is from genome assembly GCA_026400695.1 of Pseudomonadota bacterium. Taxonomy (GTDB): domain Bacteria; phylum Pseudomonadota; class Alphaproteobacteria; order Paracaedibacterales; family CAITNM01; genus CAITNM01. The sequence continues at coordinate 704 of JAPLON010000109.1, forward strand.
GAAATTGCAAACGTTACAACAATCAATTCAGACCACTTGGAAATTGTTAAACAAATGAGCAATGCCGATGCTGGATGGGCGAATGAGACTACTCTTGGAACTGAAACTAAAAATGCCGAAATTATTAAAATCAACATCACTGCCCATGAAATGTATGCGCGCTCTCAGATTAGCCAAAGGTTAATTGATGATGCGGTAATTAATTTAGAGAGTTGGTTAATGAGCACAATTAAACAACGTTTTGAATTGTTAGAGGAAGAAGCATTTGTAAATGGCACGGGTGAAAATATGCCTATGGGGTTTATGTCATATGGAAGGGTACCTGAACAAAATTGGCAGTGGGGTAAATTAGCAGAAATTCGCACCGGTAAAAATGGGGCAATTGAATCAGCCGATGTTTTGTTTGATACGGTAGCAAGTTTAAAAACACCATATTTAAGTGGTGCTGCTTGGATTATGTCGCGCTCTGCTTTTGCAGAAATTAGACGTTTAAAAGAAAATGCGACTGGACGTTACCTATGGCAACCTAGCATGCACGATGATGGCAGAAATTCACTTTTAGGATACCCAATTATTATTAGCGATGCGATGCCATCGTTAAAGGCTGATACACAAACCACGCCCATTGCTTTTGGTAACTTTAAGCAGGGTTACCATATTGTGGATCGTGGTGAATTTACAATTTTGCGTGATCCATATTCAGCCAAACCCTTAGTCGAGTTTTACGTGACTCAACGTTTAGGCGGAGATATCACTGACTTTGATGCAATCAAATTAATTACAGCTGGAGAATAATCTATGCAAATTCAAAGAGTAAACTTATCACCAATGCAATTGGTCAGCTTAACCGCATTAAAAGCGCATATGCGTATTAGTACTAAGACAGAAGATGCATTAATTAAAGATTTACAATTTGCTGCCTATGATTGGGTAGAGCAGTTCACGGGTAGATCGCTTTTGACAACCGAATGGAAATTCATAACCACAGGCTTAAAAGCGGGCACTGAAGTTCGCCATGCCCTGCCCTTTCCGAGTTTGTTAGGAATTGAAAGTGTGAGCCATATGTTTTCTAACATCAAAAAAGAAAAGACCAAAAAATACACCATGGAATTTCGTCACGGTGTGGAATACATATGCATGCTGAGCATGGGAGTGCCTATTGAAATCATATATAATGCAGGGTTTGGACCCCATCCAAAATTTGTACCAGAGGCATTTCACCATGCCATAAAAGTGTTGGTAGCACTTTGGTTTGAAGAACGTGAGGGACTAGGATGTTGTATTCCCGCAACTGTTGAAACAATTTTACGTCCGTATCAAATTAGGAGGCTGGCATGAAAATTACTGACTTAAATGAGCGTATACAAGCCTTTCAAGCCATTCATGAAGAAAAAGATGATGGAGAATTTACAGTAAATTATAAACCAACAGGATGGCTTTGGGCCAAAATCACCCCGCAATCTTACACAACAAAAGAGGCTAAAAGCCAAGCTGAGACTTATCAAAATCGCTATACAGTTGTTATGCGAAAAAACGATATC
>JAPLON010000109.1:2289-4896 GCA_026400695.1 Pseudomonadota bacterium
TCTACAATACTAGACACGCATACATAACCCGGCTACGCTGGAATCATAAACTTTTAGATATTTATACACCTTGGATAGAAACACAATGCGTGGGTTACATTTCAGGGCTGGCTATTACAAAAAATGTGGAGAAAATTCATGGCTGATTTTGGAGTGTTAAGCGCCATAAGAGAGTTGCTAAAAACAGAAAGGGATATTGTATCTGAGGGGGTATCTGAACAAATTCATATTAGCTATCCTAGCAAAACTTCAATTTTCCCCATGATTATTTTAGAGCTTGAAGAAGTGTGGACATCTATGACTATGAACAAGAATAGTCCTAAGGCAAGACTTAAATTAAAAGCACAAACCTTAAGTGATAAACCTAGTGGAAAAGAATCCATCACCATTGCTGAAAAATTACGTGGACTTATTGATGGCAAAACTATTCGTACGGAAAACGGTAGTTTGGTAACATTGCGAATGGAAAATTGTATTGTGGATATTCCAACGTCTATTAACAAGACTAGAAATGTTAAGCAATATTTTGAAGCAATTGTGAGGGGCTAAAATGCATGCAAATGAAGACCAAATTATTAACACACTCATTAGCACAATTGACCGATTTGAAAGTACTTTACTACTTGAGTTACCCAGATGGGCACAAAATGCGTAGGTGCAATTATGGAGTCTGAATTAACGATTAACATAGGGGGATTTCCCCCTTTTTCAGCTAGAGGCTGCGAACAAGAATTGATCCCCGTAGAACATGGGGATTTTCACCGCAACGTTAATGGAGATCTGGTTTATTTAGGATCAGACGCTCACGCAAAATACAAAAGCACAATTAAATGCGATGACAAAGCAGCTATTGCTACAGATGGATTATACCGGGGACGAGAAATTGAATTAGGCTGTATTCAAAGGTTGTGGCAAAAATTTGAAGCAAATCAAACCGAGCTGGAATTAGACAAATTACCTGTGGAAGGTTCTTTGTATGCTTATAGCAGTGATCAAGCCGAAGTTAAAATATTAAAAATAGATGGTAAGAAAGTAACTTTGGCAAACCATAACCCTGGTGGCTACATATGCTACCGCCCCCTACTAAGCATGCGCGTAGTGCAATACTCATTAAAAACCAATGAATGGGGTATAAAAGTTGGCTGGCAAATGGAATGTGAAGAGATTTAAGCAAACAGTGAAACTCCACGGGGCAAGCCCCGTATATTTATAAATTATTGGGCGCAACTACGGCGCCCAGTAACACATCGTAGAGAAACATTTTTATTAAGCTTTAGCAGCCTCTTTTTTAGTTTCCATATAGGAAATATAGAATGCGCTAGCACCTATAACAGCAGCTCCTATTATGATAGCTAATTCAGGAACTTGACCGAAGAAAACGAACCCAAAGGTTGCAGCAACGATAAACTCTGTATAACGGAAAGGCGCTAGGGCTGAAGCATCTGTCGCAGAATAAGCGCGGAATAAACACACCTGAATTAAGTTCGCGCCAACGCCAAGCAGAGCTAGGAAAAATAATTCACGTAAAGTTGGGGTTTGCCAAAAGAACGGTAAAAATATACCAGCAAATATCGTGGTGCCAAGGCCAAAGTAAAACAATAGAGTAAGCGTATGTTCAGTTGAGATCATACGTTTTGCCATAATACAAAGGTAAGAAAACAATACAGCTGCCCCCATAGGCACAAAAGCTTCAACACGAAAGCTTGCTGTACCTGGCTCTAAAATAACCAGTAATCCAACAAAGCCAAATAGAGTTGCTATCCACCGAGAAGCATCTACTTTTTCTTTTAACAAGAAATGCGCCATTATTAAGAAGAATATCGGCTCAAAAAACATGATCGCAGTGTTTTCAGCCAGCGGCATAATGTGTACTGAAAGGCATGTAAGACCCAAAGCTACTGCACCAACAACAGCACGCAAAGCATGGGTTTTAGGTTGAGCAGTTTTGAAGAGATTATCCTGGTGGCGTAACATAAGTGGCAAAACAGTTAACATACTAAACAAAAAACGGAAAAACATAATTTCCACAGTATGCAGACGTTCGCCAAGTGAGCACATTAAAACATCGTTTGTGGAGCTGGTGACACAAATCATGATCGCCCAAAAGGCGCCCTGTAAGTATCCTTTACGTACAAACCAACCTAGAAAAGGAACTTGCGTTGTTGGACCGGAAATAGTTGTTGAGGTCATTTTTTCATAAAATTACAAAACTAGGTGCAATGTAGCCGTTTTTAAAAAAAATGGCCACCTTTTTTAACACTAATTAAATGTAGAATTTTGGATTTTATTTATGTTTAAACTTTACTTTTTAAAAAAATGGAATGATTTTGACACTCAACTTGCCTGCCCGTGGGAAGTTATAAAATTATCTATCAACCACAAGGAAGGGCACATAGCAAAGGCGAGTTTAACGGTTGCAAGGTACAGCCCTCCAGAAGCGGCATTTTTAGCAATTTATGAAGAGGATACTTTGCTATTTCAAGGCATGTTGAGCGGTCAGTTTTCCCATAGTAATAACTTAACCACGATTGATGCGCTTTGCATTTCTCCAAATTTTGAAGCTGATTTAGGAACACTTTTAAAAAGCAGTGCGCTGGAATATGACAA
>JAPLON010000068.1 GCA_026400695.1 Pseudomonadota bacterium
CTATCCATATGCCCTGACATATCACCTAAACGCTTGTAGAGTTCTTGGCCTAATACAGAAATCGCTTTAGCATTTTCGGCAATATTTTCCTGACGCCAACCATAAGCCACAGCTCGCAGCAATGCAATTAAAGTAGTGGGCGTTGCCATTAACACTTTTTCATTAACGCCCGCTTCAATAAGCCCAGGGTCAACTTGTAAGGCCGCACTAAACATCGCCTCATTTGGAATGAACAACACTACAAATTCAGGGCTATTTTCAAATTGTTCAAAATAACTTTTTTGGGAAAGTTGACGAATATGGGTCCGCACCTGCCTGGCATGGTCTTGCAATTTTTGCGCTTTAACTGCGTCATCTGATGCTTCCAAATAATCAAGGTAAGCTGCCATTGGAGTTTTAGCATCAATCACAATGGTTTTGTTAGCAGGTAAACGTACCACCATATCTGGACGCATTTTTCCATCACTTGTTGAAACTTGTTCGACAAAGTCAACATGATCAACCATACCAGCCATTTCGATTACGCGTTTGAGCTGCATTTCCCCCCACTGCCCACGGGCATGCGGCGTACGCAAGGCCTTAACCAAAGTTGCGGTTTCTTGGCGCAAATCTTTTTGCGATATTACCAAATCTGTAAGTTGGCGTTTTAAATCAGCAAATGCTTCTATGCGATGCTTTTCAACAGTTTGTACCTGCACATTGACTTGCTCCAATGACTTGGCGATAGGAGCTAGCAAATGCTGAAATTGTTGCTGGCGCTGCTCAAAAGTAAGATTAGCTTTTTCTAACACCCCATCAAATTGCGACTTTGCCAACCCTAAAAATTGTTGAGATTGATTGACCAAGGCCTGTTGCGTTAAGCGCTCAATTTGCTGTTGCCACATTAATTGTATTTGTTGATCAGTCTGCGCCTTAGCACGCAGACTAACATTTTCAATTAGCAAAGTCTGCTTTTGGCGCCAAATAACAACCAAAGACAAAATAGAAATAGTGGCAATTAACCCAACCACCACTATTAGTGCGTGCTCGCTCAGTGGCATTGATTATGCTTTGTTTTACACATGCATAATATCTTTTTGCTTAACCGCCAACATGTCATCAATTTTTTTGATGTAGTTATCTGTAAGTTCTTGCATTTCCTCAATTAGACGATGCAAGACATCTTCAGAAATTTCCTTATCTTTTTCCATTTTTTTAACTAATTCATTACCTTCACGGCGCACGTTACGCACGCTTATTTTTGCTTCTTCTGCGTACTTACCAGCAATTTTTGAAAGCTCTTGGCGGCGTTCCTGGTTAAGATCAGGCAAAACAACTCGCACCAATTGACCATCAGCAGATGGACTAACCCCAAGGGATGATTCACGAATCGCTTTTTTTTTTTTTTTTACAATGCCCTTATCCCACACTTGTACAACAAGTAACCTTGGCTCAGGAGCTGTCACTGTACCAACTTGAGCAATTGGCATATAACTGCCATATGCATCAACCTTAATTGGATCAAGTAAATTAATTGAAGCGCGCCCGGCACGAAGCCCAGAAAGCTCTTTGGCAAAAACATCTATTCCAGCCTGCATACGTTGTTTAAAGTCATCTAAATTAATGGTCATATTATCCTTGATTCTAAATTTTAGTTAACTGATATTAACGTAAATTCTAGGATTTGTTGCAAAAATTTTTTAGACTTTTCTGTGTTTTTGTAATAGGTAGGTTTTAATTTTACTAATCTACTAACTAAATGCTAGAATTTTGCTAAAGACATACTGTAAGTAGAGTCACATCCAAGAATTTATGAAACATAGAAACTTTTTTTTAAAATTTGTCGTAACTATAGCATTAGCTGGATCTACTTACAGCGCTGAGGAATCACTATTTGATCTTTTTTCTTCACAAGCGGATGCACAATTAGATTCCAAATCAAGAGGACCTGCCCCAACAACAGCACGTCCAAGCCACCCTACAATTAGGATTAGCCTCGAAACTAATATTGATTACGAATACCTTAGGTTACTATATCTAAAAGAAGTGGAATCTATTAGATTTTTTGTAGCTGGAAGAAGGGAAAGTATCATTTGTGAGCTACGCATAAAAGATATTAACAAAGAAAACTCTGATGATGAACGCTTCAATCTAAATGAAGCACTTCCTATGCCAGATGACTTTTTTAAAATAGCTTACCAATTAATGAGAAATAATAAACCTATAGCACCGAGCGTATTCCTTTCTGGTAAAAATCAGGTAAGTCTAATATGTCCATACAATGCATCAATGCAATGGATTAGTGCCATTCGTTTAGGTGCTGCACTAGTGGGTGATGAGGTTTGTTTCACATTGTTTGGTTGCAAATATGGTGAATCAATCCCTACATTTGGTCGCGCTAGCCTATCACTTGCTGATCCTGGTTTAAGTAATGATCTTACTTTGCTTAGAGTACTAAAAAAAACTATGGCTGTTCTACCAATCCAATATAACTCTCAAAATTTAGAAGAAACCTACACAACTTACCTGACTATTTCTCAATTACATTACGGGAGATATTTTTGTGCACAAGACCATGATCAAGTTGTAGAGTTTTTTCGCACCTATGGCATTGCATCAACAAGTAGTAGCAAAGCTATATTAGAAAATTGTTTCCGTAGAATACTAGATGAAAACACTAAGAAGATGCAGATGGTAAAACCCTATTTAGTATTTTTGCTTACGTCATTATTAGCTGAAAATCTTGCTGGTATTGTTTCCGCTTACTATGGGTAGTGAATATTCTGATATCGCATAAGGTGTTGTTCCACAGGACCCGCAAAAGCGACGCAATGGTACGGCTGCAAAAAGATTTTTACTGAGAGCCTTGAAAAAAAAGGAATGGATTCATTTTCATACTCATTTTATGTAGATTTGGCTGGATATGAATATAAAATTTGCCTAATAAGCTTTAAGTGATTTTTAATCACTTTTTTTACCATCTACAGCTACAATATTTTGTCCAATTATTCTTCGAGCATTCTGTTGGATGACGTTATAATAAAAATAGTTTTGTGCATTTCGTGCCAACCTGCTACCAACTTTTTTAAGTTTACCTCCTGTAATTTTTCCAACACCGTACCCCATACCTGCACCAATAATCATTCTTGTATATGAAGAAGACCCTTCCGATGAATAAAAATAAGAACTTGCATATGCACCAAGAACACTGCCTAAACCTTTCAATGCACTTTCAGCAAACCCAAAAATCTTTGCAGATAAAAAACCCTGTCGCAAATAATAATTGATATTATCATCTACTAATTTTGTCATAATATCCCCTAACATTCTTTTTTCATTAGCGTCTAGTGTTTTTAGGCGCACACCAATTGCTATAAAGGCATTCTTCTTTTCCTCATCGTTTACCCTATTTACCTTTGGGGCAAGTCCATCCAAATAGCCTTGGAAATCTTTTATTACAACAGTACCGTTATCCGTACAATCTATGGCATCACTCATAATATCTTGCAATAAAAGGCCACATATAGATAAGATATCTCCTCTTTGGGAGCGTGGTAAAATATCTCTTTGAAAATCTGCAATATCTTGGGGGGTTAATCTATAGGTTAAACCAATTCTTTGGGAATTTAATTGTTTCTGGTTAATGTCTGCAGTGAAATCGCTAATCATAAATGCAGCAAAATCCCCACAAGAATATTTTAACCCAACTTTTCCAAACCATTCTTCATGAGGCTTAGCTTCTGATTGTCTAAGATATGTTTGCCTGTGAAAATTTTGTAGGTTTGTAGCTAGCATTACACCACCGTTATATATATCTCTCGATTTTTTTAGGAATTTACCGGCATAACCTACCCTTAATGGTGCTTCTTCAAGGTCGTGCGAAGCGATAGCAGCTGGCTTAAAAAGCATATGCAAAGAATTAAAGAAAATTTTTTATTTAACATTATACACCTAAATAAAGCTAAGGAACACATTAGCAAGCTCACTTACAGTTAGACGTAGCATACACTTGTATTTCTAGTCAATTATTTTTATTTGCATGTGTCAAATAATATTGAAATGATAATACGTAATTTGCTTAGGTAGAGGATATTAAGGTAAATTCTGTAGCCTGTTGTAAGACTTTTTTAAATCCGTCTTCTTCATAAATTGAAAAGACGGCTACCGGTATTTGATTTTCCTGGGCAAGTGCAATAGCTGTAGCATCCATAACTTTTAATTGCCTTAATTTTACTTCTTGATAAGTTAGGTGTGGCAAAAATTTAGCATCGCTATTATGTTTTGGGTCACTGCAGTAAACACCTTTGACTTTTGTGGCTTTTAAAATCAAGTCACATTGCATTTCTGAAGCACGCAACACTGCAGCAGTATCGGTTGTAAAATAGGGATTTCCAGTACCACCAGCAAAAACAACCACCCTTCCATTTTTTAAATGATTCACAGCACGGTGGCTGGCATATGGCTCGCAGACGGTCGGCATTGGAATGGCTGACATCAACCGCGTTGGCACTCCAGCATTTATTAAAGCATTTTGTAAGGCAATTCCGTTGATAACTGTTGCAAGCATTCCCATAGAATCGGCCGTGCAACGATCAATTTTGTGTTGCGCCATACCGCTGACACCGCGGTAAATGTTACCACCACCAACGACAAGACAAATATCAATATTTAGATTTCTAGCAGAAACGATATCAGCTACAAGCTTTTGTAGCATATCATAGGAAATTCCGTGTCTATCATTTTGCAAAGGATCAAGAGAGGCCAGAGCCTCTCCTGATAATTTTAGTAATACACGCTGATAGCTAGGCACAGTCTAGCCTGAAATCTTTGCTTGCGCTTGGACTTCTGCAGCAAAGTCTGATTCTTGCTTTTCAATGCCTTCACCCAGTGCAAAACGCTCAAAAGCTTTTAAAGTAACTGGAGTACCAATTTCTTTAGCAAAGTTTTCAACGACATCAGCGATACGAGTTTTGCCATCCATTACAAAGACTTGCTCTAGTAATACAACTTCTTCGTAGAACTTGCGCACACGTCCTTCGACCATTTTTTGAATTACCTCTTCAGGGCGTCCTGAAGCACGAGCTTGATCAACCAAAACAGCACGTTCACGCTCTAAAGCAGCCGGATCAAGTGATGAAATATCCAATGATTGTGGACCAACTGCAGCAATATGCATCGCAATTTTCTTACCAAAATCTTGTAATTTAGATGCATCGCCAGTTGATTCTAGCGCAACCAAAACACCAATGCGCCCAAGGCCAGGTGCAGCAGCGTTATGAATATAAGTAGCAACCACACCTTTTGAAACACTCAAACGTTGTACGCGGCGTATACTCATGTTCTCACCGATCACAGCGATTAAGCGAATCATTTCCTCACCAACAGTTGGTGCCTCACCCTTAAATGGCGATTTAGATAATGATTCAACAGTACAATCACTAGCAGCAGCAATTTCACAAGCCTGACTAACTAAAGCCTGAAAATGTGGATTGCGCGCGATAAAGTCAGTTTCAGCATTGATTTCAACAACTGCAGCTGAAGTACCATTTGCAGCAACTCCAACCAAACCTTCAGCCGCCACGCGACCTGATTTTTTAGCAGCAGCTGCTAAGCCCTTTTTACGTAGCCAATCTACAGCTGCTTCAATGTCTCCATTATTTTCAGCAAGTGCTTTTTTGCAATCCATCATACCTGCGCCTGATTTTTCGCGCAGCTCTTTTACTAAATTTGGTGAAATATCAACCATGGAATTCTCCTGTTTGTGTAACTTTAAAATTTACGCCATTACCGCTGGGGTTTCTTCACCAACTACTTCAGTAGGAACCTCAATAGCTAAATCAGCTGCAGCGCCAATATCAATACCGGCAGAAATCATGCTTTGTTGTAAACCATCTAAAACTGCATCAGCCATCAAATCACAGTACAAACGAATTGCACGTGTTGCATCATCATTACCTGGAACAGGATAAGTGATTAAATCTGGCGTTGAGTTACTATCTATAATGCCAACAATCGGCAAGTTCAAACGGCTAGCTTCTTGAACCGCAATAGCTTCTTTATTCGTATCAAGAATAAATAACATATCTGGCAAACCGCCCATATCAGCAATACCACCAATAGCTAATTCAAGCTTATCGTGTTCACGTTGTAATTTTAAAACTTCTTTCTTGGTCATACGGCCAGGATTTTGCAAATCTTCACGCATTTGCTTTAGGCTTTTAATTGACTGGTTTACTGTCTTCCAGTTAGTTAAAAGACCACCTAACCAGCGATGGTTAATGTAATATTGACCACAACGTTTTGCAGCCTCTTTAACGATGTCAGAACCTTGAACTTTCGTACCAACGAAAAGTACGCGTCCACCTGATTTAACAACTTCACGCGCCACTTCAAGGGCACGGTAAAGCAGAGGCACAGTTTGTTGTAAGTCTAGAATATGTACGCCACTGCGTTCACCAAAAATATATGGTGCCATTTTAGGGTTCCAGCGACGTGTATTATGTCCGTAGTGTACTCCAGCTTCGAGAAGCTGACGCATTGTAAAAGTTGGCATAGCCATTTGTAGTCTCCTTTGTTTCCGATTAAACCTCGTCAGACCGATACATCATCGGGGGGCAAAGTGCCCAAAGCCTGACTGTGATATATTTGATGATTATATACAATTCTCTAATTTTTTCAAACCAAAAACTACAAATCAACCAGACCAGTTTGCGACTTAAACTAAGGGAAGAATCTGATTTATATAATTTAGGCCAAAATAGATGACGACAAGCGAGAATAGCATCACGCAAATTGGCCTGTTAACGCTTCTATGGCTATAACATGGGTAGACATACCTGACTTACTTAATAAATAACTATGCCGAGAAAACCATTCATATTCAGCTAAAGAACGTATTTCAGCAAAGATGTCCGGCATTTCTTCGCCCCTCTTAGCTTCGGACAGCAACGCTTTATCAATGATTTCTACCATTTTCGCAACAGGTGATGTTAGCATCCAAACCAAAGAAGGATGGCGTAGCTTCATTGCCCTAGCTGCAAAGCCATGAATAGCCATAGAGAGATGCTTATGATTCAAGAGATCTCCTTTAAAAACAGCCACTTCATGATAAACCGTTCTGGCAATACCCATGTGGGCCGTAAATTTGGGAGACGTCAACACGGTAAGCACCATTTCAATATTACGAAATTGCTCTGGTGTAATAGGGTTAGCCGGATTAATTTCGTTTCCGGATAAGGCGTAAACAATCCAAATTTCTGGCTGATAACTGTAGTCCCTAAAAATTCTTAAGGACTCTCGGAAAGCACATAACCCCGCTCTGACTCCGTCTTTATTTTCCAGATCAATCAACCCAAACAATTTTCTTAGCGCGTATGCTTCCATAGCGGGCGGTTCTTTCGCAGGAACAAGATCATATAAGGCTCTAGCACTTTTCTCATATTGTCCAAATAAGAAATCTTCCCACAAAGGCAAAGTATCTCTTGTTAAGAGCGCCATACCGAAAGCCAAATCTCTATCGTCTTGTCTTTTGCCATAGTAGAGGTGTGGTGTTACTTGTTCGACTGTAGTCGCCATCGGCCTTCCTGCAGCATCTCTAGAAAAGCTAGAGGCGCTGTCAACCGACCCTACGCTCGCATTTGATTTTTCAGCGGGTACTTCTTCAGCTGGCACTTCTGCTGCAGTTAACATCAGGAAATTAATGATTAACATGTTTACTAAATATTTCATAACACTCGTTTAAAGCTAATCTGAGGCGAGTGTAGAAAACTTATCGCGTTAAATGTATTTTAAATATTGCCTTTTGCGTGAAAGAGCCGTTATGACCAAAACTTTTTCCTATTTATTTCATAAAGAAAAATTCCTTCCTCAGTAAAAACACGATCTTGAAATATCCTTCTGATTTTTATATCTTCCTCCCCGTATTGCGGCAAAATTTAGCATCAACAATTCTTATATTCACGTTAATTCCAACCAAACGTGAAGTTACATACAATTCTTGAATACATTGTATTTTACACTGAAATGGATTATGTCTTAGGTGTGTATCGTAGTCATTACAGTTATTAAACTGCACGCGTGTGACTTCACGATAAATTTAGATATTTACAACAATTTAAGGAAAACTATATGGACTTCTCTTTCTATGATATTCTTCCAGCGATTCTTGGTTTTTTTGCGGGAATGATAGGCCCAATTGTTGTAGAAAAATGGAAAGGTAAAAAAGAGGAAGAACGAAAAGTCATGTCAACCGAAAACGAGATGATAATTTTACAAAACTCTTTTAAAAGTCTTGCTGCAGATCTAGAAAAACGATTATCCGTTACAGAAGAAAGACTAAGATCTTTAGAGCTTAACATTTCCCATAATAATGCCGTCTTAAAAGTTAAATTGCCAGATGCCCCATTGGAAGAGGGAAATGCATCAACAGGCATCCAAAGCTAACCCCACAAGACAAAACTTGCAAACTACACTATGGCATTTCATGCAAATCACAAACTTTAACAAAGTGTGCTAGATTGAATACTTTAACTGGATTGTTACGCTCCTTCGGAGCTCACAATGACGCATTGCAAAGACAGGAACCTGTTATTCCATCAAGTTGCACAACAATTCCTTCAGCATCCGAATATGGAGGCTCTACAATGACTGGATCAACGTACAATTTGAAAGATTTTCCATTTACCGTAAGTGCAAGAGGCATTGCCATGACACTTGCTGTATAATAGTTAGGGATCTGTACCCCATCTAGCAAAACCGTCAAAGTTGAAGGAAAATTGAAATTTATACCATAGGGGAAATAGAGGCCAGAATTGATTTTAGGAGTTGGGATTGTAACGCCATCTAAGTTTCCAATAGTTATTTGCGCTAGATGTGGTTTTGTACCATCATCATGCAGGGTTCCATCTTGAGCTAGAGCATCGTCATAAGCAAATGTATATACAGGTAATGGGTTAGCAGCTATATGAAGAGCTTGAGAGTATAGGTCATACCATGGTCCTCTTCCAGCCATAGCCTTTGGTGGCAGATTTACGTTTGTTGTATAAAAACTTGAACTCTTATTTATAAAATAATCTTTGTTTAAAATTGTACCAGGAGGAGCTGGCAGTAAACCAACTTCAAAAGCAGAAGTAAGCTCACGCACAATTACTGCGCGAACTGTCTTGTTTGTAGCAGTAAAGGATTCTTGAGCTCCAGCAAAAAACGGAATCGAAGTACTAGGTTTTGCGATAGCCTCTGCCCAAGTTTCTGCATGAGTGTCTGTTTTATTTGTGAAAACAAACATATTGTCTGAATTTACAGAACCCCAAAATGTGTAATTTTCATCGCTTCCATCACCGATGGTAAGTATAGAGGCAAGATCTTTTTTTGTATCTATACCAAGTTTATTTATTGGTACACCAGATCCATTTACTTTACTGTAATAGCCCCATAGAAAGTCAGTGTGGCTAAATGCAAAAGCAGAGTTAAGCTCGCGCATAATTACTGCCTGAGGTGTATATTCTGCGAGAGGAGCAGCTGATTCTTGGGCCCCAACAAGAAAAGGAATATTAATCATAGATTTAGGAAAACCACATACATAATTCCCTAATTTCCGTTGCATCTACAACAAGTTGATGCGTTTTATAATATTCCCATAGATAGTCAGTGTATGATTCACTAGCAGATATTCCTGCATCTGGGTCATATGTGTTAAAAGGAGGTATTCCTGCATTTAAGTAACGTGTGTTAAATGGATTAGCACCGGGCACACCTTTTGCCATTGCTTTTCCTGGGGCCATAATTCTTAAATCTGTGCCTCTAAAGGGTAGAACTAGTTTAGACCATTCAGGAGAAACTGCGCCTGCTGTAAGAGTGCCTTTTATGCTTTCAAAAATTGCTGTTCTTGCCCCAGCGAAGCCTGCTTCTTTAATTTCAGAAACTGCACCAGGTTGTTTAATGTGAATTGGCAAAGAAACGAAATCAACAGCTGTTGGGTTAAGCCATGTCCCACCTACAGCTGTTGGGGTAAGCCATGTCCTACCTGCGGTGAAAGTATATTCAACTTTATCGTAAAGAGTATAATAGTTTGGGTCCCTTGGTTTAAAACCATCTGGGTCACCAATGCGCAACATACCATTAGCATCTACCTTGGCCTGCATAATCATAGGGTTTCCTACAGAAAAATAAACACGCCCGGAAATTGTTGGTGGAACGAGCAGAATGCGTCTGCCGTCGCTTGTCTTTGTCAATGTGTCTAATCGGTAATTATAATCGGGAAGAATTGAGTAATCAGTAACCATGGCCTCTGTAATCGGTTCAGCACGCAACTGCACACCATTGTCAGTATCCCCAAATCGCTTAAAAACACAATCTCTACCGTCGGATTCTTGCGCTGCCTTAATGAAGACATAAACTTCAGAATCATCACGCTTCGTTCCGTTAATAATTTCTAATGGAAAATAACCCTCTACTTGCAATGTAGGCACTGTTGGCACTGTAGGTACTGTAGTAGGCACCGTAGGAACTGTTGGTACAGTTCCACCGCTTGTAGGGGTTACAACGCCAGTTAAATCTCCAATAGTTATTCGCGCTAGATCTGGTGTTAGAGCATTAGAAGAGGGTATGATTAGATCCTCTGCTCTACCATCAGAATAGGTTAGGATTCCATCCTGTGCTTGATAATTATTATAAGCAAATGTATATACAGGTGATTCTCCAGCTGCTTTATGAAGGGCTTGAGAGTAAACCACACTTCCTTCTATATCCGTTGCTGACGGATATTGTGTATAAAAACGTGTTGGATTAACACCAGTCATATCTTTTACCATTGCTTTTCCAGGGGCCATAATCCTTAAATCTGTGTCTCCAGAGTGTAGAACTAGTTTAGACCATTCAGAAGAAAGAGTGTCTTTTATGGTGTTAAAAATTGTTGTTCTTGCCCCAGCGAAGCCTGCTGATTTAATTACAGAAGTAGCATCTTGTTGTTCAACCTGAATTGGCAAAGAAACGAAATCAACGCTTGTTGGGTTAATCCGTGTCCTACCTGCGGTGGCGACATATTCAACTTTATCGTAAAGAGTATAATAGTTTGGATCCGTTGGATTAAAACCATCTGGGTCACCAATGAGCAGCCTATCATTATCATATACCTTGGCTTGCATAACCATAGGTCTTCCTACAGAAAAATAAACGCGCCCGTAAATTGTTGGTGGAAGCATATAACCTAAGTCTCCTGGCCGTAGGGTTGTTTGGCCATCATACTTTGGAAGTTGGTAATATGTTTCACTCAAACCAGTAAACACTGAGGTACCAGTAACTGAAACGAGTAGAATGCGTCTGTCTTCTCTTGTCTTTGGCAATGCGCTAAATGCGTAACTATATTTAGAAAGATCTGTGGTAACAGTAACTGGTACAGCAGACATCTTTGGCAAATTAGTACCAGACTCTAGGTCTAAGTCTAGGGACAAAACACTATCTT
>JAPLON010000138.1 GCA_026400695.1 Pseudomonadota bacterium
TATGCACATACAGCATAAGATCGAAGTATTCCAGGAAAGTACCAATTTGCAAAAGCCCAATTGCTTCTTTTTGTTCCCGTTTTAAACTTGATAAAAAGCCCAATCCGCCACCATTTGAATGGAACTACCCAGGCTATACATGAACGTTTGTTGTAAATTTTCCTAGGAGAAAATAAAAAATAATTTAACGCGACTTTGTTATTGATCATCGAAAGTTTTTGGCTCATATTCCATGGGGTATTCAAATGCATTACCAAAATCAAATGCTACCATCTCCAGTATATGGAAGAATGTAAAATCCTATTATATAGCGATTGTCTAACGTACGATAAATTTGAGAAGTACTAAGCTTGCCCATTTGCACGCAAACAGGCACATCTTTTTTTGACGATTTATAATAAATAGCAAGATCAACCCAAACAACCCCTTGGGTTTCTTCATCTGCTTCAATACTATTAACTTTGATTTTAAACATTTTTTGGTCATCAAACAGGTTTTTGCCTGTTTCAAGAAATATCTTTTGTACCTTACCTGTAAAGGTATCAACTACCGCCAAAGACACAAATCCTTGAAAATCAGAGGCATGTAATTTAAAAAACAAAAATAAACAGAAAAGAATTCGTTGCAAAATTTATGTTTCCAAGTAATATTAAGCAGCATTATTTTTAAGTTTGGCACATGGCAAAATCTAGGGAAAGCCTTAAAGATCAATTACTAACAATACTCGATGATAAAAAAGCAGAAGCGATTAGCGTAATTGATTTAGAAAAAAAATCAATTTTGGCCGATTACCTGATTATTGCATCGGCGCAATCATCAAGACAACTATACTCTATGGCAGAAAATCTAGGCATTGCCCTAAAACAGCAAGGCATTATACCGATAATTGATGGTACCCCTCCAACTGATTGGGTAGTTGTTGATGCAGGAGATATTATTGTTCACCTATTTCGTCCTGAAGCACGCTCTTTTTATGACCTTGAAAAGATGTGGAGCACTATTGTTCCAGAAAACGATGACTTGCCATTGCCTAACAAACAATAGATGAAAATTCAAATAATTGCCGCTGGTCAGCTAAAACAAGGGCCAGAAAGGGAGTTGTTTCAAGAATACGCAAAGCGCCTTAGCTATCCAATAAAGCTTGTAGAAATAGCCATACGTCAGGATAAGGCAATCCCTGCTTCCTCTTACTTAAAAGCAATAACTAAAGAAGATTTTGTAATTTTGCTAGATGAAGTTGGTGAAAATCTTTCCAGTCGTGAATTTGCAAAAAAGATTAATAATTTAAACGAAACCAATAAACGTCTGTGTTTCATAATCGGCGGAGCTGACGGAATACCACAAGAGGTAAAGAACCTCAGCCGATTTAGTATATCATTTGGAAAATTAACTTGGCCGCATTTACTTGTGCGAGCTCTCCTAGCTGAACAGCTATATAGAGCACAACAAATAATCAGTAACCACCCATACCACCGCGACTAAGACGTCTTAGGCAATAATATCAGGCCGCAGCATACCATGGATTTTAACCATTTGCTCACGAACTTCTTCCTGTTGCTTCTTAAGACGGAAAAAATCCATATTTAAAGCGCCAGATCTAACACGCGCAGAATTATCCATCTGCTGATCAAGGTTAGTCTGCTGCTCACGAAGCCTTTGTAACTGCGATTGTAGGTTACCTACCTCACCAGAAATCATCATAATCAGTCTCCATCATTTAAGCTACTACTATAGATATAGGACTATTTCAAAAAATTTCAACAGAAAATTAATAAAAAATTAATCTTTTATACAAAAAAATAAGGGAAGTGGTGCCCAGAGCCGGAATCGAACCAGCGACACAGGGATTTTCAATCCCTTGCTCTACCAACTGAGCTATCTGGGCACATACAGACTTTTATATCCCGAAAACCCCCCATTGTCCAGGAAAATAAAATGATCTCACACACGTACAAAAACATCTTGTAATTAGAATAACTTAGTGTTACATAGTTGCATAGTAGACATGCTAAATACCAAACAACCCTAATATAGGAAAGTACAAATGAATACTACAACGAAAGTTGTTACCAGAAAGAACCTTGTTCATAGGTCACGTGATAATACGGATGAGAATAACAGACAGTATCTAATATTATCTAACCTTCCAAAAACAGATTCTAATCAGGCCCGTGCAAGTGTGCCAACCTCCACAAAAATTCTTACAGAACATATCAACAAACACGTTTGGTTTGTTGTAGCAGCAGTAGCTGCCTAAAACTTTTCCAAAATAAACATTTTTAAGAATTCATAAACCTTAAAACTAAGGTAGATGAGTCATCTCTTTTTGTCATGCTTGCGTATGCTGGCGTCTACAAACAGGGAAACTACTAACGCGCTTAATTTATTTAACATTTAACAAACAAAGGAAGAAACATGAGAATATTCATTATTTTATTACTGCTGAATTTCTATAGCTTTGGCTATACGGCAGAGGTAGCA
>JAPLON010000066.1:0-1795 GCA_026400695.1 Pseudomonadota bacterium
CTGTTGGCATTGTAGACACTTTTTGTGTGGGCCGAAAGCCCATGGGAGAACATAATCTTAAGATCCTATGGATTTTAAGACTAAGGCAGGATTATGTTTGAGGTGGCGGCTGGGGTGGGCTGTTGTCACTTTTTCTGGGGCAGGTGGGCCCCAAGCAAGATGCAAATTCTCAGGTTCTATAATATTTGCTATACATGTTATTAATTTTCGCACAAAATTTCCGAATCAAAATAGGTTGGCACAAAAAAATCTCTTATTATTTCAGCGTCAATATTTGCTATTTTATAATGCCATTTTGGTTGCCGATCTTTATCGATTATTTGGGCACGAATGCCTTCTTGAAGATCAGGATTAAACATGAAGTTAAATGCCAAAATTTTATCAAGCTCTAAAGATTTTTTCAAATCAAGGAATGGTGACATTTCAAATAACTTATCAGTTACCATTAAACTTAAAGGAGATCTTGAATTTAAATCTAGCAAAATTTTTTGCGCTTCTATCGACTGATCATTTTGTAAAGATTCAAAAATTTCCGATAATGGATTTGCAAAAACATTCTCAATCAACGCTTCTGCCAAAATTGGTGCATCAGGAACCTCACAAGCAAATTGCTCAATTAACTTACGGTCATCGCTTGCGCTACACAAATTATTTAGTAGCTCTGGAAGTAATGCAGAAGGTACAAAATAGTCTGCCATATTCCATTTTAATGCATGACTTAAAGCAATGTTACTTCCTGTTAGTCCATAAAAATTGGCCCAAGCCTTAGGAAACTGGGAAAAACGGTAACTAGAACCAACATCTGGAAAAAACCCAATAATTGTCTCTGGCATTCCCAAAATTGCATTTTCGGTAATAATACGAAAATGATTATGCATTGAAAGCCCCATACCGCC
Organism: Pseudomonadota bacterium; assembly: GCA_026400695.1. Lineage (GTDB taxonomy): Bacteria > Pseudomonadota > Alphaproteobacteria > Paracaedibacterales > CAITNM01 > CAITNM01. The sequence continues at coordinate 897 of JAPLON010000066.1, forward strand.
ACCAAAACACATACCATTAACTAATGAAATCACAGGCTTAGGGTATGTTGCCAAATCATAAATTAACTTATACTCAGCTTCAAAAAACACATTTCCTTGCTGAAAATTACTACTTTTGATTGCATCATATGCTATACGAATATCACCACCAGCGCAGAATGCTTTGGGGTGATCAGAAGTTAAAATAATTTTTTTTACCGAATCTTCTTCTCGTACCTTATTCAAAAATTCTGTAATTTGGGAAATTGTGTCCAGGTCAGCGGCGTTATAACGATGAGGTCGATTGAGCTTAACAATCGCTGCGGCTTCTTGAAAACTAACAATAACAGTCACTTATACTCCAGATATCTAATAATGGTGCCACATGAGCCGTGAAGCATATTATCCTCTCGTGGCAAAAAAACCAGGTGGGTGCCGTAAATAACAAGATCACGACCTTGCCAGGGACAGCTCCCGAGGATGTAAACTAGGCCAAGGGAATGATACTCGCACAAACGCTGCAGCACCATTATGAATGTATACTACCATAAAGATAATTAATTATCTATTAATCGGGTTTACAAAAAATTGCATAAGCCATTGCATATGGTAACTCATCACTTAAACTCAGATGGAGCTGATAATCACCTCCCGCAATCCTTTGTGCTGTAGCATGTGCTTTATTTCTTAAAACATACTCAGGGCGACCAAACGAATTTTTAGTAACTTCAATATCGTGCCAGGAAATACCTTCACTTTCTCCCAGAGCTTTTATAAGAGCTTCTTTTGCAGCAAAAACTTTTGCAAATCCTGAAGAAATTGGCGTACGATCTTGCAAGCGTATACGTTCTGATGGCAGGAAAATTTTACTTAAAAATTTTTCACCCTGGTTTGTAATTAGTTTTTCAACGCGCGTAATA
>JAPLON010000066.1:1826-4826 GCA_026400695.1 Pseudomonadota bacterium
CGCTCTACCTGACTAACAAGGCTTAATGTACGCAAACTTGCCTTAACTGTTTGTAATTGGTCGCTATTGCTTACGCCAACATCTGTAAGAATTTCCCAAAAATCTGTACTTCGATTAATGATTTTTAGATTATTAATATCAGCTCCGCACTTACTTATTGTTGTAGTAATAGAAGCTAGAGCTCCTTGTTTATTAACAAATGTAATTTTTAAACGTCCAGTGAATATATCCTGACTAGGGTTATTACTCCAAGTAAGATCCAATAATTCATCTTCATTTGTATTAAGCATAAGCTGTTGGCAATCATGCGTGTGAATGGTAATACCCCTACCCGTATTAACAACACCCACTATAGTGTCACCAGGTAAGGGATGACAGCATCCTGCATAATGTATGGCCATCCCAGGAATTAAGCCATTGATCGGAATTTTAGCAGAAATCTCTTGTGGCCTAATCGGCTTAAGCTTAAATGATTCTTGCTGGATATTAGGTGCAACAGAAGGTTTAAAATACTTAACTATTTCCCTAACCCCTAGTACCCCTTCACCAATGGCAATCAATACATCCTCAACGCTTCGGTATTTAGTATCCTTAACATTTTGAGCTAATATTTTTTCATCGTAAGCGCAATTTTCTTTATTCAAAGCCTTTTGCAAAATTGTATTACCTAGCTCCAAAAACTGTTCGTACTTTTCTGTACGGATAAATTTACGAATTTGTGCTTTTGCTTTGCCAGTTACTACGTAGCGTTCCCAGCTAGGTGATGGACGTTGCTGTCTAGAGGTAACTATTTCAACTTGATCACCGTTATAAAGTTCTGTACGTAACGGAACTTGCTTACCATTAATTTTTGCTCCAACCGTATGGTTGCCTATTTCCCCATGAATTGAGTAAGCAAAATCAAGCACACAAGCGCTTTTAGGTAACGCGATAACATCGCCTTTTGGAGTAAAACAAAACACCTGATCGTTAAACATTTCCAGTTTTGTATGCTCTAAAAACTCTTCCGGTGTATCAGCATGTTCTAAAATTTCAAGTAAGTTTCTTACCCAACTGTATTGGGTTCCATCATGCACATTTACTAATTCTTCAAGATTACCGCGTTGCTTATAGTTCCAGTGAGCAGCAACACCAAATTCACAAACTTCATGCATTTTTTTTGTGCGAATTTGTGCTTCAATCTTTTGGTTGTAAGGCCCAATCAATGTTGTGTGCAAAGATTGATAACCATTAGCTTTAGGAGTGCTAATGTAATCTTTGAATCGTCCAGGAACCATAATGTAAGTACTATGAATTAAACCTAAGGCTTGATAGCATTCTTGTAAATTATCCACAACCACTCGAAAAGCCATTAAGTCAGATAATTGTTCAAAAGTTATGTTACGCTTTTGCATTTTTTTCCAAATTGAGTATGGAGTTTTTTCACGACCAAAGACTTCGCTCTTTAAGCCACCAGTTTCTAGAACTCTACTAATGTCACTATTGATATTTTCAATCATTTGCTGAGATTGTGGCATTCCTGCCAATTTTTCCATAACCACAGTATGTTCATTTGGGTACAAATGTTCAAAAGCATAGTTTTGTAATTCATCTTTAAACTTGGTAATTCCAATCCGACTGGCTAAGGGAGCATATATTTCTAAGGTTTCGCTGGCTATACGCGTGCGCTTATTTGGATCTTTAATAAAGTGTAGAGTGCGCATGTTATGCACTCTATCCGCAAGCTTTACCAGCAACACGCGTATATCATTTGACATAGCCAAAAAGAGTTTACGAAAATTTTCAGCTTGCGGAGTTGAAGTGGACTGTAGCTCTAATTTTGAAAGCTTAGTTACTCCAGCAACCAGCTTTGCAATTTCGGGGCCAAATAAACTTTCAATTTCTTCGTGTGTGGTTAGGGTATCTTCAATAGTGTCATGCAACAATGCAGTAATGATTGAATAATGATCCAAGCGCATATCCGCTAGGATATTCGCTACTTCTAAAGGATGGTAAAAATAAGGGTCACCAGACGCACGTAATTGCTGGCCATGCACCTTCATACAAAATACGTAAGCTTTGTTAACCAGATCCTCATCCGTATGAGGATCGTACTTCTTGACTTTTTCAACAAGCTCATACTGGCGTACTACAGGCTTACGTAAAACTGCTTTCACAGAAACTTTCTAAAAATAGGTACCTGCGTTTAGTCTAACCAGTTTTTAATTAATCTTCGAGAGCTTCGTCGTCAAATTCTTCTATATCTTTAAATTTTGGAGTCGGTATATCTTTGTGCCACTGGCTTGCATCTTGCATAACTTCTAGTAGATCATCGCCTATATTTAGTTCTAGCTCATCTGTAAGAACTGCGCGCTGCAAAGCTTTAATGATTCCCTCTTCCATAGCGGCAAGATTAAGGTTACCCTCTGCAATTTCACGTAAAGCCACGACTGGATTTTTATCATTGTCCCGTGAAACTGTAATACTTGACCCTGCAGAAATTTCGCGGGCACGCTTCGCTGCTAATGCAACCAATTCAAAACGATTAGGTACTTTTAAAACGCAATCTTCAACTGTAACTCGAGCCATGTAACCTCCTGGTAATTGTTAGTTATAATAGTTTGAATCGCGCTCTTTGACAAGAATTTTGTAGTATTAAATTATTGATTATTTATACAGGTAAACGTATGGTGATGACTAAATATTTAAACTATAACACTTAATTCAAAGGCCACCCTTTATGCAGAATTCCATATTCTTATTAGGTTTTTCAATATTTGCCATGTTTTTTGGCTCAGGGAATCTAGTTTTCCCTATGCAGATTGGCAGCCAATGCCTAAACCTATGGCAAGTCGGATTTTTGGGATTACTGTTAAGTGGAATTATTATTCCATTCGCTGGAGTGTTTGCAATTAAGCGCTATCATGCTTCATACGATCAGTTTTTTAAAGAACTTGGCTTTGGCGCCAATATTATTATCCCATTAATTTTATTATCCTTATTAGGATAATAAAATTAATG
>JAPLON010000057.1 GCA_026400695.1 Pseudomonadota bacterium
CGATACTGACACTGTATGCGGTGTTATTACCCACAAGCGGGAGTCCATCTAAATTGGTAACCGGTCCTGAAGAAAGAGGATTCGCAAGTGCTGCCGCCTTTAATGCAGCAGTAAGGGAAGCTCGCTGAGCCGCTGTAGTCGGCTTACCCTTAATATCGGTGTAATGTTGTCCAGGAACAAACATACCAATACCACCAGTAACCGTAAGATTTTCAGCCAAATTAACTCCAAAAAAGAGATTTGCTTCTGATCCTATGTTTTTATTTGCCGGCTCATTAGTAGTCTTGCCAGTGGTAATATCGAACTTATTACTTGCAACATCTTGCCAGTACATAATGAAGTTCGGATTAACACTCCATTTTGAGTGTGCTTTTTTTGGAGCATATTTTATGCCCATACCCCAAAATACCAAGTTGCTAAAGTTATCAACAGTTACTGCAAAATCATCCCCTGTATTGGTAACACTAAGTGGACGAATAATTTGACTTGTCATACCAAAAAAGCTTTGTACTCGCTTTCCGCTGTAAATTTCTTGAAAAGGAATAAACCCGTTATAGTTACCATCAACCGATACATCAAGAGGATCTTTTAGATTTGCATTTGGATTTTGATCACCACTTGCAAGCCCCCACGTAGCACTCAAAACAAGGTCTTTAGGAATCAGCCAATAACTCATATCGCCAACCCACATAAACCCTCTAAACTTTGTGGTATAGCCAGTTCTGTAGCGAGTAAGGCTGTTATACAAAGTTGTTCCTGCTATTTGGGCACCATTTGAAAGAGCCCCAGGGGTCACTCCGTTTACTGCAGTTTTTTGTGCAGTATTTGCTGGATCATATAAAACATAATTAGCAGCTGTTGGCACCGTTACATTTGGATCAACATCATACACATCGCTATAAACGAATGATGAATAACCACCAGTATTCACATTGTTGGTGTAGTTTCTATCCCAATTTTTTACATATTGAGATCCAAAGTTACTTGCACAATCAAAGCCAAGCTCAAATCCACCCGCAGCAAATTCACAGGCAAAGCCGCCAGTGTTTAAGTTAGACTTAGCATCACAAAAAAATTCTACTTTTTGTTCTGGATCATGGTGATGCATAATATAAGGCTCAAAACTAAGTTTTCTTGTTTCTTCCGCCATGGGAGTAATCATCAAACGGGCTGCTGAAATAAAGCCAATTTTCCCAGCTCCTCGAAAAGGAGAAGTATCACTCGTACCAAAAGTTTTTATTTGTGTAGGTAAAATAGTTTCACTCAAGCTTACGCTTTTATTACTCAACACAGAGAGATACATGTCATAAGACATAAAATTTTCTATCAACCCACCAGAGAGCTTTGCGCCCCATGCATATTGATCCACTGAGTTATCTTGGAAAAAACCAAGCAATGATGGATTCACCGAATAAGCATCACCAAGAGCAATACCACGACCAAGTGAAAATGAAAACGCTCCAAGAGTAAACGTCTGTTTCAAAACATTTTGCATCTTACAAAGTTGGGACATATCAGCTTCAACCCATACTTCACGAACCCAAAGCATGTTTGGCCCGACAGTATGAAAGTGACTGGTTGCTGGACCATCAAGAGTCTTTATCCACGCATCATTTGTGAAAATAACTCTAGGATTTCCCCATACCACCTTGTTACGTAAGGTAACTTTTGACTGACAATTAGGAGTCTTAGTTAAGAACGAAAGATCAATTTTTGTTTTATTAGCGAATAACTTATCTGGAATATTGTTATTGAACAGAATGCCATTCTTATCAAAACCAGTTTCAGTAACTATGTTACCTATGATAGATGCCTCAAAATCACCATTCTTGTAAAACATGTTCGGTTTTTTTGCTTGCGAACTATAACTAGTACCGGAAATAACAAAAAGGATTAAAGCTGCCAATGGCAACTTTGGCGCAAAACTCATAGCAGGCTCCCATCAAAAATAAAGGTATAAGTAGACTTAAACACACGTGTAAAGTGGCTTAGAGTGTACGTTTTGCCTTTAAATTGTCAAGAAGCAACAAGTTTCATTCGTTTAATGAAAGCACTAAGAACAAGTTTTGAAGGTGCTGTAAAAAAATAAATAAAAAGAAAAA
>JAPLON010000015.1:0-12142 GCA_026400695.1 Pseudomonadota bacterium
TGCGTAAATGGGCGCTTGCAGTCCTGGTGAAGCTGAAAGAAAAGCCAGAACAGTCAATTAAATCGCTCATGCGCAAAAATGCTATGTCCTTCAAATACCTCACCTCATCTGTCAAGAAAATTCTTCATGCGTAGGCCCTGGATGATCCGTACTAACCTGTTGATGTTTTTTTGAAAAAAGTTGATAATCACGCCAACAGCCATTACAGGTATTGCCAATGGGTAAGCTTTTAAAAACTAACGACACTCTAGCTATATTTTCAATTTTTTTTCTTGTGTTTTTATTTTCCATTATCAAAGGTCCAGAGTTTTTGCCTGACAGCGGTTCATATGAAAGTAATTCCATAGTAAGAATGGGTATGTACCCCATGATTATTACTTTTTTTAAGTTTTTATTTAAATCTTACGCTTTTAAATGTTTAGTTGTTTTCCAGACTGTATTTGCATTAATTACGATATATTTATTAACACAATTTCTTCGAGAGCGGATTGTTAATGTGCTTAATTATTATGTGTTTTGGCCTTGTGGCAGATTTATTAAAACAAATAATGGATAAATGATGAAAATAACAGTTGTTGGTGCGGGTTACGTAGGTTTAGTTAGTGGGGCATGTTTTGCGGAATTTGGCTTTGATGTTACCTGTGTCGATAAGGATAGCTCTAAGGTAGATGCCCTTAATAAAGGTATAGTGCCGATTTATGAACCTGGCCTAGATTCTTTAATTCACCAAGGTGTTAAAGCAAAACGCTTAACATTCACAACCGATTTAAGCACTGCAGTTAAAACTTCTGATATTGTCATGATTGCAGTTGGAACGCCTACAAGACGAGGCGATGGCCATGCAGACTTAACTTACGTTTACCAAGCAGCAACAGAAATAGCGAACTCAATAGGTGATTCGTATACGGTTGTAGTGACCAAATCAACAGTACCAGTTGGAGCATCACGTCAGGTTGCTGAAATTATCAAAAAAACTAGACCTGAATTAGTTGAAGGTGTTTCTTTTGACGTGGCTTCAAATCCAGAATTTTTGCGTGAAGGATCTGCCATCAGTGACTTTATGCGGCCTGATCGCGTAATTATAGGTACGAATAATGCTAAAGCTAGTGAAGTTTTACAAAAACTTTATAGGCCATTGTATTTAATTGAAACTCCTATTGTTTCAACAACTCTTGAAACTTCAGAGCTGATTAAGTATGCAGCAAATGGATTTTTGGCCTTGAAAATTTCTTTTATTAACCAAATGGCTGATTTGTGTGAAAAATCAGGAGGAGACGTTCAAGTGCTAGCCAAAGGAATTGGCCTTGATAAACGCATAGGTAAAAAATTTCTGCATGCTGGGCCTGGATACGGAGGTTCTTGTTTTCCAAAAGATACGCGCGCTTTAAATCAAATTGCTAAGACATATGGAGTTCAATGTTCTTTAGTTGATAATGTGATACGATACAACGAGGAACGAAAATTAGACATGGCCCAAAGGATAATTCAGGCCACAAGTAGTTGTGGAACAAATAAAAAAGTTGCAGTGTTAGGTTTAACTTTTAAACCAAATACTGATGATTTAAGGGAAGCCCCTAGTCTAACTATTATTCAAGAACTTTTAAAAAATGGCTTTGAGGTTTCTGCTTATGATCCACTTTATTACGATGGTTGTGAACGTTTAAATTACGCTATAGATTGTGAAAAATCTTTTGCAAAGGTGCGGTTTGCCAATTCTACCTATGACGCTGTAACAGATGCTGGTTGCGTTGTAATACTAACAGAATGGAATGAATTTAGAGCTTTAGATATGGGTAAAATCATTAAGTTAATGGACTCATCCAAAAAGCCTTTGTTTATGGATTTTAGAAATATATACAACCCAAAGGACATGACTAATTTTAATTACTTTGGACTTGGAATAGGTGTTACCTAATAATCAAAAACCTAACTATGCTTACTAGCTAGTAAGGCTTACACAATTCGTTTATATCATAAGCAATTTTCATTGCAAACAGTTCGGCAGTGTCTATAAAAACGGGGGATTCATCCCCAAGCTCTAACAATTTGTTTTCTGCATTCCATTTGCTTTTAAGAGCTAGGGGAATTTCAGTGCAACCGCAAAGGACTGCGTTAACCTCTTTTCCAGAAGTGCGAATTTGTGTAATTTTGCCAATAACAAGATCACTAATTTTTTTGCCAGCATCATCAGTATTCCCTGCTTTTACGTTACTAATACAGTCTTGAATCACTGCAGCTTCTTCTTGAGATTGAGTGTAAAAATCGTCTGTAGATATACCATTTTTCAGTAAGTAATGCTGATATAGCTGACTTCTATAAGACCTTAATGCTTCTAAAATAAGTACTTTAGACTTGGCATTCTTTTTAAAAGTTTCTTGAATCACAAATTCTACCAAGTCAGTAGCCTGTGAGGTGGTAGATAAAGAGCGCGATCTTAACCAGGTACATCCAATTGCCCTCTCAAACCACTTTAGGTGTAAATGTGCTTTGTTGCCTAGCATATAATATCTATCATGACCCTGTGTTGTAAAATCAATCACTTTATAGAAATAAGAAAGCCCCTGAAAAACAGCAAAAAAAACTCTGGGCGGTGGAGCTGAGAGTAGATGTATAGCAAAGCGATTCCAATCTACTTTATTTTCAATAGATGGCATAATTCTGGTTAAAATATCACAGTCAGATAATGGTCCCATGCCACCAAGAAGCCCTATAGATTTGGTTGGAGTAGCATTTGCAAGTGTGAGTGTGAGATCAATTGTTGGCCTGTAAGACTCATCAGGAATTATTTCCGCGATTTTTTTTTGAAGAGCTACATAATGTGAAAACTGGATTGGCGGTAGTCTTAAGGTTATTAATTTTTTGGAGCAATCAGCGCCACTTTTTAGAGGGAGTGCATTTGTATGATGATTAACAAAATCGCTGATTGAAGATTCTAAAAATGTTGAAGTGTTTGAGTTGCTTGTGCCGAGATCATCGAACTCTTGGAAATCTGAGGAATTTATAGGAAACAATACACTTACAAAAAGAATTACAGAAAGACGCAAAATTTTATTAACATCTAATATATTTGTCATTTTAACCTCACTGATTTGGTGACGTATTTTTTGATGAAAATTAAAATAGAAGGTAGTGTGGATTTACAATAATCATTATTAATAGCCATGGCGCTAAGTATAATACAGAGATTGCTACTAATAGTATAGGGTTAAATAGTTAATGATACGTTAATTAGCAATAAAAATATTGCGAATGCTTTCAAACTTTATCAAAAGAGGTATATAGCTACGTTAATTTATTATGGAGGTGACGGTTTAAGTCTTAACTATGCTCTAGCTTATCTGGATCAGCGCCAAATTCTTGCATAGTTGCTCGCATATGTTCAGAAAGAGGGGCTGTGATCACCATTTTACCGCTATCTGGCAGCGGGAAAGATATTTGGTACGCATGGAGGTGCAAGCTTAGTCCTTTTTCGCTAGCGCCATATTTATAGTCCCCTACAATTGGCCAGCCAGATGCACTAAGGTGAACACGAATTTGATGGGTGCGTCCACTTTGTGGCCAGCAATCAACCACAGCAAAGCTATTTCCAAGTTTTTTACGTAACATGTATTGAGTTTCAGCCGGTCTGGCGTGGGGGCCGTTAACCACCATCTTTTCCTTGTTGCCAACCATTTCCTTACCTATTGGTAAATTGATTGTTCCTTGGGCTGGGCGAACGCTACCTTCAACGATAGCGCGGTAGGTTTTTTGCACCCCATGGTTTGCAAATAAATCAGTTAAATATTGTGCCATAGGTATGGTCTTTGCCATAACTAGAACGCCGCTAGTATCTTTATCAATACGGTGCACAAGGCGCGCTTCATGGTTGTAGGCTTTCATGATGGCATCTATATGGCGTCTGGTGCCTGTGCCACCTTGAACAGCAATTCCTTGGGGTTTATTAAGGGCAATGAGTTGGTCATCTTCCCAGATGATAATTGATTCAATCCATTTTAAATCTTTGTCTGTGACATCAATTTCACGTTTTGGTGGGGCTGATGCATGGGTGGTATAAAGCGCTAAATCAACCAAAATGCTGACCTGTTCCTCAGAATCTACCCGGGTACTGCTTTTGGCTGGCTTGCCATCTACTAATATTTTTTTTGAGCGCAGCAGCTTTTCTAACGCTCCTTGAGTTAATCCTGGGTAAAGCCTGCGCAAGAAACGGTCAAGGCGAGTTAAATTATTTGGGATAACGTAATCAGACATTTTTTACTTTCGATTTTTTTATGTATTTAGATTCTGAAACAAGTTCAGGATAACGTGTAATACATTAGTACCATCATTTTGCTTTTACTTGAACAATATTTTGCCAATTAGTAGTGTAGGCCGGGGTTTTGTGGTCTCGTTTATTCATCCAATCAATGCTTTCACCGCATGATAGTGGACGCACAGTGCCAAGGCCAAATCGTTTGTTTAAATCATCCATTACCTTATCTATATCTTTTTTATCGTTAGCTTTAGGGGTAAATATAGATTTTTGTTGTGGTAATGTTGCGTCATGCAAATCAAGCGCCATGATTCCAATTTTACTGTAGCTAATTTTTGGGTCAAAAAAATCTTCCACAGCAGATTGCGCGTGCTGAATAATTGTAGCTGTGTCGTTAGTAGGTTCATCTAAAATGATCGTGCGTTGGTGTAAGACTGTATTGGCGGATTCAAATTTAGTATTACGGCCATAAACCCAAAGAGTTTGGGTTTTTTGTGAATTTTCTCGCAGCTTATAAGCCAAACGAAAACCATAACGCGCAACGGCTTGCTTTAAAATAGCCATGTCTTTAACTGGGGTGGCAAAACTACGGGTAATTTGGATTGATTTTTTTGGATCTTGGATTAGGGTTAACGGAATGCAGGACTGGCCATTAAGTTCATAGACTATACGTTCCACTATAATGCCGTATTCTTTGCGAATATCTTTAGCATTAGCTGTCATTAAATCATAGGCTGTATAGATAGCTTGTTGGCGTAAACTCTTGCTTAGCTTGGCGCCAATTCCCCAAATTTTGTTAACTGTAATGGCTTTTAAAGCGTCGTGGTATTTTATGGTGTTATCAAGGTAACAGACAAAGCCTGAAGCTTTAGATTGTAAATTTGCCAACTTTGCTAATGTTTTAGTGGCGCCAAAACCAATAGAGGTTGGAATACCTACACACTGCATTAAATGTTTTTGTAAACGGTCTCCTTCTGTTTGCCAACTAACAGAATCATCGTATTCCAAAAAGGCCTCATCAACTGAATATACCTCAACTTTTTCGCATTGCTGTTGTAGTATGCTCATAATACGTGAGCTTATATCACCATATAGCTCAAAGTTGCATGACAACACTTCCACGTTATATGCCTTAACCAGGTGCCTAATTTCAAATAGTGGGGCACCCATAGGAATTCCTAATAACTTAGCTTCGTTAGAGCGAGAAATAGCGCAGCCATCGTTGCTGGAAAGCACGATAACCGGCTTGTTTTCAAGCTCTGGGCGAAACACTCGCTCACAGGAAACGAAAAAATTATTACAATCAATTAAAGCAAACATGAGACTCTCCAGATGGTCTTATCAAGAATATAAAACCATCCGGGTTTAGCGTCTATGAAAAAGGTTAAAGGGGTCGTGGATTAATTAGGACAGCGGCATAGTGGTAGTGGCATCCCAAGCATTCCCCCAACACGTGCATTACAATAATCAAACGCTGCTTTTCCTATTCCATTACCTACATACCTTCCAGCTATTTTATCTAAGGCCCAGGCAACAGCACATGATCCTGCAGTTATTTTTGGGGCTACATACAAACCTATTGCCAATGGCATCAGCGTAATTCTTTCTTTGTAGTTTGCCCCAGCGACGTATTCAATGGTACCTGGAAGCAAGGCATATGCTGTAGCAATTGCCATGTTTGTTACTAAATTTGCATTTGAACCTTCTGGAGCATAGTACGTTTGTATGGCTTGATCCAAAATAATACAAGCAACCACAGTTACAGCTTTTTTAAATCTATTGCTCTCATTTATTAAATTGCTATCAGTAGCATTCAGCCATGCATAACTTAACATCACATAAGCTATAATTTTTCTAGAAAATTGCATTTATTCCGTTTAAATTTAAGTTTTTACTACAAAGCACTAACACACAAGGAAGATTTTGCCAATGTGGTTTTTTGATATATAACGCGGTGTGCAAGTTTTAATTTAACTTCCACAACAATAACCGAAACAATAACCGAATTACTTCTTGCTGTGTGTGTCGATTACCTTATCATCTGCTTTCTTTTTGTCTTCTGTTAAGATATGCTGCTCAGAGACTTGGCGCTGATAGATTTTTTCCATTTTTTCGTTGAGTCGAAGGATCTCTTTTTTTAAGTGTTCTCTGGCGGTCGAGGGAATGGCTGCATCAAACCATTTAAAACGTTCGGATAGGGTTACAAAATGGGGTATTTTACAGAAGGTTTCGTCTCCTTCCCGGAATAGGTTAATCTGTTTTATTATGGTCTCAATTTCCATTATCTTTTTAGGTAGGGCACGAATTCTATTAAGAGCGCCCTGATGCACGTCATCATGAATTTGGGCGCCGTTATCTAAAAATGAAGAGAGAATCTGCGAGAAAATATCAATATTTTCAAAAATAGCTTTAAAAACATGAATTTTGTAAGTGCTGTCGTTTGTATCGTGAAAGAGTGGAGCCGTATCATACCTTAAATTATTCGACATTTGGTCAAACTCTTGATCCAAAAAACCACTCACCATCCTGAAATAGGAAATACCTCTGCTGCCAGGAAGTAACGCATATCGCATATTTTCCTGTTTGAGAGTATCTAAGATCCCTTTAGAGTCAGTGGAATTGGTAGAAGCGTACCTCTCCTGAATTGCTTGCGATATTTCTTGCATAGAGATTAGAGTGTTTGCATCAGACGCATATACATTCCCAATATTCATTGCCACAGAAACCAAAAGCGGCAAGTATAGTTTTTTAAATTTAGACATTGTTGTTTTCCTTTTATAAAAAATTAAGTTTTTAATTACCCATTGGTATTATTATTGTTGTTACTACTGACAGAGGATGAGGATGAGCTACTCTCAGAAAAAGCTACTGTAGTTGTTTTAGTACTAAGTTGTGCTGCTAATTTATCCAGATGTATTAAACGAAGGCCATCGTAGCCATTAACTAATAATTTTCCTGCTATAAGGGTGGCAGAATAAGAACTAATACCAGTGGCAATGTTAGCGCGTCTGGTGTTGGTTGCGGTATCTATAACTGAGACACTGCCTCGTTGACCCACATACAAGTTTCTTCCATCAAGAATTGCATAACTAGGTTCATCATCGAGCGGAATATCAGCACCTATTTTGGAGTTGGTTGTGGTATCGATTACTGAAATACCGTGTGAGGTACCGTGCGAATTGCGCTTCAAAACATACAAGTTTGTCCCAGCAAGAATTGCAGAAGTAGGCGCATCACCGACAGGAATATTAGCACCTATTTTGGAGTTGGTTGTGGTATCGATTACTGAAACACTGTGTGAACTTCCATTCAAAACGTACAAGTTTCTCCCGGCAAGAGTTGCAGAAACAGGGTACTTTCCAACCGAAATATCAGCACCTATTTTGGAGTTGGTTGTGGTATCGATTACTGAAACACTGTGTGAATCATGGTTCACAACATACAAGTTTCTCCCAGCAAGAGTTGGAGAAAGGGGTGTACATCCAACCGAAATATCAGCACCTATTTTGGTGTTGGTTGTGGTATCGATTACTGAGACACTATTTGAATGGGCCTTCAAAACATATAAGTTTGCCCCAGCAAGAATTGGAGAACTAGGTTCATTACCGACAGGAATATCAGCACCTATTTTGGTGTTGGTTGTGGTATCAATTACTGAGATACTATTTGAATGGGTCTTCAAAACATACAAGTTTTTTCCAGCAAAAATTGCAGAATTAGGCCTTGGGCCAACCGGAATATCAACTCTATTTCCTTCTAAATCGATGGTTGAAACCATATCATAGCGCAAAACATAAAAACATGGGGTGGGTTCATATTCAGCCATAATAGACAGTAAATTTGTTGGGGGTTGCATTCCAAGTTCTTTAAATGTTGCATCCAATACATTGCCTACGCTATGAATGCGAGCCTTATTAGCGTTCAAAGGTGCAGCACTAATACCTATGTCATTTACCCCTTCCATAATTATTGTAACAATTTCTCCCCCATCGAAAGGAGCAATAGCTGTTGACGAGGACGATGAACTTGAAGATGATGTAGCATGCGCCCCAAATCCATCATCAGCTGCTGCATGCACATTTCCGATATGCATTGCCACAGAAACAAAAAGTGGCAAATATAGCTTTTTAAATTTAGACATTTGTATTTTCTTTTTTAAAGTTGTTAATAGTTGTTATTTTTTATACCAATTGATTACATCATTATGGGATACCCTCCTACGCGGGGATGACAGCAGATGCTGTTCAATTGTCATTACAAATGGATATTCGCTTATGTGATTATGACAAAATGATTCAATACCATCTGTCATTAACGTGCGAACGGAAATCCATTAATAATTAGGGGTTAGAGCCTATTACCAGGCGTCTAAATCGATGTGTTGGAAGCTTATATAGATTAAAGATTGACTCTTTGAAAGATTGATTAATGTACGCAATTCAAACAAACACCTGGGCAGAATAGCTACCTAAAGGTATTTGTAAGTTATTTTTTTTCAAAAAAGTACACATACTATTATATAAAATGTTGCATAAAGCATTAATCACAAATCTTATATAGAGAGAATTTTCATATTTTGCAATAAAAAAATACTATTTGTTAAACGCAGTAGCAATATTATCAATCTGCTCACTCAAAAGTTGAGGGTGGTATGAGTTAGTAACGCCACTATTCCAAACTGGGTTTGGCCAAGCAGCATCATGATCATATCTAGCAATTACATGCACATGCAACTGGGGAACCATATTACCCAAATTTGCGACATTTAGTTTTGTTGGATTATAAAGTTCTTTCATCACTTTACTGGCAAGAACAATTTCTTGCAGTAATAACTGCTGATTAGTATCTGAAAGGTCTATAATTTCTTTCACATTTGCTTGCAGGGGGATGAGTAATATCCATGGAAAAGCTGCATTATGGTGTAGGCGCACCTGGCACAAATTAAGCTTTGTAACGAAAGATGAGTCTGCCGTTAAACGAGAATCCATTTCAAAATTTTCCATGTTTTATTCCATAAAGGCTTTTTGGCAATGTTCAATTATTAAATCAATTCGCTTGTGTAGTGCTACATCAAAATTACGGTATAAGGCTAATATTTTGTAGCAAGATGTTTTTGGTTGCCAAGAAACGGGGTGAAGCTTTGCTTTTTTTCCTAAGAAATCTGGTAGGAAACCAACATCATTTGAATTAGCGCAAATATCCGCAATTAGCGACCAGCTTGGTATTCTGGCCTTAATTTCCAAGGGCTCTGCGTGTAATTGTTTCCAACTTTGCAAAAGCTGCAGTACTTCAATTTGATTTTCAGGTAAAAGCACAGGGCAGGGGGTAGTGTTTTGTAGGGCTGAGTATAGCTGAAATGGGTGGAAAAAACTGCATCATCATCGACAAAGATGCAGACATGGACGAAGCCTTAATTTCAATTGGCAGAATTGCTGAAATTACAGCTCTGGCTATGGCTTGAGTCGTTGCTAATCGTAATGGCCTGGGTAAATTTGTTGCAACTTTTTCACGGAAGTATCGGAGCCAATCTTCTACTGCAGGTATTAAACTTGCTCCTTGGTGGGTTAAACGAAAATGACGTTTTTCATGGGTACACAACGCCTGGCCAAAGGCTTGCTCAACCCGTGCAATTGCAGCACTTGCAGCGCTTTGACTTAAGTTATGTAAGCTAGCTGCTTTGCCTAGGTTCTTTAAGTGCCCTGCAGTTATGAACAATTCTAAGTCGGCAATTCTTAAATGGCTAAGTAGATTATTCATAAATATTACCAAGTTTCTTAAAATCACAATACTATGGCAAAAAGTGTACTATTTTTAAGCATTTTTAAATATCTGATTTTTCGATAATGAAAATCATTTATATCGTCAATACAAAAAACAAAAACTTGTTTATATTGGTCTTCTCATAAAACAAAAGGTACTAAAGTGAAAATTAATGAAGTTGTTTTAAAAATATTAATTCGCATTTGTCGTTTT
This sequence comes from Pseudomonadota bacterium, assembly GCA_026400695.1. GTDB lineage: Bacteria > Pseudomonadota > Alphaproteobacteria > Paracaedibacterales > CAITNM01 > CAITNM01. Next base: position 10,223 of record JAPLON010000015.1, read on the forward strand.
AATTTTGGAAACTTTGAAAAAAAAGAATTTAAAAAATTTTTAAATATGGGCGGTATATTTGCTTTAATTATTGGCATCTACTGGACTTTGCGACCATTAAAAGATGCCATATTTATTCAGTTGGTTGATAAAACACATATCCCGTACGCTAAAACCGTATCAGTACTAGCGCTACTACCATTGGTAATGTTTTATACTAAGCTTTTGCAGCGGACGTCGCGTGAAAGAATGTTTGTAATTTTGCCATATTTTTATGGAATTACAATTTTGTGTTTTAGTTTGGCAATGCTAGTTGCCCAAGGAACTCCTGAAGAAATAATGGCCAGAAGCACATTTGCTTTTGTCTGCACTAAAATTTTAGGATATTTGTGGTACCTTTTTGTTGAAAGCTTTGGTTCATTAGTAGTGGCTTTATTTTGGGCTTTTGCAACTGACACAACCGAACCTGTTTCAGCTAAGCGAGGTTTTCCTTTAGTCGTGGCAATTGGGCAAATGGGAGGCATTGTTTGCCCTTATGGTATTGGTGGACTGCCACATCGTTTAGGCTTGGAAAATGATGCTGTCTCAACTGCAATACTTGGCGCTTTAACTTTATGGATTGTTCCATTAGTAAGGAACTTTTTAAAGAATACTCCAAGCGATTTACTAGTAGCCTTTAAAGAAGAATCTAGCAAAACTAATGATGCACCACAGCACGAACCAGGGTTTCTTGAAGGACTTAAGCTTTTGGTTTCCAACCGCTACTTAATTGGCATATTTATGGTGCAGTTTATTTACGAATTTATCGTAACTATTTTTGATTACAATTTTAAGCTTGCGGCAGCTACTCAGTTTTCAGGGGTAGAACTTAGTAATTATTTAAGTATTTACGCTTCAAGCGTGAACATTGTTTCGTTGAGTTGCTTATTATTAGGCGTTAGTAATATTACGCGCTATTTAGGAATAGGTGTTTCTTTGGCATTAATGCCAGTTATTGTTGGGTTGGCATTGTTTAGCTTTTTAACCCTTGATTCAATTACTTTTTTGTTTGGATTAATGGTTGGTTCAAAAGCTATTAACTATGCATTAAATGGCCCTTCTTTAAAGCAGCTATACATTCCAACCACAACCGATGTTAGATTCAAAGCCCAAGCTTGGATTGAGACTTTTGGTTCACGTGCGTCTAAAGAAGCGGGTTCATTGTTTAATATGTTACTTAAACCTATGCAATCAATATTTGGTGAAGTGGCAGGGAAGGGACACTACCTTATTTTAAGCGGAGCAGCTGGATTTCCACTGGTTGTATTTTGGTTTGTTTTGGCTATTTATTTGGGTAAAAAATTTAATAATGCGATTAAAGAAAAACACACTATATGTTAAATGAAAATCGTAAATACAGTCTTGTGACTGTCAATGACTCTATCTGATTTAAATAAGTAAAAGCTACCGGACTAAGCCGGTAGCTGTTTGATGAGGGTGAATTATTGAGTTTTTTATTGTTTATTCATCGTCATGTTTGCCGTCGTCTTCTGCAGCAACTGCCGGTGCAAAACGTACTGCCCATGCTGCATTTTGTCTTGTTATCAATTCGTCGTAGGCACTAATTGCATTATCCATACCAGGTTGTTGCATGTCTGCTACTAATCCATTAATCATGGCATTAGTTCTAGCGCCAACTTCTGTAAACCAGGCAGCAACCGCTGCTTGATAGGCGATTCTTCCTTCAGCTGCTGGCAAAGCTGCATCTACTACAGGTACCCCTACTTCTCGTCCTATTAATTTTAGTAGAGCGTTTTGGTCTTTTGCTGTTTCGAATAAGTATTTAGCTGTAGCTGACTTTAATGTTACATGTTCACCTGTATTTTTATCATTAAAGGTAATTTCGGTATAGACATCACCACGTCTTACTGTTGCGTGCGCTAAATCAAAACGTGGATATTG
>JAPLON010000015.1:12159-13727 GCA_026400695.1 Pseudomonadota bacterium
AGGAGCCGGAATATCTACACCAGTTCTTGATACAGGCATATTTCTTACAGCAGCAATTATTTCAGCATCTGTTAGATCAGATTGTGGGTTAAATAAAGTGTTAAATTCGTTAAATCTTAACACTTCACTATGTGCAGTAGCATTTGCACATAGTTGTGTAATTGCTTCCGCAAAAGTTGTTTTTTCTAGTACATTCGCTTCGAAAGCATATTTTTCATGCAAAGCTTCAAATAGCGGCGAAACACCTGCGTTGTATTCTTGGCGTGCACGTAATTTTGCGGCAGGTCCTCCTACAGCAATGCCAACGGCAACTGAACCATCCATAGCAGGTGCAATTGATACAGCAACCCCAGAAGCAGCATCTCTAACGAAATTTTCTTTTTTAACTTGCAAATAGTGTTTCAGTACATCATTAAATGCTTGGTATCTTTCAACCGCAATTCTTGTTGCTAAATTAATATTTTCATCTGTTATATTTCCTTCAGGCGCATTTCTTAATAGGTTGAGAGCAGACTGATGTACTTCAAAAAGTCGATTGTCAACTGTACCATGTGCTTTGTCATGTGCTGCAGCTTCTACGGTAACTAAGCTTAAACCATGGGCAGTGTAGACTTCATATGTTAATGGTAATGGGTAAGCTTGGCTTAACAACATTTCAAGAATAGTGGTTATGCCAATTTTTCCAAGCCCTGGCATTGGTATGAATACGTTTTCACGTAGTCCTAATCTATTTGCTTCTTTTACAACGCGTTTTATAATTTTGTGATGTAATGGATGTGCAATCAAATATGGCTTTTCTAATTTATCCATGTCAACTTCACTTTGAATACACGCTGCTGCAGAGTGTTTCCATGCAGGAATTCTAGCTTCACCAGATCTTACTAAGCGAAGTGGGGTGGGTTCTTGTGCAGCAAAAAATAGCTCCATACCAGGAATTTTTCCTAACAGGTCTTTTGCTGCGTCGCTTACTCTACCATCTGATGCTAGAAGTAGGCCACGTATAAATATAACCTCTAGCATTTCCCAGTTAACGCCTCCTAAATCTTTCTTGCTTGCTTCAGATTCTGCTTCAGCGTGAATATTTTTCCATAAATCTACAAATTCTGCTGTTGGGGCTTGGTTTACTTTGCGCAGTCCTTCCATATATTCAAAAAATTTACCAAAATAATATGCGCGTATTTGTAGTATATCTTCTTGGGTCGCTTCATGCTGCAAACGTCCAACTCTATCTATAAGCGGAATTATTCTAGGATCAACTGCTTGGTGTCCCTTCATGGTGGCGCCGTATAATTCAGTAAACGCATCGTCCCTTGGAGCTTCGCTTTGTCTACTAGATGAACTTACGTGCACACCACCTTGTCCATCCCCAGCAGGTGCCGCGTCTGAACCATAAATTTTATAAGGCGCACAGCTAATTAATAACGCCAAAGTGAGTATTTGTGTTTTTTTCATGAATTATTTCTATAAATGTTAATTATATTTGGTAACTTACTAATCAATTTGCTTAAATGCAACAAAAATTTTAATCTAAGTTATAGCAGCGAGCTACTCGTCTTATGCCAGGTTTA
>JAPLON010000150.1 GCA_026400695.1 Pseudomonadota bacterium
GTACTTATTTTGACAGATAAGGTAGTCTGTATAAATATCGCACAATCTTGTATCCATAAATACTCAACTCATGTGAATACGTTAGATAACTTCTATCTACTGCTTTTCCTCAAATATCGCAACTCACTGCGTAAGGTGAGTGATTAAGAATATTTATAGAAAATACTTTGCTTAAACTATTATTCTATGGCATAATTCCCCACAGTTGTAACTTTTAGCCTGCTGATTAATTTTAATTTCAGCTATTTTCAGGAATATCCTACATGCAATCCCAAAAAGAAAACTTCGCAGATTTATTAAACGAATTTATGCAAGACAGCCGTACCTTTGAAGGTAAGGTCGTTAAAGGAACCATCATTACGATATATAATGACATGGCAACAATTGACATCGGTATGAAGTCAGAAGGCCGCGTTCCATTAAAAGAAATTACCGGCCGTGCGGGTATGCATGAAGCAAAAGTTGGAGATCGTATTGACGTTTACGTTGAACGTTTGGAAGATCGCCAAGGCGAAGCTTTATTGAGCGTTGAAAAAGCTCGTAGGGAAGCTTCATGGAATAGTTTGGAAGAGGCACTAGCTTCAGGACGTCACGTAAATGGTGTAATTTTTGGTCGCGTTAAAGGTGGCTTTGCTGTTGATCTTGATGGGGCAATTGCATTTTTGCCAGGTAGCCAAGTTGATATTCGTCCAATTCGCGACTTAACACCGCTAATGAATATTGTGCAACCGTTTAAGCTTTTGAAAATGGATAAAAGTCGCAGCAACATCGTTGTTTCACGTCGTTCTGTATTAGATGAATCTCGCGCTGAAGCACGTACAGAATTAGTTTCAAACCTATCTGAAGGACAAATAATTGCCGGTATTGTGAAAAATATCACAGACTACGGTGCATTTATTGATCTTGGTGGGGTTGATGGTCTATTGCACGTAACAGATATCTCATGGCGCCGTATCAATCACCCAAATGAAATTTTGAAAATTGGTGAAACAGTTGATGTACAAGTAATTCGCTATAATCGCGAAACTCAGCGTATCTCACTTGGTATGAAGCAACTTGAAACTGACCCATGGAAAAATATTGATCTTACTTACAAACCAGGCCAAAAAGTTACAGGAAAAGTTACCAACATTACAGACTACGGTGCGTTTGTTGAATTACAACCTGCAATCGAAGGCCTAATTTATGTAACTGAAATGAGCTGGACTAAGAAAAATCTTCACCCAAGCAAAATATTAAATGTTGGCCAAGAAGTTGAGGTTGTTGTCCTTGAAGTTGATTTGAACAAACGTAGAATCAGCCTAGGGTTAAAACAATGCATGGATAACCCATGGCAAAAACTTGTTCAAGATCATCCAGTGGGTAGCGTTTTCGAAGGTATCGTTAAAAACGTTACAGAATTTGGTTTGTTCGTTGGCATTAATGATTTACTCGACGGTATGGTACATATCAATGACATTTCGTGGAGTGAGAATAGCGAAGAAACTTTGAAGAAGTTTACCAAAGGCCAAATGATTAAAGTTAAAGTTTTGGATATTGATCCTGAAAAAGAACGCGTTAGCCTTGGTGTAAAACAAGTTGAAGGTGATCCTCTGGCTGATGCTTATTCATCAATCAAAAAAGGTGATATCGTGACTTGTTCTATTGCAGCAATAGATGATCGCGGCATGGAAGTAACTTTGAGCAATGGTTTGACAGGTTACATCAAGAAAATCGATATCGCTAAAGATCGCTCAGAACAACGTACAGATCGTTTTGCCGTAGGTGAAAAAATTGATGCTAAGATCATGACTATCGAAAAAGCTGCACGCAAGGTTAGCCTATCGATTAAAGCTCGTGAAATGGAAGAAGAAAAAGAAGCTCTAAATACTTATGGTTCATCTGATAGCGGTGCTACTCTTGGAGACATTTTAGGAACAGCTCTAAACAAAGCTAAGTCAAAGAAAAGTGATGAAGTTGAAGAAGTAAAAAAACCAGCGAAAGCTTCTAAGAAAAAAGAAGAAGCTGTTGCTGAAGCTGAATAGTGGAGTAATTTCGAACTTCTTTGTCATCCCTGCACAGACGGGGATCCACGGAAACTGAGGTTAGCTATAAATAGGGAAAGGTTAGCTTTTCCCTATTTTTTTAAGGAGAATGTATGAATTGGTTAACAAATTTTGTAAAACCTAAAATTCAAGCCCTAATTAATAAAAAGATCGATGTCGCTGAAAATTTGTGGACTAAATGTAATAAATGCGAACACATGCTATTTCATAGGGATCTTCAAGAAAATTTGGGGGTTTGTCACCATTGTGAAAACCATATGCGTATATCCGCTAAAGATCGTTTAAAAAATCTGTTTGATAATGGCTTATATACTCTCCAAGAAGTCCCAAAGGTTGTGCAGGACCCCTTGAAGTTTAAAGACTCTAAACGTTACGTTGATCGCCTAAAAGAATACCGCCAAAAAACTGGTAATGAAGATTCTGTGCTAGTTGCTTACGGACAAGTTAAAGGACACAGTCTAGTGGCATGTCTATTTGATTTTGAATTTATGGGCGGATCCATGGGGATTTATGCCGGACAAGCCATGCTCAAAGCCTCAGAATTAGCAGTTAAAACTCACAGCCCACTACTAGCAATAACCGCATCTGGTGGAGCGCGTATGCAAGAAGGAATACTGTCTTTAATGCAAATGTCTCGCACAACGATTGCTGTACAAATGGTAAAAGAAGCCGGCTTACCGTACATTACCCTGTTAACCGATCCAACTACAGGTGGAGTTAGTGCTTCATTTGCTATGTTAGGTGATGTCAGCATGGCTGAACCAGGCGCTATTATTGGTTTTACTGGAGCTAGGGTCATTGAAGAAACAATCCGTCAAAAATTGCCAGAAGGATTTCAACGTTCTGAATATTTACTTGATCACGGTATGCTTGATATGGTTGTCAAGCGCAAAGATATTCCACAAACTTTAGGTAAAATATTAAAACATTTGCATGCTAACCTAAAAGTTGCCTAATATTTAGTAGAAAAAAGTTTTGTTAGGTATTCTAGGTGAATCTAGGAATTTTTTTGGCGAGTTTATCGGGGGCCCTTTATGGTAGCCTTGGTTTGTTTGGTGTTCTCTTAATCCAAGAAGGATTTGGTATTACCAATTTCCTTTTTTGGCGTTTTTTATTTTCTGTAATTTTGATGCTGCCGTTCTTAAATACTAAGCAATCTTGGCGTGATGTTACCTCCAAGCCAGGGCTCGTCATTACCATTGTTTCTGGTATATTCTACGCAACCGCTACCAGTAGCTATTTTTACGCGGTTGATTTTATTGGCAGTGGTTTAGCAATGGTACTATTTTTCTGCTATCCTATTTTTGTAGTGCTATTAGATTGGCTGCATGGAAAAAATCCCCCTAGTAAAATAACTGTCATCGGCCTGCTTGTTGTGATGATTGGTACTTTTTGTTTAAGTGATCCTCATCAATGGAGTGCTAGCTTTCATGGCTTGGCATGGGGGTTATTGTGTGCTTTTAGTTTTGGAATTTATTTCTACACTTCACAACTGGCAATCAAAAGCATATCAGTTGTAAGTGGCACATTTTGTATTTGTCTTGGTAACTGTTTAATTTTTGCCGTTTTGTTTTTGTGGAATGGTGTGTTCCAAGTACCTACAACCATATCAGCACTTACTAACATTAGCGCTCTAGCAGTTCTTGCTACATTGCTACCTATTTACTTTGTGTTTGTAGCCTTGCGCTATATCGATAGTACAAAGGCCTCAATTCTTTCAGTATTGGAGCCTATTGTCACAATTATTCTTGGGGTAATGTTTTTAAATGAAAAAATTACACTTTTGCAATATTGCGGAGTAGGGATTGTTTTAGTTGGCGTTTACCTTGTGCAAAGCTGTAAAAAGCAGCAACATAAGAAATTAGTGGTGGATGCTAATTTGGTAGAAATCAAAAAAGCAGTTTAAAGGGTGGTGCAACTCCACCCTGTTGAAAAGTATAGTTAACCAGCTTGCTCTGCGCCTGTTCTATCTCCAAGGCCTCCATCTTTACCTTGTAAAACAGATTCTATCCAAGGAATATAAGGTGCCACTGGAATAAATTGGTTTGCTAATACATAAACTGGTTCTTCTTTTCCTACTTCCCCAAGTGAACCTGCACGAAGACTCCATCCACCACAAACAGCTACTACATGGCCATCTTGTAAAAGTGGGGCACCAGAATCACCATTTGCAAAAATACTTGTGTTACGTTCCCCAGCTGGTCTTACGCTGCCAGCAGGTATAGTGCCACTGCGTATCATGTCAAGTGTATTGGCTACGTCAAGATCAGCACCCATGCCAGGTGTGAAGGGTTTTGGTAGTATAAACCAAGCTTCTAATCCATTCTTATTTCTCAGAAGGTTACTATGATAAAATCTGTGTATGCTTTTTGCTAACCCTATAGGTGTTCCTAACAAAGCAGGATGAGCTGTTGAAATTCCCATTACCTCGCTCCTTGCGTCAAATAATCGAAGAGGCAGAGGTGGAATCTGCAAATCTTCAAATTCAGGGGCAAGTTCAAGAATGACTAATTCCCCGTCAGTAGGTTCAAGGTATCTTTTTTGTACTTTTCGGAAAAGTGGCTCCAGAAATAAAGCAGCTTGCAATTCCTCAACAGCCATCTCTCTTGTCATAGATACAAAGCAATCTCCTTTATTTTGTAGCAATTCAAATATTTCGCTCGAAGTTAGAAAATGTCTAGGACTTATAGCAACACACGTGCCAGTTACCATTCTGAAGTCTTTTGGTAGTATTTGTGCAGCGTAAATTTCTGCAACAGGATCAATCACTGGGCCAACTGTTATGTCTATTAGTTCGTGAGTGTCTGTCAAAAAAAATGTTCCAACAGATCTGCCAAAATGATCAGGTACCTCTAGAGATCTCTCTAAAAGATCTTGGGATAAAAATTGCGATGCATTCAAATTGCAAAGTAGTAGTATTAAGCTAGCAATAGTTACTTTCATAAAAAATCAGATATTAAGTTTACCCTTTGATTATATTTCGCATCTTTTGCAAAATACAATTAAATAAATATTATTTCATGTCGTATATTTATGTCTACTTGTTTGTCTTTCTAATTTAAATGCCTTTACACAAAGGTTAATCTACTATTTCCTTTTCCTTTGCTTCCTCTGCCTTTGGAGAGACAATACTTTGTATCCAATCCATATGAGGTGTCACTTTTGTAAATTTGTTTGTCAGCAGATGCACAGGTTTTTCCGCAATAGATGCTATGCAAAGGCTCCAACCATTAGAAACTGCAACCACCTCATTGCCTTGTAAAAGTGGTGCACCATCATCTCCATCTGTAAAAATGCTTGTGCTCCCATATCCCACAAGTGTTATTTTGTCACTAGTTATAGTATGACTACGTACATCATCTGGCATAACTGTGGTTGGCACTACAAATAACGCTTTCAAGGAATCTTCTCCTTCTAAAAGTCCATCATAAGAAAACGTATGCTTCAATTTAGCTGCAGTTGCTGGCATGCATGCTTTAGTTGGAAAAGCTGTTGAAATTCCAGTGGATGGGGCTTTATTGAACTTTCCTAATGTTAATGGGACGATGTCTAAATCTTCATAAAGTTCGAGAATAGCCAAATTTGCACCGTTAGGTTCACGAGTTATACTTTTTACTTTTTGGTATAACGGTCCTTTGAATGTGGGGGATAATACGCACCCTTCACAAAGTTCATCTGCCATAGATATAAAGCAGTCCCTAAGATCTCCTATTAAGCTCAAGGTGTGGCTACCGGTTATGAAGTGCCTTTTACTTACGGCAAAGCATGTCCCTGTGGAAACACTAAAACCTGCACCGTTAGAGGCTGTTTGTGTATCAAGATTGGTTGCAAAAACAGTTCCAACAGACTTTCTGGCTTCGGGTTTATCTAATAATGATTTTACTAAATCATCTGGAGAGATAAATTCCGATGCATTCAAATTGCAAAGTGTAAATACCAGTGCAAAAACTACAAGTTTCATAAAATCAACAACATATTATGTTCTGATTTCAGACTATGTTGAATTTACTAACAAAAGGTTAAGGGATGTAATATAATTTTATGTGCTAGTTTGTATGCGTTATTAGAAAAGTTTAGCTATACAGCATGAGAATATAGATAACTTGCTTCCAAAAACCGATTCGCCTGCTCAATCAATTCCTCAACAATTTCTTTGGTAGATTGTTCTTTGGTAACCATGCCAACACTTTGCCCTGCCATTAATGAACCGTTATCAATATCTCCATCAATTGCGGCTTTACGCAAGGCACCAGCCCAATAGTGTTCAATTTTAAGTTGGGCATCTTTCAAATCTAAGGATCCACTATCGTATTCCTTAATCACATTTGCTTGTACTTGTAAAAACTCTTTACTGGCTTTGTTGGCAAGTGCCCTTACCGGAATTACTGGAAAACGCTGGTCTAGCTGCAGTGACATGATCGCATCACGCGCATTGGCTTTAATAAAGGCCTGTTTAAAATTGGGGTGCGCCGGTGATTCGTTAGCACAAACAAAACGAGTACCCAATTGGCAACCACTTGCCCCCATCTTAAGGTATGAAATAATTGCTTCGCCGCGGCCAATTCCACCCGCTACAAATACTGGTATATCACGAATTTCAGGCAAAATTTCTTGGGCTAGCACACTCGTTGAAACAGGGCCAATGTGTCCACCAGCTTCGCAACCTTCAATAACGATTGCATCTACTCCCATTTTGATAAGTTTTTTGGCAATTATTAAAGCTGGAGCAAATCCTATAATTAAACATCCGTGCTCTTTCAAGCGAGAAAAGCTTGCAGAGGTTGGCAACCCACCGGCCAAAACTACATGGCGAATTTTGTGTTTACCGCAAACGTCGATCATCTCATCAAGCTTTGGGTGCATGGTAATTAAATTCACCCCAAAAGGCATTGAGGTTGCAGCTTTTGTTTTATCAATTTCATTGCTTAGTAATTCAGGAGTCATGGCACCGCTGGCAATTACCCCAAACCCCCCAGCATTAGAAATGGCAGCAACTAAATTGTGGTTGGAAACCCACGTCATTGCCCCTCCTAAAATTGCGTATTTAGTGCCCAAAAATTCACAGCCGCGGCTCCACAATTGTGCTAGGTCTGCAGATTGTGATGTCTTCATTAGGCGACTTCCTTTTCAATGTAATTTTGATCAAGGGCAAAAGCCTTGTGAAGAGCAGTTAATGCCGGTTGTAACGATTGTTGGTTAATAGTAACAGACATTTTTATTTCCGATGAATAAATCATATGAATATTAATTCCCTCGTTAGCTAAAGTGCGACAGATTAGGGCAGGGATATCCATATTGCTTCGCAGGCCCATTCCAATCACTGTCACTTTAGCTACATTTTTATCAATTGCAATATCACTAAAGCTAAGGTTATCTTTCGATGCAAACATAGTGGTTTGGAAGCGCTCAATATCATTACGATTAATCATGCCATCCATATCAATGTAGCCTTCGCGGCTATGAGACTGGGTCATCATATCAATTAAAATATTAGCATTGCCTAAGTTGGTGTAAAGTTTTGCCGCCACACCTGGTTGGTTTTGCAAATTTTTTAAGGTAACTTTCGCTTCTTGCAAACTATGCACAATACTTGTTACGTTACCTTGGTCAACGATCAGCTTGTCTTCAATAATTTCGGTACCTTTTGGTGAATCAGTGAAGCTTGATAAAACCCGTAAGCGTATATTGTGCTTCATTGCCATTTCGACACAACGTGGGTGTAGAACTTTTGCACCCGCTGATGCCATCTCAAACATTTCATTATAGCCAAGAGTATCCTGGCGACGTGCAGATGGTACCAACCTTGGGTCAGCAGTGTAGACTCCATCAACATCAGTATAAATATCACAACGATCTGCCTTAAGGGCAACTGCCATAGCAACCGCTGTTGTGTCTGAACCACCTCTTCCAATTGTGGTGATCAGTCCTTCACTACTTAACCCTTGAAATCCAGCAATTACAGGAACTTCGCCTTTGCTAAGACTTTTTTGAATTTTTTCAGGGTTGATGTGCAAAATGCGTGCATCTGTTGCAATAGAGTCTGTATGAATTGGAATTTGCCATGAAAGGTACGACCGTGCTTTTATGCCAATTTTTTTCAGCGATAAAGCCAAGAGACCGGCTGTCACTTGTTCACCCGCGCTTGCAACCACATCATGCTCAGGGGTTGGTTCATGGGGGCAAAGGGCTTGGCAATAACCAACCATTTGATCGGTTATTCCAGCCATAGCCGAAACGACCACCACTACCTGGTTGCCATTGATAATTTCTTGGCGTATTACTTTGGCTACATGTTCTAGCCGTGCTAGATTTGCAACTGAAGTTCCGCCGAATTTTAAAACAAAAAGTGCCATGACTTTAATGTGGGGTGTTGAATGTTAAATATCAAGTTAATAAGCTTAGATTAAAGCGAATTTTTACACTTTTTTAAAGGGAATTATTTATGAATGTATCAAATGCTTCGCAAACCGCTCATTTCAATGATTTAGCTGGGCAGTGGTGGGATGAATCAGGGGCATTTGGCGTATTGCATGCTATGAATCCGATTAGAATTAAATTTATTAAAGATTTAGCGAACGCACATTTTCTCCCCCATGGATTACAAAATTTAAAAGTGCTTGATGTCGGCTGTGGTGGTGGCATAGCCTGTGAACCACTGGCAAGACTTGGTGCTAATATTACAGGCATCGATGCTAGTGAAGCGGCTATATCTGTTGCAAAAGATCATGCCACTGCTCAAGGCCTAGCAATTGATTACCGTTGCACAGACCTTAAAGACCTTAACGAAACTTTCGATTTAATAACTTGCCTTGAAGTTGTTGAGCATGTAGATGATTTGCCAATATTTCTTTCTAATTTAGCAGCACGATTAAACCCTAAAGGACTACTGGTGCTTTCCACAATAAACCGCACATGGTTTTCATACCTGGTTGGAATTATTGGGGCTGAATATTTAACCCGCAAAGTTCCGGTTGGCACCCATGATTGGCATAAATTTGTTGAACCTGCTCAATTGGTAGAACTTATTGAACAGCAAGGTTTAAGGGCTATTTCTTTAAAGGGTTTAAATTATTCTGTGCTAAATAGGGAATGGCATATGGAGGGTGATTTGAAAATGAATTATTTAGCGGGGTTTGAAAAAAGTATAATTTTAAAGTTCCTAAAATAATATTGCAATTGTTTTTAGAATCACCATGTTAATATTATAAAAATTAAACCGGTTTTTTATGAAAAAATTTATAAGGAAATTGTTGAGTGTATCCTTAACAACAGCTTGCTTTGCTTCTTGGGGCTCTGAAGTAAATTGGGATTATCTTCAGCCAAACTATGTATCAAGAAATTTACAGATGCAAGGTGCTATAGCTACGTCAGGCCCAAGAGATATCGAAGGGGTACTTATTGCATCTGATGGCGCATCTGTAGGGTCTGGATCCCCTTTTTCTTCAAGATTTCCAGGGCTAATAACCCCAGATTTACCACATTCCTCAAGGCTATTTGGAGCAACAATGGCTGGTTATATTCAAAACTTTTTGCGTCAACCTAAATGCTTAAGGCTAAAAACTTTTCAAGAATTTAAGAACGAAGAGGGGGTAAGCGTTGAAAACGCTTTGAGCATGCGCTTGGTGGAACGACATTTCCCAAAAGCGACATTAGAGATTTCCCATATCATCGCTCAATATGGATTTGAATCCGTCTCAAATCGTCCTTTCAAAGTCTACGCTAAAGAAAGATTAGGCCAACTTATCGATGGGTACTGGAAATATTTGTCTAATACTGTGAAAGAATACTTTGCTTCATCGAATCAGCCTCGTTCTATTCATTACCAAGACGATGGCGTAGACGGGAAAGACGGTGTAAAAGAAATAGCCAAGGCACTTGGCACAACTGCCTTACTAAAACTTGAAGAAATGCGTGCTCAACACAAACACCTATCTCATTCAACAATGTCAAGCAGGCTACTAACTAATCATGTAAATGACTTAGCACAAGAACATGGGTTCCGCCAAAAGTTAGAGTTCAATCACGAGTGGGCAATAGAATTCAGAGAGTCATTTATGCAGCGTGTATGGGGGGCGTGCATAGTATATAGGGATACAGAGGTGTCTGAAGGCTTTGGGGAAGATTTTTATAGACAACCTCAAGCATATTACCAATCCAATCCGATTCTTCGTCAGGTGCTCCTAAATCCAAATAGATTACCGCAGGATGTTGAATTACAATTCATAAGATATTTTTGGAAAATGTATTGGAATTCTCTTAAACAGTTGCGCTAGTTAAATTTATCTATTCCTTGACTTGATACTTCAGGGCCTACGCATGAAAATAAAGTAAGGGACATAAGTTAAGATTTTAGATAAGTTTTGTTTAAACTTATTAAAATATGTAACTTATGAAAGAGACACTTTCTACCTACTTTGAAAACCTAGAAGACCCACGGTCCCTAC
>JAPLON010000041.1:0-3863 GCA_026400695.1 Pseudomonadota bacterium
GAAAATACAATGGTGTGCCTAAAAACAACTTCAATCTCTTCTTGAAAGAGTGTGAGTGGCGCTTTAATATGGGATCACCTAGAGAGCTCCTTAAGGACCTTAAGTTGGTCCTTAAAGAATATTATTAGGTGTCAGCCCCTAAATTAATCTAATTTTTTTTTCTCCTTTTTAATTTTGCAGAGCCAGTATTCTTGTTGTGCTTCGTCATTTATTGATTGTGCTTCAGCTGTGGCTCCCTCAAAATATTTAAGGGATACTCCCTTGAGAATTCCTTTTTTTAGAGGATTATCTTCATTACAAGCTGCCCAGTAGTAACTTTGTGCGGCTGATATTTGTAAATCGACGTGATAATTAGTGTCTTCAATACTACCGTCTTTTACTTTGTAAAAATTAAGGGATTCCGTGGCATAAAAAATTCCACTATTTATAAGAGCCGATACAGCTAAACTGCGATTTTTTGGAATTAAGTCAAGTGATCTTAGGGTGGAGCCTAATCTTATGTAACATCCAGCCATATCTAGATTGCTCTGATCTTCGGCCGTAAATCCTGAAAGTATGAACAATTCCGTAGGCACGCTATTTCGTATAGTTGGTGTGATTTTTAACTTGACAGCAATTTCGTATCTTTCTTTAGCTCTCTCTATTGCTTGGTCTATGGCAGCTGTATTTGAAATTGTAAAACCAGTGCGCATTTTTGGAAGATCTGAACCTGATATGCCATCCTTATTATCACAAGCTATAAGCCCTTGGCTTGCAGCTGCTAAGATGGCCACTAATACTAAGTTATACATAAAGAAACCTCATATATAATAGTTGACCCAATTACTAATGTAAGCTAAAAGTGTTAAAAAAAACTTAATTTTATAAAATAATTACCAATTAGAAGAAAAATAAAGTATTTTATTTCTAATTAATGAAATTATAATTCTTAAAGATTTAGTGTTCATATTGCTAGAAAATTAGTGGTAAAAGCTTATAACCATTGCTGGTGTTTGGTATTGAGGGTGCCCAGTAAAACTGCGGTGTATAAGACTTTTAATGAAAAAATAAATCCCCATAACCCAATTGCAGTAAGGTGTATAAGGATTTTGCTTGATGTGTTTATTTAACTGAAATTAGTAATAAGATTTTACGATGTTTTCTAAGTCTGAATTAGCAGGTTCCCATTTAAAAGTTTCTTTCGCTTTGGTAATGTCTGCTACTACCACTGGAATATCTCCAGGGCGTCTTTGTAAACGAATTTCTTTATAATCTAACTTTGCGTATCTAGAAACTGCTTGGGCTACTTGTATAACACTATAGCTATTTCCGCTGCCTATGTTTGCCGTAATTGGTTCTTTTTTGGTTAAAACATATTCCAGGGCTTTAACGTTGGCTTGGGCAACATCGTTTACGTGTACATAATCACGAATGCATGTGCCGTCGCTAGTTGAGTAATCAGTTCCAAAAATTTTAACCTCTACTGGTGTTTTTTGAAATGCTTTGTAAAGGCTTGGGATAAGGTGAACAGAGTGCCCGTCTTTGTTATCCGTGGCTTTATCAATGCCGCACACATTAAAGTAGCGCAAAATTGCAGATGGTATTTTGTGGTGTTCCCAAACAAACTTTAATAATTTTTCTCCAATCATTTTTGTTTCAGCGTACGGGCTTAATGGTTGAGTAGGGTGGCTTTCTAATACAGGATCTTCTGATTCTAAGTTCCCATAAACCGCTGAGGTTGATGCAAAAACAATACCTTTTACATTAAACTCTGTGGCAAGTTCTAAAATATTTAAAAGGCCATCAATATTTTCTCTGTAATACAATAGAGGTTGATCAACAGATTCAGGTACATAAATTTTAGCAGCCAAGTGAATAATGCCACTAAATTTATATTTTTTAAAAATTTTATGTAGCCACTTCTTGTTTAAAATATCTCCTTTTTCAATTGGTCCCCAAGTTATGGTTGGTATTATTGAATTTGAAGAATTATCAACACTAACTGGAGTATAACCATTTTCTTTTAAGGCTCTGCAGGTAGAAAGTCCAATGTAACCATTACCGCCAGTTACTAAAATATTTCCTTTGCTTGTAACAATATTTTTTTCAGCACTTAAGCAGACCATGCTTAAAGTGACAGCAAATATAAATTTTAAAAGTTTCACATGCGCTCTCTTTAGTTGTGGTGTAAATGATATGAATCCCCAAAAACCCTTTGTGGCATTGGGTTTTAAGTCACCTAGCAAATCTGCGGTGTATAAGCTTTTTGTTGGAGTTGTGATGCTCTGTAACTCAATGCCAGTAATGCCTATAAGAATTTGGTTAAAACTTCATCTAAGCTTAAATCTTCTCGTGCTCCGGTGCTGCGATTTTTCACTTCGACCGTACCGTTTGTGAGAGTTTTGCCCCCGATTATTACTTGCCATGGTAATCCAATTAGGTCGATGTCTGAAAACTTTATGCCCGCTCGTTCGTCCCGATCATCGTACAAAACGCTAACCCCAGCATTTTTAAATTTTTCATACAGCTGTGTGCTTATGGCTTGAGTTTCTGAATTGTTTTTTGCATCAATTAACCCAACACGGAAAGGTGCTACCTGTTCAGGCCAAATGATTCCATGTTCGTCGTGGCTTGATTCTATAATCGCGGCTACTAACCTTGAAACACCAATACCGTATGAACCCATTTCTGGGTAAATTGGTTTTCCATCTTCTCCTGTAACTTTTAGATTCATTGATTTTGAATATTTTGTACCAAAATAAAATATATGCCCGACTTCAATGCCACGCCTTGAAATCAATTGATCACCACTAATTGGGCAGGTGTCTGGGTCGTGCTTCTCATCACTAACGGCATAAAGTTTGCTAAGTTTTTCCATTGAATAGTCTGCTTCAGTTATGCTTTCAAAAGTTTTGTCGTAGTAAACGGCACTTTCGCCCGTATCAGCTACCACGTGAAATTCATGGCTAAGATCACCACCTATAGCGCCGCTATCAGCACGCATTGGCACAGCCTTAATGCCTAGACGTGCGAACGTGCGCAAATATGCGTTGTACATTTTTTCATAAGAAACGCGAGCACTCGCAGCATCAACATCAAACGAGTATGCATCTTTCATATAAAATTCGCGTCCCCGCATTACGCCAAATCTTGGGCGAATTTCGTCACGAAATTTCCAATGGATTTGGTATAAACATAATGGCAGCTGGCGATAACTGCTAACATACTGGCGAACCACATCAGTTACCACTTCTTCATGGGTTGGTCCATAGAGCATTTCACGGTCATGGCGGTCTTTAATGCGTAGCATTTCTTTGCCGTAATCGTCGTAACGACCACTTTCCTGCCAAAGATGCGCTGGCTGAATTGTTGGCATAGTTATACGAAAGCAACCAATACGATCTTGCTCTTCTGCAACGATTTGGTCAATGCGCTTAAGTACCAATTCACCAAGAGGGAGCCAGGTATAAATTCCACTGGTGGTTTGATTTATCATGCCAGCCCGTAACATTAGGCGATGTGAAGCTATCTGAGCTTCACTTGGAGTTTCTTTTAAAGTTGGTAGGAAATATTGACTTAAACGCATAAAACTCTCCTTAATTTTACTAAATCTAAAGTATTTTTTAACTACTTGTCGAGCTGGAATTAACTGCTTTTTAAGTAAATGCAGCAAATAGTTAAACTGGGAGAATTTTTATTTATTTAATTTATGTGGTCGATGGTACTACTGCTAATATTATTTACAAGCACAGGATTTGGGATGCCAATCACTGGTCATGAGCTTATTAAGCCAAGAGCAGAGGACATTGGACGATGTATTCCAGAAACTATGCAAGAGCCGATCCACAAGAATATTGCAAGTTTAGCTAAGGTAGCTAAAGTTA
>JAPLON010000041.1:3890-7723 GCA_026400695.1 Pseudomonadota bacterium
AGTTACAGCACAACTTTATAAGGTTGCTAATGGTAGTTTTTCTAAAAATTGTAAGCTGTTAGCAAAGTATTTAGGCGAATTAGATCGCGATATTTTGCTTAATTATAAAAATATAGCACCAAAACTTAGTAAAGATGATCGCAAGGCAATTACGAATATTTTTCTTGACCCTGACACAGGTTTTGCTAATTTTTTATACATTTTAAGTAATCTCGACTTGCATTTAATAGGTTATGTTAGTGTATTGCACGGTATGCTTAACCAAGGTGATAAAACAACTATTATAGATTTAATTCACAGTACAGATTTAATTCAACGTGGTGCCCTTGAGCTGCAGGAAATCTTTCAATTACTTTCCTATTTAGAGGAAGCTCATAACGAGATAAGTGGCTATGCGTCAATTTTAGATGGTATGCATCACCAGTTATCTTTTAAAATCATCTACATGATTAACACTATATGTACACTAACCGAGGATCTTAGGGGGTCTTACCTAAGTCTGCTGGCTAAAGGAGACTGTAGTGACGAACAAATTTCCCATGCCTTAGGGATAACAAAGAAAAAAATTCAGGCAATTGCTGCAGAATAATAGACATTTCATAGTTATATAACATAAACTGGGCTTGTGTAGGTTTTTAACTAATTAATTATGCAGCCTAAAATTAGAATATTTAACATCTTAACTGTGCTTAATCTTTTAGTTAGTATTGCTTTGGGATTTTGGATATATAGTGACAAGAGAGCAGATGTTTTAACTATAGAAGGTTTAGAATGCCTTCTAGAAGAATTGTCACGAAAAAATCCCCAGTTGTTTGTTTCCTTGTTGAATAGTTCTGCAAATAGCAGTGCCAAAAACGATACTCAGGTTTTAGAGTCGTCTGTTTTTAAAAATCGTGCTGCTATTTTGAAATCTGGTTTCTTTATTAAAAAATATCAAACCGATTTGCAAAAAACTTTAGTGGTTTTTAGTGATATGACTTGCCCACATTGTATTACTTTTTTAAAAAATGTTGATACAGCTTTGTCTAATATTAATTGCTCAGTTGTAATTATTCCGATTTCTGTTCTTGGGGAAAAATCGACTTATCAAGCACAACTAATTACAGCCGCTTCTTTGCAGGATGTTAAAAAAGCCTTTAAGCTTTCGTTGTTATACAAGGCTTTTGAAGGTGCTGAAAATAATATGATGAGGGCCGCTGAAAAAATTGGATTAGATGTTGTTAAGCTTTCCCAAGCAATTGACTCTAAACCGGTAATTGAGGCTGTGAGTCACCAAACAAAAATAGCAGAAGATCTGAGATTACCTGGTGTTCCAAGTATGTTTTTGTTGACTGCTGACATTGCTTATTTTCTTCCGCCTGTGGAAGCAAAAGATATTCCCAATTTAACTGATAATCCGTTACAAGAAGAAGCTGAATGAAATTTATTAATTTGAATAGTTTAAAGACATTTGTTGCACACAAATCATTTTTAAAGTTGTTGGCTTTAGCATTTGTAGTGGTTATTGTTATTAAAAATTTGCCTAATCACGCTCAGTCAAGCAGTAACAAGCAAACAATTCTGCCTATTGCAACTAGGTTATATTTATCTGAGTATACCCCACGGATAAAGGTATCTGGTTTTTTAAAGCCTGGAAATCTTGGGGTTGTCAAAGCCAATTTCAAGGCGGTTGTTAAAAAAGTTTATATCAAAAGAGGGCGCTTTGTTAAAAAAGGCGAAGTTATTTTAGAACTTAAAAGCGATGAAATTGAAAGACGATTGGATGAAGCAAAAGCTAGGCATTTTCATAAACTATCGGAACATGAATCATGCAAAAGTCTTGCTAAAAAATTATATACCTCACACAACGATTATTTAGCGAAAATTGCTGATCTTGAGCAATCTAAGGCCAATTTACAAAAAGCAAAAACAGATGCCGATGAATTAAAAGTTACAGCTTTAGATGATGGTTACCTTGAAGAATGTTTTGTACATGAAGGAGACACCGTTTTTGCCCAAGATAAGTTGGTTAATTTGGTTTATTCAGATTTTGCCTACGTGCGTTCTTATGTTAGCGAGGAAATAATTGAAAAACTAAGTATTGGAATACAAGTGAATGTTAAATTAGGTGAATACGAGTGTTCTGGTAAAGTTTCTGGCCTATCTAGAGTTGCAGACCCAACAACACGTAGTTTTTATGTGGATAGCATTGTAGAAGTGCCTAATAATGTAAACTACGGCACAACTGCAGAAGTAACGCTTGTACTACTACAACGCAAAGGGTTTTGGATTAATGCTTCAGCTTTAACCTTAGACGACAATGGTGTTTTAGGTATTAAGGTGCTAGAGGATTCTAAGGTAGTTTTTTTACCAGTCAAATTAAGCTCAATGACAGAGCTTGGGGCGTATATTGAGCATGATTCTAGTGAGTTATCACTCATTGCCTATGGTGGAGAATTTTTATTGCCAGGGCAATCTACTGAAGTTATTTGGCAGAAAAGCCCGACCTTATGAACGGCCTACTACAAGCGTTGTTTGGTCGTTCAAAAACAGTAATGATGGTTCTTTGCCTATGTTTGCTATGGGGATTTTTTGCCTATATAAACATTCCTAAGGAATCTAAGCCTGATGTTAAGGTTCCTATAGTTGTTGTTTCAGTAAACTATGCTGGTATTAGCCCTAGTGATGGTGAACGTTTGATAGCTAGGCCACTAGAGCAAGAGCTTGAAAGTATTCAGGGTGTTAAAGAAATCCGAACAACAGCTTATGAGGGTGGTGTAAGCGTAGTTGCAGAATTTTTTGCGGGCTTGGATATAGACAAGGCTCGCAAAGATGTTATGGAAAAAACTGATTTGGCTAAGGCAAATTTTCCAAAAAATGCGAAAGAGCCAGAGGTACGTGAAATTAATTTGAGCTTGTTTCCGGTTTTAAGTTTAAAACTTTCAGGAGAAATCCCCAAGCGCACCCTCTATAAACTCGCTAGAGATTTAAAAGAGCATATCGAAAATAACGTTAAAAATGTTTTAGAGGCTGATATTATTGGTATTCAAGATGAGGTGGTTGAAATCTTATTAGACCCAATCAAGCTTGAGCAATACGCACTAAACATCGAAGAAGTTGTTAATATTTTTAACCGCAATAATCAGATTATTTCAGCTGGTTTTTTGGAAAATGCTAATGCTAAATTTTCTATGAAAATTCCAGGTCTAATTGAAAATGCCTTACAAATTTTGGATATCCCTTTAAAAACTAATGAGCAGCGTGTGGTGCAATTTCGTGATGTAGCAACAGTTCGACGTAGCTATAAAGATGCCACTACAAAGGCCCATGATCGTATTTCCCTAGATGCCATGGCACCAGCGGTGGTGTTAGAAATTAGTAAACGCACAGGAACAAATTTAATTGAAACTGTAAGTCAGGTTAAGAAAGTTGTCGAAGTATTTAGCGCAAATTTACCAAGTTCTGTGAAAATTCAATTTTCCCAGGATGAGTCGCACCGTATTTTTGACATGCTTAGTGAGCTTGAAAATAGTATTATTTTGGCTGTACTTTTGGTTATGGCGGTAATCGTTTGGGCATTGGGCTGGAAATCAGCTTTAATCGTTGGCTTAGCAGTGCCTGGTTCCTTTTTGATTGGTATTATGGTGCTTCAGTTAATGGGGCTAACTGTTAACATTGTTGTTTTGTTCAGTTTAATTTTTTCAGTTGGAATGCTGGTTGATGGAGCTGTAATCGTTGTTGAGTATGCCGATAGATTGCTTCACGAAGGTCATTAAATGGAAAAAAGTTACTTAATGGCTGCACAACGAATGGCATGGCCGGTTATAACTTCCATTTCAACTATACTAGTAGTA
>JAPLON010000033.1 GCA_026400695.1 Pseudomonadota bacterium
GCAACAAAATATTCTAACAGTCTTAACTGCTCTGAACGTGACAGCTTGCAATGCTTTACATACATTCTTACATCCTAACTTCTTAAAAGTCAGGTGTCAGCCCCTTAATTTATCTTACAGTACTACCCAGGAGCCCTTATTCTTAGGGCTCCTAAAAATTGTTTTTAAGTTTTGTTAATGGTAGGCTAGCTTAGAGATAGATAATAGATTGCTATAGCTACATGCAAAACAAACTCCCTTATAATATCTGGAAACTACTTATTCCATTTATTATTGGCCTTGCGGTCTACCTTTTACCAAAACCAGAAGTGCTAGATATCAAAGCATGGAAACTTCTGGCAATATTTATTGGTACAATTAGCGGAATTATTTTAAAACCCTTACCTATCCCAGTTATTGCCCTACTTGGGCTACACTGCTGTACAGTTACTAAAACCTTAGATTTAGCAAAAGAATCTCTCCAGGGATTTTCATCAACCATTGTTTGGCTAGTTGTTTTTGTATTTTTTATTGCTAGAGGGTTCATAAAAACTAAACTTGGCTACCGCATAGCTTATAGCTTTGTTGCTCTTTTGGGCAAATATACCTTGGGACTTGGCTATGGCATTACACTTACTGAACTAATCCTTGGCCCTGCAATTCCCAGCAATGCTGCCCGCGCCGGAGGGATCATTTACCCAATTGTAAAGTCCATATCAGAAACGTTAGGAAGTCGCCCAGAAGATGGAACTTCCAGAAAATTGGGAAGCTTTTTAACTATAGTCGCATTCCAGGGCAATCTAATTGTTAGCGCTATATTTTTAACTGGAATGGCAGCCAACCCAATGGCTCAAGGCATTGCGGCTAAACAAGGGGTGTTTTTTTCGTGGATGGATTGGTTTATTGCTGCATCAGTCCCAGGGCTATTCAGCTTGATTCTTATACCACTAATTTTATATATAATTTACCCACCACAACTTAAGGTATTGCCACAAGCAGTTAGCATTGCAAAGAAAAACCTAAAAGACATGGGACCCATGACTACCCAAGAAATTACCATGGTTTGCGTATTTTTAACTATGGTTGGCATATGGATTTTTGGTGAACAGTATAATATCCCATCAGTTACTGCTGGATTGTTTGGGGTATGCATACTACTAGTTACTGGAATTTTAACTTGGCAAGATATTTTGAACGAACACGAAGCTTGGAGTACCGTCATTTGGTTATCCATTCTGGTGATGATGTCTGGGTACCTAGAAAAATTTGGCCTTATTAGCTGGTTCAGCTCATCAATCAGTCATCTTTTTGTAAACACGAATCCTCTTATGACAATGTTTGGATTGGCAATAATTTACTTTTACAGTCACTACTTTTTTGCAAGCAATACCGCTCATGTTGGCGCTATGTATGGTGCATTTCTTAGCGTTGCTATTGCTGCTGGAGCCCCACCTTTAGTTTCAGCATTAATTTTAGGTTTTTTCAGCTCATTGTTTTCTAGTATTACCCACTATTCAACAGGATCAGCGCCACTCTATTTTGGTATGGGATATATTGAAGTTAGCGAGTGGTGGTTTTATGGCTTTATTGTTAGTTTAGTAAACATAGCTATTTGGCTTGGTATTGGCTATTTGTGGTGGAGCTTTTTAGGAATAGTTTAAAAACTTATAAAAAAAAGCCCAAACAAAAATTTGGGCAGTTTGTTATTATATAAGGCAAACCTTAGTTTTGAGCGCTTTCTTTAACAGGATTAGAATTTGCTTCTTCTAATTTTTTAGTCTGAGTTTTGTCTTCTTTAGCCTCGATTGCTTCTTCATTTTTACTGACTGTAGTATCCTCTTTGGATTTGTCATCTCCATCAAGCTTCGGCTCTACCTTCTTTTCCTCTAGTTTTACTTCGTCATTTTCTGTTTTTTTCTCTTCAGGCCTGATCTCAGGTTTTACTTCGACACTTTCCTGTTTCTTTTCTTCTTGCTTTTTTTCTTCAGTCTTGACTTCAGGTTTTTTCTCTTCAGGCTTCTTTTCCTCTGGTTGATTACCAGCTAATAAGTTATTCACTTCTTTTTCATCAGAACAAATATTGAAAATTAAAAAATCACCGCTTCTTGAAACCAAAGCATACAAGGGTTTACCATCAACATTAAACTGAACTCTCACAGGTCCATCGCCAGATTTTAGAGCATCCTCAGCATTCTTCAAGACATCTAATAAGACAGACTCATCTACCTTCTGACCTACTTTTTCTTTTTTAGAGTGAGCTACACGAGTAAAAACGTTCGTATCGCCTTCCTTACGCTTTTCAATGACTACTATATAATTTTTATCATCAACTTTAATGTCGCCTTCTTGCTGCTTTTTATTAACATTTTCTATAAGTTTCCTTACATCACTTCCAGCTTCTTTAACTAAATCTGCACGTTTAGCAAGCGTTGAAATGTCACCTGTGCTAGCAAAACCACTGCTTAAAGCACACGTTAGCATCAAAGTCATAACTAATTTTTTTTTCATAAACATTCTCCATAAACTTTTTTTGTAATTCTACCTGAATGAAACTTTATGAGGCAAGCATTATTGATTACTACACCAAGATTATTTCTTAAAAATTTCTCTGTTTTCAACCAATAGAACCTTTTAGTTTCAAATTCCCATAGCTTTTTTCATGAAAAATTTCTTAAGTGGTGAGATCTTATTAACAGTTGCCAAGCCTGCTTGGCGAACAAAACTTACTAACGAATTGTCAAAACCGTAAAGTCTAGTTAACCCATCTGTAAAAAAGTATAACCCATGCTGATCAAACTTACGCTTTTTACAATACCTATCTAATAGATGGCTTGAGCCATAATCTTGACCAGTATCCTTAGCATGCTCTAATAATTCCACCAAATCTGCAACATCTCTCCACCCCAAGTTCACCCCTTGTCCAGCAATTGGGTGTAAAACATGTGCCGCATCTCCCAGTAAAATAGTTCTTGGTGCTACTATTTTATCTACTGTTAAGGAACTAAGTTGGAAAATCCAGCGCTTACTACAAATTTTAACATCTCCGTAGTAAGGAAAAATTTCCGTTAGTTTTTGTTCAATCTCAAAATCTGGCATTTCCTCCCAATTCATATCCTTTGGACTACACCAAACAATACCTGATTGATTTTTACCATCTGCAGTATCAGTCATTGGCAACATTGCAAATGGACCTGTTGGCTGAAATACTTCCCATGCCGTAGCATTATGCGGCTTTTCATGGGTAAAATGTGCCACTAAAGCTTTATGGCCATATTCTTTAGTTTTGCTCTTTATATTAACTTGCCCTCTAACCCAAGAATTTCTACCATCTACTCCAACAATTAACGGTGCCTTTAAAACACCGTGATCTTGACTTGTTACCTCACCAGGTTCCAACTTTTGCAAAGTACAATTAGCAACAACTTCAACTAAATCAGCTCTTTGCACAGCCTCATATAAGGCAGCCGTTAAACGATCAAATTCAATGATATAGCCCATAGGCTGGTCACTCAGTTCCTTGTAATCATAGTCAAGGGTCCAAGCTGATCCTTTTTCAAAAACTCTAATGTAATTAATTCTTTGCGCTGTAGACTTTAAATCATCCCACAAACCACACTTATCTAGAAAAAGTTTTGAACCAAGCGTAACTGCAATTGTGCGTCCGTCATTTATACCATTTTTTGTTGTTGGTTTTGCAAATGGTCCACGCTCGAGCAATTTCACTCTAATACCCAGTTGAGACAAGCGAACAGCAAGCACCGTCCCCACTAAACCTGCACCTATAACAATCACCATTTTAGTACCTTGCATGAAAGAATTTGCCCATACAGCATAAGTCAAAATATGGAATAATTCAAAATTAGAAAAAACTCAAATAACCATAAAACCTTATTATTTTTATAGCTTGACACACAATAAAAATATTTATATAGCTTGTGTGCTTAACTACTTTAAAGGTTTAATTTTATGAAAAAATTCTTATTTAGTGCTGTGTGTTTAAGTATTAGCACACTATATACAGCAGAATATGTTGAATATGTACAAGGACCAGAATGGCGTGAAACTGTTGCGGGATTGTATTATAAAAATGCTTCAGTGGTTGGAAGTGGTACAACTCATCGCAGTATTCACCTTTTTCTTGACGATAAATTATCGAATGATCCAACTTTTCAAAAAAGTCAATTCGAAGATGATTCTTATCACTACACGTTTTTTCATCGCGCAACAGAAAAAGGTACAGAAATTGTCCTATTGCCATTTAAACATAAGGAAGGCGGTTATTTTCAAAGCCCAACTTTAGACAAAGAAACAAAAATACCATTATACCCACCCCAAAACGTACAGGAACAAACCGTTGCAATTTTACAAATGTTATATGATCGCTTTAAAAATAAGTTAGTATGTCATTTTGTATCTCATGAAGCACCACGACAACCGATAGAAAAACCAGCACTAACTCGTCTTGGAGCAGCTGTGTTCAAAATAGTTCCATTAAACTCTGATCATCTTAATTACATGCGTCTTGAGTTTGACGACAAGATTCAACAAGCAACCATTTTTGAACCAGCATCTTTAAAATTAGGTTCGCGCTTTTTACTAGATCCACACAAATATAAAGCAGAACGTTATGTAGGTATTAAACTTTTCGATATACCTTTAAAAATAAGCTATGTGTATAGAGGTGACCAACTTTTTAATAGGAATGATTGCGGACGTTTTTCCGCAATTTACCTGCTTTATGCGGTAAATGGTCAAGATATTACGCAACTTTCCCGTTATAAAGTTTACCAAGGATTTAAAAGATGGATAGAAGGTACCGAAGGACTTTTATCCTATCAAAAATCTTTTGATGGAGAAGCAAAATTCCAAGAGGACTTTTTTAAAGATGACCCAAAAAAAACAAGAGAACTACTGCATAATTTGGGCCATGTTAAGTCCGAAATGAAAGCAAATGATGCGAAGTTAGAGACTTTAATTGATAAGGTTAATAATGCGAAATTACAGGCTTTAATTGATAAGGATAATGAAACGGATGAAAAGAGTGTAGATGAGAAACACAATAGTCTATCTGAAAGAGATAAGGAACTTAGAGAGCTTTTGGTGGAACGCAAGAGTATATCTGAAAGAGGTAAAGAACTTGAAGAACTTTTTTCTGATTCCGCTAAAGAAATTGAACAATATGCTAAAGATTTTCCCAAAAGAAGGTCAGCTGCTACAGTAAATCTATTGCGAGAAATAGTACAAAGTGAGGAAGATGCTCCTCCTATAAAAAAAACATGGTGTGCTACCTTTACAAACCTTTTCCGTATGCCGACCCACTGGATATTGCGGTATTTGTAACGTTTTATAGGTTGCTTCTCTAAATCCTTAGGGAAGTAACCTATCTCACTATAAAAAATACTGCATAAATAAACAGAACTAGATATTTCACTCTTAATCCCATAGAATCTATCACATGTTACTATTCTACAATGAAAACTTATGCAAATTTTAGTTGTTGGCCTTGGGGCCATGGGCAGTGCTCTGGTAAAACGATTGGAGCCCAATTATGATTTTACAATCATTGATCCATTCAAGGAAAATTGCCTAGAATCGGTCGATGCCCTGCCGGTGGGTTATTTTCCTGATATAGTACTAATTACAATAAAACCACAAACGTTGGCTGAAATTTTGCCAGCGTATGCAAAATTTAGCAGTGCATTATTTATTTCAATTGCCGCTGGGGTTACCTGTAAACGCTACCAAGAATTATTGGGTGATGTGCGCCTAAGCCGAGTCATGCCTAATTTAGCTGTTCAAGTAGGCGAATCTGCCAGCGCTTATGTGTTAAATGAAAACTGCACAGAAGCTGATGATACTTTAGTAAACCAATTATTTTCCCAAGTTGGTATATTAAAAAAATTAAATGATGAACGCCTGTTTGATGCAGTAACCGCCCTTTCAGGTTCTGGTCCTGCCTATGTTTATTATTTATGCGAAGCTTTAAGCGATGCAGCCCAACACTTAGGGCTTGACGCAGAATTTGCCGATGAATTTTCCCGCCAAACCATTATAGGAGCAGCTGCTACATTAAAGGAGTTACCTGATTCTGCTGCCCAGTTGCGCGCCAATGTTACCAGTAAAGGCGGAACTACTCAGGCTGCTTTGAATGTATTAATGGTAGGCGACGCTTTAAAAATTTTATTTTCCAAAGCTTTAACTGCAGCACGGAATCGCTGCCAATATTTAGCTAGAAAATTATGAAAATTTTACGAATATTTTTAGTACTGAATTGCTTAACATTTTTGCAAGCCGAGACTGTAGTATGCAGCTTTGCCATTTTAAAAGATTTGTGCGCTCAAATTTGTGAAGGAACTGAAATTGAAGTACTAACTATAGTACCAAATTCAGTTGACCCGCACCTTTATCAGTCTAAGCCAAGTGATTCTAAAATGATAGCTAAGGCTAATTTAGTAATTACCAATGGTCTAAACCTTGAAGGTTGGATTGGTGGTATTATTAGTGCATCTGGCTATAATGGGACCGTATTGTTAGCAAGCACAAATATTAAACCACGGTATTTAGGCACCCTTCCCGACCCACATATCTGGCACAGCCCAAAACTTATTATTCAAATGATTGATAATATAACCAATGGTTTAAGCGTAGCATTCCCTAGGCATAAACCTATTTTCACAAAAAATTCGATAGATCTTAAAAAAAGTTTTCAAATGGTAGAAGCTAAGATTACAAAGCTATTTGTAGACATACCAGAAAACAAACGCATTATGTTAACTACCCATGATGCTTTTTTTTACTTTAGCATGAATTACAACATTAAAGTCCTAAGCCCACAAGGGATAAGTACCGGTGATGACCCATCTGCTGCGGACATGAAAAATCTTATTAACCAAATTAGAGATTTAAATATTTCTGCAATCTTTTTAGAAAACTTATCCAATCATAAGATCATTAATATAATATCTGAAGAAACTGGTAAAAGCGTTAAAGGTATTTTGTTTGCTGATACTTTAAAGGAAAACAGCTCTTTACAAGAGACCCTAATGTACAATGCCACCACCATTGCAAAAGCAATTTTAAAGGGTGAAGACTCTAACCAACAAGACACATTTATGTATAAACTGAAATCTTTTTGGAAAAAAATAACATCATGATTGATAGTTTATGGGAACAAGCGGAACAAACACCTGAAAAACTTTCTGCAAGTGAATTACAGATTCTAATCAATGATCGCCTAGGAGTAGTTACAGACAACTTATCTACGGTTAGCCGCCAAAATCTTGATGAAACTCTTTTTGATTTGATAATGCTATTTATTGA
Organism: Pseudomonadota bacterium; assembly: GCA_026400695.1. GTDB lineage: Bacteria > Pseudomonadota > Alphaproteobacteria > Paracaedibacterales > CAITNM01 > CAITNM01. The sequence continues at coordinate 7,300 of JAPLON010000033.1, forward strand.
TAGTTTGAACGAGAAGCGACAAGCCATACTAAAAATTTGGGACCAAACAGATTTCAACCAAAAATTAATTTGCCAATTACAAACCCAACTTACTGAAGCAATTGATATGTGGCATCAAGAATTAGATATTCATTGGCAAGTCGGACGTTACGTTCAAAATTTATTGTTCATGCTAGTAATTACTTACACAACCACCATTTGGAAAACCGATAACAGCCCAGATAATTCAACAGTTATGGCTAAGGTTAATGAAATTATTGGGTGGATAAGAAATAGCAAATCAGCGCCATTAGATTTATTGGAAAAACTTAAAGGGCTGATTGCTTAGCAAAATTACCACATGCTGGGGTTAGGGGAGCAATGGAACAGCCAACCGACTTAAGGATTTTTACTCACTTAGTCGTAACTGCAAATTATTCAAAAATATCCCCTATAAACTCTTACTGACTTTCGTAATACATCATCACAAACGATATAGCCACACCCACTCCATTGGCTACTAAAAACCACAAAAATTCCTTACTTTTTATGGGAAATTTTAATTTAAAAATTATTCTTGCAGCACAGTACTCTAGTAGCGTTGTAAAAATTGTAGCGAACATATAATTTGCAACCCATCCCAAATGGCTAAACGTACCATCTCTAAGTAAAGTATGAATCGTAAAACTCAACCCAAGTTCATAAACAAAACTTAACGGTAAATATATAAAATATCCAATAGCTGCTGATACGGCATTAATTATGATTGCTATGACAAGTGCTCTCTGTTGCGTAAAATCAAAAATCCATTTTATTGCTACCCATTCAATAATTAATGCAGGAACAATCGAATATAAAGAAAATAAATAACTGTGCAGATACACCCCCGGCCATATGATGTTAGCCATCAAAGGAGATGCAGCCAGCCAAATCATAATAATTTTTGCAATTTGAATCATATATGGACTAATTAATCACCGCTATAGCAATGATACGTGATAAAAAGTTAAAAACTCTTTAACTGGCCTTCCAGGCATGGTGTGTTGGTAGACCTTTGCTATGTCAGACGAGATTAAACGTGGAGAATTGCGGCCTCTAAGAACTCCTGGCACGCCTTAAGTAGGTTGGCTGTTCCATTGCTCCCCTAACCCCATGCTTCGATAGAATAACTAAGCTCAACATCATACGTAAACGTTCTACCCTCGGGATCTAGCACAAATATTTGCTTAGAAGCATTGGCTTCAAAACTACAAAAATGTATGAGTATGCCTAATGCAATAGCTATTTTTTTATTATTTATCATAATAACCTCTCAATTGTTATTTACAAAATTAATATTCTCACAAAATATTTAATAATTTTTTAACTGTGGAATAATATTGCTTTGGAAATTTAATGTTTCACCTGTTGCAAATGCAATCTATAATCAGAAAACTGTTGATAATGGCTAAAGGCTTATGTTAACACCACAAACTAAAGAATTTCTTGAAGCTCTAAAAAATTTAAACTATCCGCCAATTGAGTTAGTTCCAACGGATGTGCTTCGGGATAGCTATGAAACCATAGTACAGTTGTATGGTGGCAACCGCACTGAAGAGGTTAGCTTTGAGGACCACACACTTGACCTTGACCCATTAAACAAGCCAGTAAAAATTAGAATTTTTAATGTGAAATCGCCACAAGGAATTATGTTATTTGCTCATGGGGGAGGATGGACCAGGGGCAGCTTAGATACCCACCATGTAATGTGCCAAAATCTAGCAATAGCCACGAACCACCAAGTAATTGCTATTGATTATGCTCTTGCGCCAGAACATATTTTTCCACAAGCACTTAATGAAATTGAAGCTGTTTACCATTGGGCTCTAATTAGTCAACTTGAAGGTCGTTTGGCTGACCTGCCAATTAGCGTAGCAGGAGACAGTGCTGGGGCAAATTTAA
>JAPLON010000164.1 GCA_026400695.1 Pseudomonadota bacterium
CCCAAGACATGCTCTCCTTTGAGGCATTTCGGAACTCCGTTATCGCCGACTACAAATTGGCCATAATGAGTAGGGAAGTGAGCTTATTAGGAAGAAGGGAAGTAATAACAGGCAAGGCCAAATTTGGTATTTTCGGTGATGGCAAGGAAGTAGCACAAATTGCGCTATCTAAATTTTTTCAAAAAGGAGATTTTCGAAGCGGTTATTATAGAGACCAAACATTTATGTTTGCTTTAGGGGTTGCTAATGTAGAAGATTATTTTTCACAACTATATTCCGATGTGCACAACGATCCTTACAGCGGCGGAAAAAATATGAATGCACATTTTGCTACTGCTTTTGTGAATGAAAAAGGTGAATGGAATGAATTAACAGAGCGCTTTAATATTTCTGCAGACATTGCACCTACCGCTGGTCAAATGATGCGCGGCCTTGGATTAGCTTTTGCTTCTAATTGTTTTAGAAATGCAAAAAATAAAGAGGCCTTCAAACATTTAAGTAATAATGGGAATGAAGTTTGCTTTTGTACCATTGGCGATGCAAGCACTTCTGAAGGACATTTTTGGGAAGCCATTAATGCTGCAGGTGTTTTGCAAGTGCCCTTAGCTGTTTTTGTTTATGACGACGGATACGGTATTTCTGTACCTACTGCTTTACAAACTACCAAGGGTTCTATTTCTGAAGTGCTAAAAGGTTTTCAAAAAGAAAAAAATACCAACGGAATAAAAATTTACACAGTGAAAGGCTGGGACTATGCAGCCTTATGTGAGACTTTTGAAGAAGGTATTCGATATACAAGAGAATCACATACACCCGTTATATTTCATGTGCAAGAATTAACACAGCCCCAAGGCCATTCTACCAGTGGTAGTCATGAAAGGTACAAGCCTTTAGAAAGATTAGACTGGGAAAGAAACTGGGATTGCAATAAGCAAATGAGAGAGTGGCTAATAGCCAATGATTTAGCAACAGATGAAGTTTTACAAGAGGTAGAAAGTACGGCAAAGCAACTAGTGCGCACTTCTAAATTAGCTGCTTGGGAAAAATACCTTGCACCTATTAAAGAAAAAATAAAAGAAGCAGTTGTATTAGTACAAGAAGGCCTAAATGAATCCGATTTAAATATTGCTAATACACTATTACAAGAGTTGGTTCAAAGTAGAGAGCCTTTAAAAAGAGATATTTTCAGAACGGTTAATTTAATATTGGAAAAAATTCCTACGCATGCCAATAAATTGGCAATTCAATCTTTTCTAAGAAAATACAATGATACAGAAGCGCCGTTTTATAGTAAAAATTTATACAACGAAGGTCCAAAAAGTGCATTGAACGTTTCAGTGGTAGATGCTGAGTATGCAAATGAGGCTCAAACTATAAATGGCTATGAAGTATTGAATCAGTATTTTGATAAATTGTTTCAAGAAAACTCTAAGGTGTATGCATTTGGCGAAGACTTGGGAGGTATTGGAGATGTAAACCAAGGTTTTGCGGGACTTCAAAATAAACATGGAATAGATAGAATTTTTGATACCGGTATAAGAGAGCAGTCTATTATGGGACAAGCGCATGGTATGGCGCTTCGAGGTCTTCGACCCATTGCTGAAATTCAATACTTAGATTATTTATTGTATGGTTTACAAACTTTAAGTGATGATATTGCTACTATGCATTATCGTACTAATGGTTTGCAAAGTAGTCCAGTGATTATTAGAACAAGAGGTCACCGTTTAGAAGGTATTTTTCATAGTGGCTCCCCCATGGGTGTAATTATAAATGCCTTAAGAGGTATGTATGTATGTGTACCAAGAAATATGGTGCAAGCGGTAGGTATGTATAATACTTTATTAAAAGGGAATGATCCTGCATTATTAATTGAGTGCTTAAATGGTTATAGGCTAAAAGAAAAAATGCCTTCTAATATTACTGAATTTACTGTGCCATTAGGCAAGCCGGAAATTTTAAAAGAAGGGGAGGATGTGACCATTGTTTCTTATGGTTCTACTCTAAGAATTGTCGAAGACGCGGCTACTAGATTATTAGCCATGGGCATTGATTGCGAAATTATAGATGTACAAACCTTACTACCCTTTGATATTAATCATCAAATAGTAGTTTCTTTAAAGAAAACCAATAGAATTTTATTTGTAGATGAAGATGTACCGGGAGGGGCTAGTGCTTATATGTATCAACAAGTTATCGAAAAACAAGGGGGTTACCGTTGGTTAGACGTAGCTGCGCGCACACTAAGCTCAAAAGCAC
>JAPLON010000063.1 GCA_026400695.1 Pseudomonadota bacterium
AAAATCCTGATTCCTATTTTATTTTCTAAAATTTTATTAAAATTATCTGGGACATTTAACATATTGACCAATGCTATAAGTTTCTATCAAACTATCTATGTGAATACAGCAAGCCAGAAATAACTTTTTCGCATAGTAGGATGCATGGGCATGCAGGAATGGTCAGCCACAGATATTGAAAATGCACGTAGCTATTTTTTAGAAGGTTTAGCAATAAAAAGAATTGCAAAAGAACTGGGACGAACAACTACTGCCACGAATAAAGCACTGAGTCGGTTTGGAATACGTTTTGAGAAACCAAGAAAAAATTTTAGCGAATCTCATTCTACATATAAAAAAGAAAAAAGTTTGACGCCGGTTGCTATTGTGCCTTCTTTTGAACGTTATGCTTTACAAAAAGAATTTGAAAATTGGGTTAGCTTTTGGCAAGTGTGCCAATATTTAAGTTGTCAAAATATTTGTTTATACGAACTTTCAGCACCTAATATTGACCTGAAATGTCGACAATTTAAGGTTGGAACCAAAACATTGAATGCAGGGCAATTATTGGTAATTGCTAATAAAAGGCGCATAGAAGAAAATTTGAAAGCATTTTTTGTGAAAGGGTTATCATGGTAAAAGCAATTACAACAAAACCTTCTTGCACACAACAAGCGCAAAGTTTGGCTCAAAGTATCATTAATGCAGCAAATGAGGGATGCTTGCTACATCAGTTATATGTGGATGAATACATTAATGAGTCACAATTTCAGGCAGGGTTGGCTTTTGCCAAGCTATATGGTTTAGCCATGAGAAGTTTTGGCATTCATAATCGTGTTCGAACAGCGAGTCAAAGCTGGGATCACCTTCATGGAATTTCTCATGATCTATTCAGCAGTCAAAGAATTGAAGGCTTGTGGCGTTATATTTTAAAAGCGTTAGATCCAACTTATCATGCTGGCATATCACTGCGAGATATTGCTTTTAATTTAGTGCTCACAAAAGATTACCCAAAACAATATGCCATTAAAGATGTTAAAAAAACTTTGTCATATTTACAAACTGTTTGGGAAACAATAGAAACTGGACCTTATAAAATGGGGTTATTCAAGTGTGAACAATTACCCAAGAATGTACGATTTCATTGAATCAAAGATCTTTTGTAAAGTGTATCTGGAATGATTGTTTCTATATTAATTCAATATTAACTTAACCTCAACTAAATATTAACTTAAATAAATTATTATTTCGGTAGCAGTACTTTTAAAGAATTAAAAGATGTTATTCAAAAGATGGTTTTTAGTTGGTATTTTGGTAACTCAGCAACTTATTGCTGCTCAACATCCTGGATATGTATTTGTTGATGATACTGCGTTACCTGCTTCTAAACGGTCTGAAAAAGACGAAATAGCTTCAGAAAAGGTAACGCAATCAACTGTTTGTTCATGTTTTGGCTTTTTGCATATTAACACATCTTTAATTGATGAAACAGAAAGAGAATATATTGAAATAGCCGAACCAAAAACGTCTAACATGCCAATAGCATGGAGAGGTAGAGATGACGTTTTTGATGATGCCAATGCACTAAAATACTTGCTTGAGAAATCAAAACTTTTAGGCAGTGTTTCTGTCATTAACAAAACTGAAGAAGCTGTAACAGTGGTAGTAAGTGGGCGTAATCAACTGCAAGAACATTCAAGAACAACATTTAAAATAAGTAAGGGCCACTATAGATGTTGTAATTTGTCTTTTTACGAGTCTATTGAGTTGGAAGGCTCTGCTCATGCTTTTCCTAATATTTTTTCACTGGATGATAAAATTATATTTTCTATAGAACCAGAGCCACAATTATTATTTCCAAGGCCTCTTAAACCTTTTAGTTTTATTCCAAGAATCCCAATGCCTTCAGATTTGGAAAAAGGCACTGAAGCTGCGCGGTACTTTAATCATGTCGGTTACCTAAGAAGTGTTTTGTGTCCGCAAGAAGGGATTAATTCAGACGATTTATATATGCAGCGTGAGCGCTTATATAGTAGTAACAAGTTAGAAGCTTTATTTAGTGAACCACTACCTTCTGCACCTAGAATTGAACAAAACCTTTTTTCAGTGTGGCTTACTAATGCAAACAACCCTAAAGAACCTAAGGAGCAGTACGTTAACCTGGCTATAAAAAGTGCTGAAATGCACTCGGTGTCAGATGGTTGGAATCATTACTTTGTAGTGCAAGATCCTGACTTATTTCCATTAACAAAAGCAAAACTTGCATCAACGAATGTTTGCTTGATTTCTTATCAAGATTTAATTGGCTCACTAGAATTAGAGAGCGAGTTTAATCAATCAATTACCGAATGTCGATTTGCCATGGCTAGTGATATTTTACGTGTTGAATTACTCAAAGCAAAAGGTGGCGCCTACTTAGATATAGATTTGGTTACATTACAGTCATTAAAACCTTTATTTTATCTGTATGATTCAATTTTTGGTATTGAACCTATGTCGGAGTTTGTAGGCAATGCATTTATGGCTGCGAGTCGCGATCACCCTATTACCAATGAAATGATTCGTTTGATGAGAAGAAATTTTCAATATAAACACTCGCCAGGTTCTAAAATGAAGTGCAACGCATTAGAGTGTTTGTTGAAAATACAGGCACAGAAAGGCGTTGCAAATGAGAAAGTACCATCAATTAACAGCATGGGAAAGAACAAAGATAGCGATG
>JAPLON010000072.1 GCA_026400695.1 Pseudomonadota bacterium
AACCTTGGCTATCTAGCTGCTCTTGGTTTTTTATATAGGCTTTAATCTTTTCTGCTTCATACCCTACGGTCGAGACAGCGTAACCTCGTGCCCAAAATCTTTCACCGTTAAAATTACGTTGCCTTCCTCCAAATTGCCGAGCAATTGCAATAGCGCTCTTTCCCTTGATGTAACCAACCACCTCTGCAATTGAATATTTTGGTGGAATACTTATCAGAATGTGCACGTGATCTTGCACCATGTGACCTTCTATTATCTTGCAATTCCTCTGGCTTGCTAATTCATCAAAAACTGGTGCAAGAAATTTTCTAATCTTGCCGTATAGTGCCTTCTGTTTCTGCATTAACCATAGAACACAAGTAAAAACATCACTTTTGGCTGGGGGACCTGGATTCGAACCAGAGTTGCCCGGTCCAGAGCCGGGAGTTCTACCGCTAAACTATCCCCCAACAGATATATCCTTAAGTACTACCATAACCTTGCGATAAAGTGTAGGATATAAAAAAAAGCAATTAGAAAAAGTAATGATAAAATGTCCGAATATGATGTACAAAACACACACTTGGAAGGTGTGCGCCCTTTAGAATGTGACAGCCACCACCCGATAATTGCAGCGATTGATTTAGGAACTAATTCATGCAGGTTGCTGGTAGCCAGGGTTAACGTTGCAGGTATTCGTACCAATTATTTTCGTAGTCGTCCCAAGCCTTTAGCCTGGAAGGTAGTAGATTCATTTGCCAAAGTTGTAAGACTTGGGGAAGGACTACATTCTAATAACGAGTTGTCTAATGAAGCTATGGACAGAGCTATGGACGCCCTTGCTATTTGCCGTAAAAAACTCGATCGCTATAACTTGCATAGTATACGTGCTGTAGCAACTGAAGCATGTAGAAGAGCCACAAATAACCATATTTTGGTAGCAAGAGCGAAAAATGAACTAAATTTTGATATTGAAATAATTGATGCGGAAGAAGAAGCAAGCCTTGCTCTAAAAGGTTGCTCCGCTATGCTAAGCTCACATCTTCCATACGGTATAGTTTTTGATATTGGTGGAGGCAGCACCGAAATAATTCTAGTAAAATTAAAAAAAGATGGGAAACGCCGCCCTGGTTATTCTGTGCCTTTTGATATTATCGATTCTATTTCTGTACCTTATGGGGTTACCACATCCGAAGAATTTGGCACAGACAATGAAGCAGAAGGCCATGAAAAACTGCAAAATATCATTTTTAGTGAGTTAAAGGAATTTGTTTCAAGAAATAATATATTAGAATTTATTAAAAACAATGAATTACAAGTAACCGGTAGCTCAGGCACAGTTACCACTCTTGCAGCATTTCATCTGGGGTTAGCCCAATACGAACGTCGTTTAGTTGATGGCATGACTATTGATTACAACGATTTATATACTGTGATTAATAAAATTTTGGGAATGACACGTGATGAACGCCTATTGCAATCAAGCATTGGCTTTGGCCGCGTCGACTACGTACTAACCGGATCAAATATTTTAAAAGCCATTTGCGATGCTTTACCTGTAAAAAGTATGCGAATTGCAGATCGCGGCGTACGTGAAGGAATATTGATTGATTTAATGCTAGAAGTAATCAGGATGTAGTTTATGAATTTTGTTAAAGCGCACGGTCTTGGTAACGACTTCGTAATGATGGTAAATGCAGATGTTCCACCAAGTGAATTAAGCAATTTAAGTAGAAAACTGGCAGATCGCAGATATGGCATTGGCTGTGACCAAGTCGTAATCGCTCAAGAACTTAATGAAATTACAAAGGTACGCTTTTTCAATAGCGACGGCTCTGAAGCAGAGAGTTGCGGCAATGGCAGCCGCTGCATTGCAAAATACTTAATGCAACAAAAAAATATTAAACATATAAAGTTTCAAACAATGGGTGGAACCTTAAATTGCCGTCTTAATGATGACGGAATGGTGACCATTGAAATGCCCTCACCTGTTATTGAGCAATTTGATGGACCACAGGGATTAGCACATCTTTCTACACCCGATGCAGTGTCTGTTACTGTAGGTAACCCACATTTGGTCTGCTTTGTTGATGATGTTTCTCTAATAGAAAGATATGGCGAAGGATTAGAAAACCACCCAGCTTTTCCTATGCGCACTAATGTTGATTTTGTAAAAATTATTAATTCTGAACACTTAGAATTAAAAGTATGGGAACGTGGAACAGGTATAACGCCTGCATGTGGAAGTGCTGCCTGCGCTTCGGTAGTTGCAAGCTTTACCCACAAAATAGTAAATAACCATGTCAAAGTTTCTCAAACTGGTGGTGATCTTTGGATTAATTTCGATGGCGAAAAACTGCTAATGACCGGCACAGCCACCATAGTATTTACAGGAAACATTACGGTTTAAAAAGGTTGTAAAAATTTTATAATGAAGTATTTGTGGTTTTTTTAGATTGCTTAGATTTTACCGTACATACCCCCTTAAGCTTGCTTAGGTCTTTTTCACTAAAATTAGATTCCTTATATGTTTTGTTATAAAAACCAAATAACGTCACTCGAGCATGCGGACTAGGATGAGTGTTAAATAATTCCAATAGCCAAAATTTAGAAGACTTTTTTTCCTTAATTTTTTTAAAAAATTGCATCATACCTTTGGTTGATAACTGCAACTGATCTAAATATTTTATGGCACCATCATCAGCTTGTATTTCGTTTTCCCTTGAAAACTGCAATAGGTACATTAAAGTGCCAGACTCCGACAATGCACCACCGGAAATTATTTTATCAACACAACTTAAAAATGATACTTTCAAGTACGCTGCAATGCAGTGACGATATTTTACATGGGTCATTTCGTGCGCCAAAACCCCAACAACCTCTTCAATAGAGTCAGCCTTATTAATAAGTTCGGAATAAATAAGAACTTTTTTATTAGGAAGGGTTACGGCATTTAGCTCCTTACTCTGCACTATTTCAATTTCAATACCATCTAGGGATGGATCAATCTCAACAAAAGATTCTTTAATCTTCCTTAAGGTTTCGTTGTTAGAATCATTCGCCAAAACCTCAGAGTTACGAAAATGGACAAGCCTTGCTTGTCTTTCCAGCCATGGCTCAATACTGTTTGGCAGTAAAAACACTAAGGAATCCAAAAAGCACCATAATGCGACCATTCCACAAATAATGCTGTAGTAAATGATGAATGAACGAGAAAACCATGATGACCTGTTTTTTTTTACTCTAGCCAAAAGTTTTAATATTTCATGTTGGTCATTAGTATCGTCAATTGCAATGTATGCGTGTTTTCCAATAGAGTCACTGGTTAGCAAAATCTTAGTAGACGTTTTTTTCCAATTAATTTTTTCAAGATTAATTGTTTCACCATTGTGCTCAACAATAAAATGCGAATCATTATATAGCAATACACAGCCTTTATTGGCTGAATTTTTACCATCAAAAAAATTCGCATTAAATTGCATTAATAATACGCCCCTCGTTAAATACCGAAATCAGCAATATCAAACAATGCAGCAGCACCATCTTGCCCAGTTGTTTCATCTGTTGATTGTTCTGCTGATAAACTATCTTGAGAACCTTCAAGGTCGTAATATTTTTGCATAAATTTTAATTGACGGTAGATAACATAAGGGATCGCCATACCTAAACTAAAAATAGTGATCAATAAATTGGCAATACTAAACCTTAAAAGCACTGGAACTGTAAAGCTGACTTTAAGCTTTACGTCCCCCATAGCCAAATGATTCATCGCATACCTATTACAGTAAATCATGAAATAAATTCGCGACATGTAAAGAGTTGGTACAGTAAGCAAAAACGTTATGTAATTCATTCTTTTTAAATCTTTAGCGTCACCTGTAAAAGTCAACGGTACATTGCCCCAAGAAGTATTATTGTAGATAAACTGGCTTTTGGTAATAAAATATACGTGATCCTTCAAACCCAAAGTTATTAAAGATTTAAGAAAAATTTTAAATGCCAAATTTGCATAAGCAATTCGACTACCCCTTAAAGAAAAACGAATTCCCTGCCATGTTGTGCGTGAATATAAATATTGATGTTTTGAATAAATCGCAAATTCAATTATCCAAATGAAACCAAGAAAAACTACTGCATAAAAAATAATAGTAAGTGCAATTGTAATTTTTTGATCTGGCCCCCCAAAAGATATAATCAACCATGGAAGAGTATTGCTAACAACTACGAACAGTAAGTAAAAAATTATTACTTTTAAAAATGCTTTTAAAAGCTCAATTGCTGTACCGTGATAAATAAATGGGTGATTAAACACCTCAAAATGTGACCACACATAGGAACGTAAATTAGTTTTCCCCCAAAAGCGATAAATTCCAAATGTTAAAATTGTAAGCAATAAATTTTTAATACTTATGAAAAAATGGTTTTTAACCTTACCAGTATATTGAATATTCATAAGAACTATCTATGATTTATTTTTCTAAGTATACATAAATTATCATAATAATGCAATAAAAAAACTTTACCTGAATACATTACACTACCCAGCATTTTCCAATACTGGACCAAGGCGAATTGGTTGAATAGCTGTAGCCTTGCCGTTATCAGCAATATCAATAAATACTCCACAAACTGTTCCCTCACCTGTGGCAGGTTCTTTTTGCTTTGGACGTGGTATTTTCTTTAAAAAACTAACCAATGCAGTATCTGGGTGCAAACCAATTACCGAATCATAATCTCCGCACATTCCAGCATCTGTAAGGTATGCAGTACCACCTTTCATAATTTGAGCATCTGCCGTAGGAACGTGCGTATGGGTACCAACAACTCCTGAAACTTTTCCATCAAAATACTTAGCAATAGCCATTTTTTCAGAGGTAGTCTCCGCATGCACATCTATAAAAATGGCTGAAATAGCTCCACCCAACGGGTAAAGTTTCAAAACATCTTCTATCGCACGAAATGGACAATCAAGAAAATTTTCCATAAACAATCGCCCCATGACATTGATAACTAACAATGTTTTGCCATTTAACGTGAATAAACAATACCCCTTACCAGGAACATTTTTTGGCAAATTTAAAGGTCGCAAAACCTTATCGGTTTGGCTAAGCATAGAAATAATTTCAGATTTGTCAAAAGTGTGGTTACCCCCTGTAATAACATCAACCCCAAGTCTAAAAAAATCCTTGGCCATATCTGGCATTAAACCAAAACCGTGGGCAGCATTTTCCCCATTTACAATCGTAACATCTGGTTTGTAGCGCTGCTTTATAATGGGCAAATACTTGGCAACAGCATCGCGACCACTACGCCCAAATACATCTCCCAAAAATAAAATTTTCATAAATAATAACCGTAAACAATATGCGCTAACTGTGGTGATTATACCTGATATTTAAAAAACAACAAAAGTAGTTGCTTTGTCAGTCTTACCAAACGTGCTAAGATGCCCCCCATGAATAACTATTCCGTAATGTTTAAAAATATCAGCTTGGGCTATCATGCAGATACCCCTGTGCTGACTGATTTAAATTTTTCCATACCAAATAATGCCTACTGCGCAATAGTTGGAGCGAACGGAGCTGGCAAATCCACCTTATTAAAACTAATAGCTGGATTAATTAAACCAACACAAGGTCGCATAAAACATCCATTTAAACGTCTAGCCTATCTATCTCAAAATGGTAACTTTAATCGCACCTTTCCAATTTCAGTAGCTGATGTTTTAAAGATGGGAAAATTTGTCTACGCTGACAGTGACTACAACAATAAAGCACTTAGAGCGGCGTTAGATACCGTAAAGCTGGTCATTCCCTTAGATTGCCCTATTGGCAATCTCAGCGGTGGACAATTCCAAAGGATACTATTTGCAAGAATTTTACTGCAAAACCCTGACCTACTACTACTTGATGAACCTTTCAATGGAATTGATGAAGAAACTATTCTTGATTTAGCAGAAATATTAGCCAACCTTCACAAACAGGGAAAAACAATATTAATCGCTATACATGACTGCAAATTTGTTAATAATTTTGTGCCATTGATTATTGATGTAAAAAATGGAAAAGCTAGTTTACGCCACAACCAAAATTTAAATAATTTAAAAGGTGTGCAGGTATGATTAGCCTTTGGGATATCTTCGTAGCCCCATTCACAGAATATGTCTTCATGCAAAAAGCTTTAATCAGCTGCATTTTCCTATGTCTTTCAGCGGTTCCTTTGGGAGTATTTTTACTTTTACGAGGCTTAAGTTTAGTCGGCGATAGCCTTTCCCACGGAATATTACCAGGAATTGCTTTAGCTGCAATATTTTTTGGCATGAACCCAATTGCCCTATTTATTGGCGGCATTGCAGCCGGGTTAATTGTTGCGTTTGTTTCAAACCAACTAAGCAGCCGCTCAATTATTCCAGAAGATGCAAGCTTTACAGTGATTTATAGTATTTCATTAGCCCTGGGAGTTTTGATTTTATTTCACCACGGCACTAACACAAATGTTTTACACCTTTTATTTGGTAGCGTTTTGGGAATTGATAACACTACGCTAGTGCTAATCTCTTTAATCTCTTTAGTTACCATAGTGTACTTGGGTTTATATCGTAAGTTGCTGCTTATGTATTGTTTTGATCCGTTATTATTTCAAGTAGCTGGGAAACCCCACCACTTATTAATGATTGGATTCTTATCTTTAGTGGTTGCAAATCTTGTTGCAAGCTATCAAGCAATCGGCACATTATTGGCGCTTGGATTAATGATGCTGCCTGCAATTGCCGCCAGATTACTGTGCAACCACTACAGGCAAATTTTCAAACTAAGCTCTGTGCTTGGAATTTTTGGATGTTATGCTGGATTGCTATTATCCTACCACATTGATTGGCCTTCCGGACCTTCAATTATTTTGTGCTTGGGTACACAATGCCTTTTGATTTACTGTTTAAATCTAAACAAAAGCCGTTCAAAAATCTAACTGCACCAACATAATCACATCTTACAATCATCGCGAAGGTCCTTAGCAAGACGAATAAAATCTTTATTTCCTGTTGTAATATCATTTGCCACACGCTCAAGTTCACGAAAGATCTCATCATTTGCCTTGTCATCTTCCAAAGCAGAAACAGATGTTTCCCCTTCTAAGTTATAAAATTCAATAAAAGGCAGCATTTTTGCAAAAAATTGCACAGCTTCGCTTGCATATACACCCTGATTTTCCAAAAGAGTTGTAATTAAAGTAGGAACAAGTTTTAAAATTCCAGCATTATGAAATTGTGAAACAGGTAATAAGCGCGTGGTATGATGACCTGTCGAAATATGAACAATTCTTAAAAGAGGTTTTACCGATTTACCAGCTTGATAATCAGAATAATGATCATGAAAATACTTCATTGGGCTAATGCCACGCTCTTCCAATTGCCTCAGTCCCATTTCAAGAGCTTTAAAAACAGGGTTATCTAGCGGACCTTGGTCAATTAAATTAAAGGCTCTTGTTTTATCGTATTCTTTATTCCCAACAATTGGATTAATGCGTGCCGTTGGGAAAGTGGTTGATTGCACACAGGATGCATATACGGCGTCTCTTAAGAAAAAATTAGAAGCCTCACCTTTACTAGCTTTTTTACTGTTAAATTCAAAAGACCTTCCTGTATGCATATTACAAGTAAGCATTGCTAACTCAATTTTATCATCAGGGTGTTTTTCACAACTACTGCATGAAGCAGAAATTTTACGTGTTTCTACAAGAGAAAGATCACCAAAATATTTATTAAAGACTTCACTAAGATGCTTACCGTTGTACTTTGGCTTGAAAATATTTTTCAATTGCATGCATAGCCCCCCAATACAACTATTTTGCAATCCGTATAGGCAAGAAGATGGAGAAACATTACTAAAAATACATGGCCCCTCTTTTAAGTACAGTTGAACAAGCGTATTAGGAATAGATGGATTAGAGTTAAGAATAGATGGTGTTTGAGACGACCAATACTTTGGATCTATCGTAATTGCTGCAGAAATAATAGTTCCTGTTGAACTACCTATTGATCCATGAATCATTTGGTAAATTGGAAATGGTTTCTCAGCAGATCCAACAGCTTTTTCAAGCTCTTCTAATACACGTGCTGAAATGTAACCTTTAATACCACCACCATTGCATCCTAAAATAACAAGAGGTTTATCAAGCAAATAAGTGCTTTTAGCATGACACGAAGGCAATGGATTAGAACCAAGCAATTCGTCTGCTAACACTTTTGCACACTCTGACGAACCGTATACTAAGCTCAAACCAAAATAAATAGAACAACACAAGAATATAAAACGTAAATTCATAATAAATACCATTGGATATACACCACTAGTATTTATGATAAAAGTAACTTATTAATAAAACATTAAAGTATATCGAATATTAATTATCCAAAATTAAATGAAACTAGCAACAATAGTTGCACTAAATAGTTCCTATGACCTCAAGAACTCCTTGAATAATGTACTGAGTAGCCATGGCCGCAACAATCACACCAAACACCCTTGTTAGTACATTCATACCAGTAACACCAAGAATTTTCATCAACCTTTCACCTAGTCGCATTGTAAAATATGTAATCAAAAGCACAAGCACAGCAAGCAATACAACACATATTGAAGCAGTGTAGTTAATTCGTTCTGCCTCATGCATTAAAACCACAATTGATGTCATGGCACCAGGACCAGCAATTAACGGAATTGCCAATGGAAAAACAGAAATATCGTGACTAAACGTTGCTTCTTTTTCTTCGTCATCATTTGGAATACGTGACCCTGTTGGTTTCGCCATAACCATATCAATGCCTGCTAAAAATAGTAAGAAGCCACCAGCAATACGAAAAGCTGCTTGAGAAATCCCTAAAAGAGATAATAACTTTGCTCCTGCGGCAGCAAAAAACACCAATAAAATAGCCCCGATTATGCAGGCTTTTTTTGCAGTTTTTGCCCTTTGCAATGAGCTATCATCACGGGTAAGAGATATAAATACCGGCACAATCATGAATGGGTCAATAATTACCAATAAGGTAACAAAAGCTTGCGATAAAAATTCTAACATTTTTTAGCTACTTTGCGCTTACCAGTAAAGCGTAGCATAATTTATCAAATAGTTAAGAGAGGTAAGTTAAAAAGCCTCTATACCTCGGTGGCATAAAGGCTTAGTAAGCTTTTTACAATCTTGCACTAGCTCCCAGTTTTCTTATCATTTCACTAAAGGCAGGACTTCCTGGTATAGGTAAATCCACCTCTTCAGCTTCAAAAGAACCAGCAGCCCTATTACTAGCTGGTGATTTTTTTTCTTTTTTCTTTTGTCTTTTGGCTCCTGGCTCCACGTCATCTGACGCAGCAGCTACTGCTCCACCCATATCTTCAAATGTAAAATGTTTGGGTTTTATTCTACTCTTTTTTTTACTCAGAGGAGTTACAAATTCTCTTGCTAACGCTTCTGCCACACTTGATGAAACCATTGCAGTATTTAGAGATCCTGAAACTTCTTCATCATCTGAATAATCAGAAATGCGCTTTTTTTTCGTTCTCTTCCTCTTTTTTCGTGAGAAAAAATCATCATCTGAATCTTCGGCTTCTGCAACAGAAGATAAAGGAACCGCCTCCAGTGCAGGCAAATCATCCATGGCAACCGGTGAGTGTTGCTCCACATCGTCCATAGAAGCTGAAACCACTTCCATTTCTATTTTTTGCATTCCCGTAGCCGGTGCAATCTCTGCAGCTGGCATTGCTGCTGGCACATTGCCCAACACAGCATCAAATAAAGGAATCGCCTCCAGTGCAGGCAAATCATCCATGGCTGCTGGAGCTGCCTGTCTCTGATCAATTTCACGCTTCATTGCTTCTAACGGCAAACGTAACTGCCTTTCTTCTTCCTTAAGCGCAGCAGAATTTCCATTAGGCAAACTATCATCTAAGTGAGCTAAAGCACCACCTGACACCCCCTCACCTGCTTCTCCTGTAGCTCCTCCTCCTCCCCCTCCCCCTACGCCACCTCTAGGGCTAGGGTAAGGCAACATTTTTGCTGCTATCTCGTAATCTTCTTCCAAACTACCAGTCGGAGAATACCCCCACCTAAGAATTAAACCAGCAATTTCCACCCTACATTGTTTCCTATCTCTAATACTCCTAGATTCCATAAAAAGATCATAAATTTTGCGCAATTTTTCTTCTTTTTCAGAATCCTCAAAACCATCTTGTTTTACTAGATACTCTAGTTTTTTTAATCTTATTTTTGCACCACTTGCACAAAAAAGTGCTCTATCTTCTTCAGACATAGGTAAAGATTCAACAACGTTTATTAAACTCAGGCACTTATTGTAGTCTTCCCAATCTGTTTCAACACCATCATCTTTTTTTGGCACGTAATTACTCCATGCTAATAGTTGGCAAAACCCACGTGTTAGTTGAAAAACTTGCTCCTCCACGTTTGGATTTTTACGTTTTAATCTTTTTAATTTTCTGGTTGTTTGCTTAACATCAGAAAATTTACCTACTATTTTTCTAATCTCCTCCGAAAGAGAACCTAATTCTGAATGCCTATCGTCACTACCATATGCTTGGGCCCATAGATACCCCACAGCAAATGTAAATACCTTAAATAGATTCTTTCTTACTAACATTATTACTCCACTTTGTGTGTTTATAAAAGTTTAGAACAGAAACCTAGCACACAAGCAAAAAATGTAAAGAACTTTTTAAATAATTAAACAACATTAATATCATGAACATTAACAATTTATTAACCACTGCGCGACTTTACTAAAGCAATATGGCGTTAACCCCATGTGCACTTTAATTCAATAAATGAAAGATATTTTTAACAACCATTGAATTCACACTTGACTTACCCCAGTCCTTTCGTGCTATATATTCAATAAAATGTTAAGGAAAGATATATATGGCTCGTCGTTGTGCATTAACTGGAAAAGGTGTTTTGTTTGGTCATAATGTAAGCCACGCAAATAACAAATCAAATCGTCGTTACTTGCCTAACTTGCAGAATGTGTCTTTTTTAAGTGAGGCTCTTGGCAGAACAATTAGCCTTAGACTTTCAACTCGTGCTATTCGTACTGTTGAATTTCATGGTGGGTTAGACCCTTATCTAATTACAACACCAAATCGTAAATTAACTGCTGAAATTTTACCTTTAAAAAAAGTTATCTTAAGAAATCTTGCAGCAAAGAAATAGGCGTTTTGCTTTTTTATGGTAGGTGCGCAGAAAATACAAACAACAAGTGCGCCTATATTTGAGCTTTTCAAATGTGTCTCTGTAAGCAGTCTTGACCACCAGGTTAGCCAATTACTGCCTGGTGATTATTTTGTAGTTGATGTTGATGATACCTTGATTGCCACACAGGCAATGATGTTTCGCCCCCATTCACCGTTTTACGAATTCATTGATAAACTTAAAAAACAAAGCCCTAAAAATGTTGCCGATATTATATCTACCTGGCGCCTCAATCGTAAAAGCATATTAGTTGAACCGCAGTGGCCAGAAATTTTACGGAACTTAAGGAACAGGGGCGTCACCGTATTAGCTTTAACCCAAGTCAATACTGGGAGTTTTGGAAAAATAGCATCTGTTGAAAAATGGCGCGCAGCCGAGCTTAACCAAATGCAACTAAACTTTAGCCCATATGCTGTGCATGAAATTGAAACCATAATAGAACACAATGAACCCGCCACCCTATTTCAAGGAATCTTATTCACTGGAACACATTCCAAAGCAAATGTTTTAGAAGCATTCATAAATAAATACCAACGTCCAACAAGAGTAATGTTTTTTGATGATCGTCTACACCAAGTTGAAAACATCTTTGAATTTTGCAAAACCGCAAATATTCCATATAATGGCTACCATTACTTAGGAGCAACCCAGTTGCCTTACAAACCAGAAATGGATTTAGGCGCTATTCAAACCCAAATGATCCTTAATCAAGAATGGGCTGAAGACGATCAAATACAAAAAAATTAAGAGTAATAATGGACACCTTTCTTACAGAAACAATCAAATACTTAGGCACAACATCCCCTGAAATACTATTAGTATTGGGCTTTTTAATTTGCATGGTTTTCATTTTAATTAGTTTTCGCTATTTCGGCAGCTATGGGTTAGTATGCTACAGCGTAGTGGCAGTGATTATAGCTAATCTGCAGGTACTAAAACTCGGCGTTTTTTCTTTCTTTAATGAGCCAGTAGCGCTTGGTACAATTGTATTTACCACCTTATTTACTACTAGCGACTTAATAACCGAACACTATGGGGAAAAATTAGCAAAAAAAACTATTTACTTAACTTTCCTATTACAAGTTTCTGTAATGTTTAGCATGCTGGTAGTAATTGCCCACCCAGAAGTTGGTGCACAAACGAGTGATGTACAAACCAGTTTACAAACTTTGTTTACCCCATCATTAAGAATATTAGTCGCAAGCATTATTTCGTTTATGATCTCGCAAAATATTGATATCAGCATTTTTGCTTATTTTAAAAATCTCCATGGAAAAAATTTATTATGGTTTCGTGGCAACGTATCAACCTTAATTTCAGGCACTATTGATACTTTCATTTTTAGTATTTTAGCGTGGATTATACTTTCGCCAACGCCCATAGCATTTACCACTGTATTAGTTGGATTTATTGGCTTTTCGCAAGGTGTAAGAATGTTAGTATCGATATTATCAACCCCGTTACTTTATTTAAGCTATCGTTTAAAGGATAAAAATCATGACCTTTAAATTCACAATTGATAAAGCATCTAGCCAAGGACGCTTGGGAACCCTGACTACTCCTCATGGAACAGTGCAGACACCGGCTTTCATATTTTGTGCAACAAAAGCCGCAATGAAGTCTGTTACCCCTGTACAAATGCGTGCCACCGAAACCCAGATAATTTTAGCCAACACCTACCACCTAATGCTACAACCTGGCGGCGAAACAGTCGCAAAACTCGGGGGCCTCCAAAAAATGACCGGGTGGAACGGTCCCATGCTAACTGATTCAGGCGGCTTTCAAATTTTTAGCCTAGGACACGGATCTGTTGCAAATGAAGTTAAAGGAAGGCGTTCAACCAATCGCCCAAAAACCCTTTTAAAAATTAGCGAACAAGGTGCAAAATTTAAATCATACATTGACGGGCGCACTTATTTTTTAACCCCAGAAGAATCAGTTCGCATCCAACGTAATTTAGGGGCAGACCTAATTGTGGTGCTTGATGAATGCACCCCATTCCATGTTGAAAAAGCTTACACACAAGAGTCTATGCGCATGAGCCACCGCTGGGGGTTACGCAGCCTAGAAGAATGGCAAAATCACGATAACGGCACCCAAAAGCTTTACGGAATAGTCCAAGGTGGCGTGTACCCTGAACTACGCCAAGAAAGTTGTGAGTTTGTAAACGAACACAATTTTTTTGGTATAGCTGTAGGTGGATCCCTTGGTGCAGACAAACAACAAATGCATGATGTCGTTTCCATGACAATGAATTTAGTACGTAAAGACCGCCCCGTTCACTTATTAGGTATTGGTGGCGTATCTGATATTTTTTCCGGCGTACGCCAAGGAATTGATACTTTTGATTGCGTTCACCCTACCCGCTTAGCACGCCACGGTGGCGCATTAGTCAAGCCAAGCAATAACCCAAAGCCTACCCGCGAGCACATCAATTTACGTAATGGCTTTTACGCCCAAGACAACTTGCCAATTGAACCAGATTGCGCTTGCGAAACCTGTTCTTTCGCTAGTAAGGGATACTTGCACCACTTACTAAAAGCTCAAGAAGCTGTGGCTATGACCCTTATTTCTATTCACAATATTTACTTTATAAACAAATTAATGCAAGCAATTCGCCAAGCTTTAAAGGATGATACCATTGACAATTGTCAGAAATATTGGTCGAATCCTTGAAAAATTAATAGAAGTTAATAATTCGTTAATTTCTGTTAACAACAATAGAAAATAAACTATTCGTTAAAATCTAAAATTTTTGATATTATTAGACAATGATAGAGAAATTGTGGTTATCAAATGCGGATTTTACTTATAGAAGATGACTCAGCAACAGCGAAAAGCCTGACTAACACCCTAAAGTCTGAAGGTTTTGTAGTTGATTGTACTGATCTTGGTGAAGATGGCCTTGAAATTGGTAAACTTTACGAATACGACTTAATCGTTCTTGATTTAATGCTACCAGATATGGATGGCTTTGAATTATTACGTCGCCTACGCGCAGCTCAAGTTAAAACCCCAGTACTAGTGCTTTCAGGCCTTAGCGATACTGAAGACAAAGTCAAAGGCTTTGGATTTGGCGCCGACGATTATTTAACTAAACCATTTAGCAAAAGTGAACTATTAGCGCGTGTACATGCTATAGTACGCCGTTCTCGTGGTCACAGCGATTCCATAATTCGCGCTGGTAGGTTAGTAATTAGTTTACAAAATCGTACAGCTTGCGTTGATAACGTGATTGTTAATTTAACCGGTAAAGAATACGCCATATTAGAATTACTAGCACTTCGCAAAGGTGCCACCTTAACCAAAGAAATGTTTTTAAACCACCTATACGGCGGTATGGATGAACCAGAACTAAAAATTATTGATGTTTTCATTTGCAAATTACGCCGTAAATTAGGCGAAGCTTTAGGTGATGATAGTATTATCGAAACAGTTTGGGGCCGTGGCTACGTATTACGCGACTCTGACAGCGATCAAATATTTTCAGCAGGCGGCGGTGAAGAAGTGATTCAAGCTAAGTCATTGAGCGCCGTTGCAGAACAATTTACGGCTGTGTAAGCCTGATGTTACTGTTCGACGTCCCGCGGTCAAGCCAATAAGTATCTACACAAGTGCACTTTCCAGATATAAAATTGGCATATAGACGTACCGCGGTTTAACCGCGGTATCAAGGTTAATATATGCCATATTATGTTTACATATTAGCTAACAAGCGTAACGGTACTTTGTATGTTGGTAGCACCAATGACCTTATAAAACGAACTTGGCAACACAAGCAAAAACTACAGGAAGGTTTTACAGCACGTTATGACGTCGATAAGCTTGTGTATTTTGAACAATTTGAAGACGCTGCAAATATGGCTCAACGGGAGAAACGCTTGAAAGAATGGAAGCGCGACTGGAAGATTGAGCTTATTGAAAAGCTTAATCCTGAATGGAAAGATTTGTATGAAATGATTATAAGGTGAGATTCACTAGATCCCGCTGTCAAGCCGAGGGACGTCGGGTGAGGTAGGCATAGCCACAACGATGTCAGACTGCCTAAACTGTAGCACGTCATGTGAAGTTCTTATTAAAAGTAAGTCATGATTATAAGGTAAGATTCACTGGATCCCGCGGTCAAGCCGCGGGACGTCGGGTGAGGTAACCGGCTACGATAACTGCAGCTACGCTGCCCGGAGACCTCGCAACGTCGACACGCTAAAAACTACTTTTCTAAGAAAACTTACACTAATAACCGAAGCGACGTCCCGCGGCTTGACCGCGGGATCCAGTGTTACAAGCCATCGAACAACCACATGCGACAAATTTATTACACCATAAAAACTATGACTTGCTTTATTTAGGTAATAGTGGCACGAGCCAATAAATATATATATATTAGGCCTCGATAGGTTAACTATTATTTTTTAATTATAGGAGTAATACAATGAAAAAATTCGTGATTGCAGCAGTTGCTGCTGCAGCATTAAATACAGTAAGTGCACAAAGCTGTGCATCTGCTTTCAGTGGTTTTTATGCTGGTCTACAAGCTGGTATGAACGCAACTGTTGGTGATACAAAGTCTGATGGGCAGCTTAATGTATTAAACGGAGTATATGCCACCGAATTCAAAAGATCTAACTCTGCTCAATCATTTATTGGGGGTCTATTTTTAGGCTACGGTATGGGAATTGGTTCTTGCGGGTATGTTGGCGGTGAGTTGTACGGTAATTTGGGCAATACAGATGTTAAAATAACAGATGAAACTCAAAGTATCGCGGCAGGTCAGGTAAACTTAGCAATTAAGCAATCTATTAAAAACCAATTTAATCTTGGCGCAAAAATACGTCTTGGTTATACAATTACTCAGCAGTCTATGATTTTCTTAGGACTTGGACTTGAATGGTCAGCTTGGAGAATTAAAGAAAGTGGTTCTTTGGGTGGAGCCTTAGTTCCTGCAGCAAACCGTGGTAGTTTTGATGAAAAAACAACAAAAAAATCAGTAGCATTTGCTCCTTCAGTTGGTATGGAATCATACATGACTAAGAACATTTTCGTACGCGGTGAATATACTTACGTAGCAGGTCCAAAATTTAAATCTAAGGATGACTTTAATGTGCCAGTTAAGGTTAACACTAACCAACACCGTTTCACACTTGGTCTTGGCTACAAGTTCTAGTCTGATTTAAGTTGTTAAATATTAACCCGCCCTTGTGGCGGGTTTTTTAATGCGTAGCATTTACACCACCTTCTTTTCTCTATCCGCCAACGGACCATTTTTTCAAACAATCGTTAACAAAACAGTAGGTTTTAAGGAAAAACTATTTTACGCTTACAGGAGTGGCGTAAATTGGACATTCAGAGGTGCTGTAAAATTAATCTTGAATAATCACTTGTTGAATATAGCTAGCAATAGATTATGGATCTCCGCCTCCGCGGAGATGACGTAGTGTTTCTGTTGTGTCATTACCGCGTAGGCGGTAATCCAAGGTGTAATAAATTAGCTTATATTTGCAAGTTGTTTCCTAAATAATCTGCATAATACTTAAAACAAATAATTCTATTTAATATTTCTGGAGAACTCATGACTAAATTACAATTTTTAAAAATATGTGTATTAAATTTAATTTTCGGTACTGCAATTATCGCTGGTGATGCTGGAGAAGTAGAAGAACCAAAAAGACTGCGAGCAACCGTTGTAAAAATAAGTTCAGAGTTTGAGCTTCCCGAAGGAGCAATTTGTGTGGCGGTACCTAGGAAGCTTTATGAAGAAATGCTCTTTGACAAAGAAAGTGATGATGAAGATGGAGATTCAGAATTACGTTTAGCTAAACACTTTAGAGATACATATAAAATGAGTGATGATGAACTTAAACGACTAGAATATCTAATTTCTGCTATCCCCAGTATGGATGAAACAGCACTACGTGATTCCTTGAGGATGGCAGTAGATGAAGGACATCTAAACATTACTAGACACTTGAGAAATCATTGCTCCGCTCTCTCTTTAAAAGTAGCACTTGGCGATACAACCGCTGGACGAAAAAAAGACTTGAGAAATTTAATTCTTAGTCACACAAAAATGAAGAAAATTAAAGTGGTATCACCATCAGATATTTTCCTTTCCAAAAAT
Source organism: Pseudomonadota bacterium (assembly GCA_026400695.1). GTDB lineage: Bacteria > Pseudomonadota > Alphaproteobacteria > Paracaedibacterales > CAITNM01 > CAITNM01. The sequence continues at coordinate 17,351 of JAPLON010000072.1, forward strand.
ACTCCTAGAACTAGAGTGATGAAAAAAGGACTGTTAAACGCAGGATAAAATATAAAGAATATTGCATTAAAATAAGTTGGCAGCGAGTTACGCTGCCTTCGTTTTAGATGGTAACATTATTTAAGGGGCTGGAGAAAAGTTTGATATCTCTGGGTTGAGGTACGGGAAAATTATTTTGTTGATGGATGCAGATGCGGATGGCCATCACATATCAACA
>JAPLON010000078.1 GCA_026400695.1 Pseudomonadota bacterium
GGCAGGAGTTCCTGCAACAAAATATTCTAACAGTCTTAACTGCTCTGAACGTGACAGCTTGCAATGCTTTACATACATTCTTACATCCTAACTTCTTAAAAGTCAGGTGTCAGCCCCAAAATGATAATTGACCTTTGGTCATATCATTAAACATTAAATAGGAGATATCTATGTCTACAAAATTTTTACTTTCTTTAGGTTTTGGATTATTGCTTGCAGGTCAAGCTCAGGCAATGTTGCCTATTGAAAACAAAGATGCGGCAACTCTTTCGGAAGCATTGGTATCAGACAAATCTGCTAGATGCCCTTTTAAAGGTCAAAGTATTCTTACTTTTGACGCTGATAAGGATTTAGCAGGATTTCTGAATACAGGTACTTGCAGTCGCCGCATATATAAGGCGCAGGTGCAACAGTTTCAGGGAATGCTAGAAGAAATCTCAGCGGCTTCTTCAATTCCAGTTAATCCTTCAGTTATTAGAGGTATTAATCCTCAGCCTATTCCACCGGAAGGTCTTGCTTTTATCTACACAGATCTTACTTCTCTTATAGAGAGTATTAAAACTGTAACCAATAATATTGATGCTATTCTTGTTTCTGGTGGATACAGAAGGCCTGCTTGGCAAAGAGCATTAAACTTTGTTTCATATGGAATGCTTTATTCTACTCCTCAACCAAAGTCTTTTGTTCGTAGTGATGTGCCAGCTGCTAAAGCAGAAGTGGCGTTGGTAAAACAACAAGTTGTAACTGATGCAGGCGCTAATACAGCTGTTAAAAATGAAATTTCTCTAGTACAACAAGAACAAAAAAAATAATATTAAATAATTTCTATTATTTATAAATCTATCGTAAAACCACGGGGCTTGCCCCGTAGTTTAACTTAGGTGCTTAAACTAATCTGTAAGTAATATATTCACTAAGTTATTACCAACCTGAGCTATTCCTTCTATTGCTGGGAATTTATCATCCTGATCCTCTGATTTTATACAAATTTCCCCAGCGGTTAGAATAACAGACATTGCCGCATGATTCGGTTTAATTCCTACTTTTCCGTGTAGCCCTGGTAAAACCACTTCATTTGCTTGTCCGTCGAAAATAGTTTTATCTATATATCTAATTGTAACTTTCATTTTTTTACTACCATTGGGCCAATATCATTGCCACCTAATATATGCATGTGCATATGAGGAACTTCTTGCCTGCCATTTATGCCTGTATTCATAATTAAACGGTATCCGTTTTCTTTAAGTTTTAAAGTTTCAAGTGTTTCATCAACTCCTTGCCAAAATCCAATTTGTTCAACTGGGCTAGCGTTTTGTGCAAAGTCGTGGGCATTAAGGTATGGTCCAGTTGGAATAACTAGTACGTGTGTGTTCGCCTTTGGGTTGATATCATAAAAACTTAAGAAATAGTTCCCTTCAGCAACTTTTTTGCAAGGGATCTCATCCCTTAAAATTTTAGCGAAAATATTGTTAGTATCGTACATAAGACACCCTGCTTAGTTCACTTTATAATCCGTTTTAATTACACCATTCTTTAAGAATGTTCTTGCCGGCATTTTAAAACCACTTTATATCTAATCCTAGATTTTGTAAAAACATTGCATGATGTCATCAGGAAAACTAGATAAAGATTCTATAAAAGAACTAGCAGAAATTTTAAAAGATACAGATCTTTCAGAAATTGAATACGAGGCAAATGGAGTTAAAATTCGTGTTGCCCGTCAGATTATGGTTGCTGGATTTGCTACCCAAGGTGCTCCAAGCGTAGCTCAATTAAATGATGCTTCGGTGGCACAGCCGAATCCATCTGACTTATCTAAACATCCAGGGATGGTTAAATCGCCCATGGTGGGTACTGTATACTTATCACCAGAGCCAGGGGCACCAACTTTCATTAAAGTTGGTGATAGCGTAAGTGTGGGGCAAAATCTATTGATTATAGAGGCAATGAAAGTTCTGAATCCAATCAAAGCTCCAAGATCTGGGGTTGTGACGAAAATTTTGGTACGCGATGCTGAGCCAATAGAATTTGATGCAGCATTGTTGATTATTGAATAACCATGAAATTATTTGAAAAAGTTCTGATTGCAAATCGTGGAGAAATTGCACTACGTATTCTTCGTGCATGCAAAGAGTTAGGCATAAAGACAGTAGCTGTTCATTCTACGGCTGATGAAACTTGTAAGCATGTGCGTTTGGCAGATGAGAGCGTTTGTATTGGTCCTGCTGCTTCAAAAGATAGTTATCTAAAAATGTCAGCAATAATTAGCGCTGCTGAAATCACTGGGGCTGATGCGGTTCACCCTGGGTTTGGTTTCTTATCAGAAAATGCGACCTTTGCGCAAATGGTTGAAGAACATGGCATAACCTTTATAGGGCCGACACACGAGCACATCAGTATGATGGGCGATAAAATTACTGCAAAAAAAACTATGATTGACCTAGGGGTTCCTGTAGTGCCAGGTACTGATGGTGCAGTTACGGTTGATAACGCTGTAGAGTGGGCCAATAAAATTGGTTATCCGGTTTTGATAAAGGCTACTTCAGGTGGTGGTGGTAAGGGTATGAAGATTGCCACATCTGATGCTGAAGTGGTTGAAGCTGTGCGTATGGCTGGTACTGAGGCGAAAGCTAACTTTGGCAATGCCGAAGTTTATATGGAACGTTATTTGAGGGGCCCTCGTCATATTGAAATTCAGGTTGTAGGCGACACCTATGGTAATGTTGCTAATCTTGGAGAGCGTGATTGTTCTATTCAGCGACGCCACCAAAAAGTCTGGGAAGAAGCGCCTTCTCCAGCATTAAGCGTAGGGCAACGCGAAAAATTAGGGGCAATTGTTAATCAAGCCATTAAAAAAATGGGCTACCGAGGTGCTGGGACTTTAGAGTTCCTTTTTGAAGGTGGTGAATTTTTCTTTATGGAGATGAATACCCGTATTCAGGTAGAACACCCGGTTACTGAAATGGTAACAGGTATTGATTTGGTTAAAGAGCAAATTATGGTTGCTTCAGGCTTTCCGTTGTCATTTAAGCAAGAAGACATAAAAATCACCGGCCATGCCATTGAATGTCGTATTAATGCGGAAGATTCTGATACATTTGCACCATCTCCTGGAAAGGTAACTTCTTACCACAGTCCTGGTGGATTTGGTATTCGTGTTGATAGCCATTTATATGATGGGTACGTGGTGCCACCACACTACGATAGTATGGTTGCCAAGCTCATTGTTCATGGCAAAACCCGTGAAGAGGCAATGCAAAGGGTAAAACGCAGCTTAGATGAATATGTAATAGGGGGGATTAAAACCACCATTGAATTGCATAAACACCTCGTGGATGACCCTGATATGCGTAAGGGTGATTACGATATTCACTGGTTGGAAAAGAGATTGAAGCAAGGTTGGTAAATATTTTACTTTTTACGCATTTTCTAATTTCAATTTAATGCGTAAAACATCTTGCCATACTTGAGCCTTTTGTCCAGGGGAGCGTAGTAAATATGCTGGGTGATAAGTAGCAAGACAAGGGATTGTATTGCCATCGTGGGTGGTATAGTTAATAAATTTACCTCGTAAGCTGGTAATGCCACCATTTGTATTCAATAAGGTTTTTGCAGCAACTCCACCTAAAAGTACCAATATTTTTGGTTTAACGAGTTCGATGTGTCGTTCAATAAATGGCTGACATGCGGCAATTTCATCGGTGCTTGGGGTGCGATTCCCAGGTGGTCGCCACGGCACAATATTGGCTATATAAAGTTTATCTCGACTAAGACCAACACTTGCAAAAATTTTATTAAGCAGCTGTCCGCTTTGGCCTACAAAGGGCAATCCTTGGGTATCCTCATCTGCGCCTGGTGCTTCGCCAACTAACATAACATCTGAACATGGATTGCCATCTGAAAATACCGTATTTAATGCGGTTTCTTTTAAGGCGCAACCGGTAAAATTTTGCATGGCATCTTTTAGTTCTTCTAAATTTTTACAGTTATACGCTGGATGTGCTGCTGTTATTTTTGTGGTGGTTTCATGAATTTGCTTAGAAGGTTTGGGTTTTCTTAGATCAATTGGTGTATCTTGGTATGTATAATCACAACCGAGTGATTTTAAAACTTTATGCATAATGCTCCAAGAATGTGCCACAAATTATAGGTAAATATAGCAATTGATTAGATCAATTGACAACTTTTGTTTGTGAGTGGGCAGGCTAGTATGCAGTTGTTTCTAAGTCTGTACATGAAGCCTTTTTGAAAATACTATGGTGGGCAAAATAAGAAATTATAAATTTTTATGACTATCTATAAAGATCAAAAAGCTATTCAATTAACGCCTGATTTGCGTGAATATTTGCTCGCATCAAGTGTGCGTGAAGCGCCTGTATTGCAAAAATTACGTGAGCATACGGCTACTATGCCGGAAAAAGATATGCAAATTTTGCCTGAACAAGGGCAGTTTATGGCTATGCTTATTAAAATTTTGCAGCCAAAAAATATTTTAGAAATTGGTACCTATACAGGATATAGCGCTTTGTGCATGGCCTTAGCAGCTCCCAGCGCTAAAGTTACAGTTTTAGATGTTAATGTTGAGTGGACAAAAATTGCTGAAAAGTATTGGAGTGAGGCGGGGGTTAGGGACCGTATAGACTTAATTTTAGCTCCTGCTTTAGAAAGTTTAAAAAACTTTTCTGGAAAATCCTTTGATTTAATTTTTATAGATGCCGATAAAAAAAATTATCCTATTTATTATCAAGAATGCCTAAATCTATTAAGTGAGACTGGGGTTATGTTGTTAGATAATGTTCTTTGGAATGGTAGGGTGATTGACCCTAATTATACCGACAAGCTAACTAAAGTAATTCGCAATTTAAATGAAACTATTAAAAACGATTCTAGAGTAGATATTTGTATGTTGCCGATTGGCGATGGGTTAACAATGATCAGGAAAATTGGTAGCGGAGGAGGGACTCGAACCCCCGACACCCGGATTATGATTCCGATGTTCTAACCAGAGATTAACGGCTGCTAAATGCCAAAAATCTAAGCTTTTGCTTGATTGCAGAGTTTTTTGCGTATGTTTAATTCTCTTCATTTCCTTCCATTTATAGCTAAATATTGACAGAAAAACCCATTTCGTTCTAGCTTTGGCCTAACGTTTGAATGGGGTGAAATTGATGCCAAAACTAACGAAAAAGCTTGTAGAAAGTAGCTTACCGCGGGAAAAGGATTATGTGGTTTGGGACGATGAGATAAAAGGATTTGGCTGCCGTATTTACGCATCTGGCTACAAAACCTATGTATTTTTTTACACATCTCCAACAACAAAAGTATATTCTTATCTTAAAATAGGTACCCACGGAAACTATACGGTAGACTTAGCCAGGGATAAGGCAAAGAAATGGTCAGGGCCTACGCATGAAAATAAAGTAAGGGACATAAGTTAAGATTTTAGATAAGTTTTGTTTAAACTTATTAAAATATGTAACTTATGAAAGAGACACTTTCTACCTACTTTGAAAACCTAGAAGACCCACGGTCCCTA
>JAPLON010000127.1 GCA_026400695.1 Pseudomonadota bacterium
TCCTGCAGCTTCAAGGGCGGCATCTTCGGCTGATGATAAAGCACCTGCGACATCACCACTTGCTAATGCTCCTGCAACGCCTTGTGCCGCTGCCATCTGATCATCGCTCAATCCCAATGCAGATTGTGCTGATGATAAGGCTCCTGCAACATCGCCACTCGCCAGGGCACTTGCTGCATTAGCTACTGCGTCTTGATCTCCTGCAGCAAGGTCTCGTACTGCCCCAACAGCTGGATCTTCTTCTGCAGCAGAATCCCCACCTGCTGCTGCTGCCGCATCCGCATCTTCACCACTATCTTCCTTATTGCTTGCGTCATCAGCTGCATCAGTATTTGCATTGTCAGCATTGTCTGCAGTATCTGCATTGTCATCTTCCTGCTCAGCAGCAGCATCGCTAGCAGCGTCATTGCTGTCATCACTATCGGCAGCGTCATCTGCGTTAGCGCTATTTGTACTATCTTCATCAGCAGCATCTTCATCTGGCTTATCACTATAAATATTAACATCGACTTTTGGATTCAAACTATAATCCATAGCGGCCATATCTTTGCCCTTTAGCTGGCCATCGGTGCCATACTTAAAAAGCGTATTACTATATTTTGTTATTTTTAGCTCAACCAAAAGCCAATCCATGATAGGTTCTAGCTGCTGTATATAACACTGAGCATATTCAATCTCTTGTAATTTGCAGGTAACTCCTTTCATCTCAGCAATATTTACAATTGTTATTTTATCTATGGGATTTGGCTTGTAGATATGAGATTCCAGCTTGGTTTGCAGATTTTGACGTGGAATGTACAAAATAACATGACTATGCCGCAAGGCATTAGATGACAACATATCAGTCTTAGAGGCTGTTGTAGTACCACGTGAGGTACGTGCATAAAAACCGCGCAACTCAGCATGGTCTTTAAACCCTTCAATGGCCGATTCCGTATAATCAAGAATCTTTACCATCCACTTAGGAAGCTGGTTAGGCTGGGAATTCGACCCGCCACCAGAATCCAAGGGCATTAAGCGATCAAAGGCCTGTACGAATTCAATAAGATTAGATCTAGAGTCTGCCAAGATTTTTAAATAGTAGTTTTCTTAAAGTGTAGATAAAATCCCAACAGACTCAAAGCTATATTTCAATAAAGCCTATTTGAAAATAACCTAAGCAGTACGTTTTTTTAAAACATTTGTAATACGTAACTCTACATAGTTATTAACCAAGCCTATCATTTCATCCATATGGTCACTATAAAAATGATCCGCACCTTTTAAAACATGGTAATCAATAGCTATGCCTTTTTTTTTATTTAACTTTTGCACCAAAGTATCGGTATATTTGTAAGGCACAACTGCGTCTTGTTCCCCATGAATCACCTGACCAGAAACAGGACATGGAGCCAAAAAGTTAAAATCATACATGTTTGTTGGTGGACTAAGAGCAACGAAACCGTCTAGCTCAGGACGCCGCATCAATAGCTGCATCGCAATCCAAGCACCAAAAGAAAATCCAGATACCCAGAAACTATTCACCTGAGGGTGAGTTGATTGTAGCCAATCCATTGCTGCAGCTGCATCTGCCAGTTCACCTTCTCCGTTGTCATAGGAACCTTCTGAACGACCAACTCCGCGAAAATTAAACCTTAAGGTTGAAAAACCCTTTGCAGCGAATGATTGAAACAACGAATACACTACTTTGTTGTTCATTGTACCGCCATGCTTTGGATGAGGATGCAATATCAAAGCAACAGGTGAAGAAGCTAATGGACCAGCGGTATATCTGCCCTCAACACGTCCAGCAGGACCCGTAAAAATTACTTCAGGCATCTTCAAATTCCTTTCTACATTTTACAAACATGATAAAAAATAAAACACTAAATAAAAACAAAAATATTTTACAAAAAGCCAAACTCAAAGTTGACTTTTTTAATCAACTATCATAACTTCATGATGAACTTAATCAAAATCATGCCTCCACAAGTTAGCACATAGTTGGAATTAATGCCATGAAATTAAATACCAAATCTAGATACGCAGTAATGGCCATGATTGACCTAGCTCAGCAGATAGAAACACAAAATGAAAAAACTTGTGTTCCATTATCTTTAATTGCCCAGCGCCAAAATTTGCCATTGCAATATTTAGAACAGCTATTTGCTAAACTTAGAAAATCTGAACTAGTAAAGAGTGCGCGCGGTACAAACGGTGGCTATGAGTTAGCAAAACCCATAAATAAAATTCGCATTTACGATATCATCGTAGCAGCAGATGCCCCGGTAAAAGTAACACGCTGCGATACCACGTCAGAAAAAGGTTGCCATGCTAACGATAAACGTTGTAATTCGCATCAGTTATGGCACGAACTAGAACGGGTAATGCATGACTACTTAATACAAGTAAGCTTGCAAGATGTAGTAAGTGGGCAAAAACGTTTTCCTATGGTTATTCTAAACGGTGAAAATTCATGATTTACCTTGATTACAACGCCACGACCCCAATTATTCCAGCAGCTCAAAAAGCAATGTTTGAAGCTTTTGCGTGCCTTGGCAACCCATCATCTGTACATCACCATGGACGGGAGACTCGCAAACTTTTAGAGAGCGCCCGCGAAAAAGTTGCCACATATTTTGGCTTACCCGCACGCAATGTAACGTTTACTAGTGGAGCAACAGAGGCCAACAATCTTATCCTTAAGGGTTTTAAGGGAATAGTTTTAAACTCAGCAGTTGAGCATGATAGCGTTTTAAATGTTCGCAGTGATGCCATCACCGTTCCTGTTAATGAAGATGGAATTATAAATCTTGAGGCATTAGAAAAACTGCTTAAAGCTAACGATGAATCCTTAGTATGCGTTTTAGCAGTTAATAATGAAACTGGTGTAGTTCAGCCGATTGCAGAAATTTTGCAAATTTGCCAAAAGTATAATTCACACCTACACGTAGACGCAGCCCAAGCAGTTGGAAAAATTACACTTAATTGGCAAGACCTACCTAGCTTTACAATCTCTGCCCACAAATTTGGCGGCCCACAAGGTATTGGTGCCATTATTATTAACAAGCCACTTACATTATCATCATTAATTAAGGGCGGCGGACAAGAACGAGGCCTTCGCGCAGGAACAGAAAACATTATTGGTGCAGTTGGCATGGGGGCCGCTTTTGGCTTTGATTTTTCTACACTCAAACCGTTACAAGAAAAACTAGAAAATGGTATTTTGAACAGTTGCCCTCAAGCCATAATTTTTGGTAAATCTAGCGAACGAGTTACTAATACAACAAACGTTTTTATGCCAAACGTCAGCAGTGAAGTACAACTTATGCATTTTGATTTAAATAAAATTTCAATAAGCTCAGGAGCTGCTTGCTCTTCAGGTAAGGTTAAAACCTCACATGTGTTACGTGCTATGGGAATTCCTGAGGAAACAGCAAAGTGTGCTGTAAGAATCAGTACCGGTTGGAACACTACTGAATCTGATGTTAATCAATGCATCGCAGTTTGGACTGACTTATTCAACAGCCAACATTTTAAAAAAGGTATTTTCTAAGATGACACAAACAATTTATCTAGACTACCAAGCTACCACACCATGTGATCCACGTGTGCTTGAAAAGATGTTGCCATTCTTTACTAAAATTTTTGGCAACCCACATTCACGTAACCATTCATATGGCTGGGAAGCTGAACAGGCGGTAGAAATAGCGCGGGAACAAGTTGCAAACTTAATTAACGCAAACCCCAAAGAAGTAATTTTTACAAGTGGCGCAACTGAATCCAATAATATTGCCATTAAGGGAGCCGCAGAGTTTTATAAAGATAAAAAAAATCACATTATCACTTGCGTAACTGAACACAAATGCGTGTTAGACAGCTGCCGCCATTTAGAAGAACGTGGTTTTAAAGTAACCTACCTACCAGTAAAATCTAACGGCTTAATTGATTTAGATTTATTAAAAAGCTCCATTACCGATAAAACCATCCTTGTTTCAATTATGATGGTTAACAACGAAATTGGTGTAATTCAGCCTATTACTGAAATTGGCAAAATTTGCCGTGAACACAATGTATACTTTCATACTGACGCTGCACAGGCCGCAGGAAAAATTGATATAGATGTAGAAGCCATGAACATTGATCTTTTAAGTATTTCTGGTCATAAGATCTACGGCCCCAAAGGAATTGGCGCTTTATATGTACGTAGAAAACCACGCATACGTTTAAATGCCCTAATAAATGGTGGCGGCCAAGAACGCGGAATACGTTCAGGCACAGTTCCAACCCCATTATGTGTTGGCTTAGGTGAAGCATGCGCTATTGCTAAAGCAGAAATGGTTAATGAAAATAAAAAAATAAAAGCCCTGTACGACAGGCTTTATAATGGACTACATGAAAATCTTAGGGAAATTTATGTAAATGGCGATCAAACAAACCGTATTCCCGGTAACCTAAATATTAGCTTTGCCTACGTTGAAGGCGAAGGTTTAATGATGGGCATAAAAGATTTAGCAGTTTCTTCAGGTTCAGCTTGTACTTCGGCATCACTAGAGCCATCTTATGTATTAAGAGCAATTGGGGTAGAAGAAGATCTGGCTCATACTTCGCTGCGTCTTGGTATTGGGCGCTTTACAACAGAGGCTGAAATTGACCAAGCAATTGCTTCAATTACCAAAGCAGTAAATAAATTACGCGAAATGAGCCCTCTTTGGGATATGGCACAAGAAGGCATTAACATGAAATCAATACAATGGGCAGCACACTAGGGAGAATTTATGGCATACAGCGAAAAAGTTATTGAGCATTTTGAAAACCCAAAAAACGTGGGTAAACTCGACAAATCACAAAAAAATGTTGGAACCGGCTTAGTTGGGGCCCCAGCATGCGGCGATGTAATGCAGTTACAAATTGAAGTTGGTGATGACGGCACAATTAAGGATGCAAAATTCAAAACTTTTGGATGCGGCTCAGCGATTGCTTCATCATCGCTAGTGACTGAATGGATTAAGGGTAAAAACATTGAGCAAGCAGCTGAAATTAAAAACACTGAAGTTGCCAAAGAATTAGCATTACCACCTGTAAAAATACACTGCTCAATTCTTGCAGAAGATGCCATTAAGGCAGCTATTGCGGATTTTAGGTCAAAGCAATAAGGTAATTTATGCACCAGGCCATTTCAGTATTACCTGCAGCTCTAGACCAAATCCGCCACTTGCTAGCACAGCGCGATAAGCCAAGTCTTGGCATTCGCATTGGCTTAAAAACAAAAGGTTGCAATGGTTTAGCTTACAATATTGAATACGCGGACGAACAGCATTCCCTTGATGAATGCATAAAAATTGATGAAATAACCATTTTGATTGACCCTAAGGCAATTATGTTTTTAATTGGCACTGAAATGGATTTTGTAGCGGACAAATTTCAATCTGGCTTCGTGTTTAACAACCCAAATGAAAAAGGCCGCTGTGGTTGCGGGAAGTCATTTCGTGTCTAGTATGCATAAAGATCCATTTAGTTTATTTGGCTTACCAGTTAGCCTATTTGTACATCTGCCCACTTTGAACGAGCGTTACCAGGCTTTAATGAAAGACCTACATCCTGATCAATTCTTTGGAGCAGATGCTTTCATGAAACAAAGCGCTGAACACTTGGTGGCATACGCTAATCAGGCATATAAAAATTTACAATCACCCGTAAAATGTGCTGAAGAAGCCCTTAAAGCTAAAGGGTGGAAAGTTCCAGATTTAGATGAACCGACAACTACTGATAAAGTTATGTTAATGGAAATGATGGAGCTACAAGAAATGGCACAAAATGGTGAAGATATACGCCCATTTTACCAAGATTGCATCTTGAATATTGAAACAGCCTTATTGAAAGATAATCAAGAACTAGCTGAAACAGCTTTTACGAGGCTTAAGTTTATCGTAAGACTTTTAGGTAACTAATTATGCTTTTACAAATCAGCGAACCAAATAAAGTCCCTACTGCAAAAACCCTAACCAAAGCCATTGGCATTGATTTAGGCACAACTAATTCGGTAGCAGCAATTTTTGAAAATGGTAAATCAAAAGTACTAGAAGATGACTTAGGCCAACTATTTATGCCATCGGTCATTAATACAGAATTTGGTGATTTGCGTTCAACCAAACGCATGATGCATCAGCCAACCACTATTATTAGTGGCGAGCATTCTGCACTAACCGCCGCTCGGGATATTTTAAAAACTTTAAAGTCACGGGCAGAAAGAGCACTTGGCCATGAGGTTTGCCAGGCAGTAATTACCGTACCAGCTTACTTTGATGATACAGCACGCCAAGCCACAAAAGATGCCGCAACTTTAGCAGGACTTGAAGTTTTGCGACTAATTAATGAACCAACTGCAGCCGCCCTTGCTTATGGTTTAGATGAAGGCAAAGAAGGAACTTTTGTTGTCTATGATTTAGGCGGTGGCACCTTCGATGTATCAATCCTTTCCATGCGCAAAGGAGTATTTCAGGTACTAGCCACTGGCGGACATACCCAATTAGGCGGAGATGACATTGATAACGCTATAGCACAACACTTTGACTGGAATGATTTGCTAAAAGCAAGATTTGCAAAAGAAAATCTAAGCCATGGCTTAAACGAAGAGAATTTAAGTAATCTATGCCAACCATTTATTGCACAAACTTTAGAAATTTGCGACCGAGCAATTAAAGATGCAGGAATAAATAAAGACCAAATTGATGGAGTAATTTTAGTAGGTGGTTCAACCCGCTTACAATCAGTTAGAGAAGCTGTTAAAGATTTTTTCAATCAAGATCCTTTAACTAACCTTAACCCTGATTGTGTAGTCGCCTATGGTGCAGCTTTACAAGCACATCAACTAACCTATGGCACCAACACCCTACTTTTAGATGTAATTCCCATTTCCCTTGGCATTGAAACTATGGGCGGAATAGTTGAAGTAATTATTCCAAGAAATAGCCCTATTCCAATTCATATGGCACAAGACTTCACAACTTATGAAAATTGCCAAACTTCCATGAGTATTCATGTAGTTCAAGGAGAACGTGAATTTGTCAAAGACTGCAGATCCCTTGCTAAGTTTAATTTGAGCGGTATACCACCAATGCTAGCTGGAGCTGCACGCATCCGCGTAACATTTTTGGTAGATGCTGATGGCTTATTAACCGTAAATGCTCATGAACAAGCAACAGGAGTTAATCAGGAAGTAAAAGTAAAACCTTCCTACGGGCTAACTGCCGAAGACTACACTTTAATGTTAAAGCAAGCTTATGAACACGGACATGATGACATCAATCAACGCATGCTAATATCAGCAATTCAAAAAGCAGAGCAGTTAATTGATCAACTCAAAAATGCACTAAGTGTAGATTCTCACCTGCTTGACGAAACATATGTAAATGATTTAAAAGATTGTATTCAAGATGTTGATCGTGCGCTTGCAACCCAAGAACGAGAATCCATCCAAAAGGCTTGTGACCAGCTAGCATCCATAGCACAGCCATTTGCCGAAAAAAGAATTGCTAATGCCATTAGGCAAAAGCTACAACACCAAACCATTTCTTAGGAGTTTTATGCCATCCATTCATTTTATTAAACCTGACGGTGAAAAAATAACGGTAGATGCGCCACTTGGCCTTTCTGTTTTAGAAATTGCTCACCAGAATAGTATTGATTTAGAGGGTGCATGTGAAGGCTCGTTAGCCTGCTCCACTTGTCATGTCGTAGTTGATGAAACATGGTTTGAAGTATTACCAACTGCCACCGAAGATGAAGAAGACATGCTAGACTTAGCATTTGGTCTAACGCAAACTTCACGCTTAGGCTGCCAAATTATCATTACCGAAGAACTTGACGGATTAACCTTAAAATTACCAACTGCAACCAGAAATATGATGTTATAAATATGACGACCACATTAGACCCAAAAGAACGCTTCCAGTTCGGCAAAAATTGGTCACGGTTTTTAGAACACCTAAACGATGACCGTATTTTAGAAGCTGAAAAAAGCCTTAAGGAAAAACTCAGTTGCGAAAATTTAAATGGAAAAACATTTCTAGATATTGGTTCTGGTAGCGGCCTTTTTAGCCTTGCAGCTTACCGCTTAGGTGCCAAAGTTTTTTCTTTTGATTACGATCAAGACTCTGTAAATTGCACAAAATATTTACAAGAAAAATATGCAAAAAATGACCCACGTTGGAACGTTGAACAGGGTTCAGTGCTTAATAAAGATTTTTTAAAAAAATTTGGCAAGGTTGATATTCTTTATTCTTGGGGAGTTCTACACCACACAGGCCACATGTACCAAGCATTCGAAAACGTTGCCGACATGGTAAATGATGGTGGGTCACTGTTTGTATCAATTTATAATGATCAGGGAATACCATCAAAAATCTGGACCATTATTAAAAAGTCTTACACTAAAAGCAAAATTTTAAGGCCCTTTATTTCGTTTTTTTGCGGATTGTGGCTATGGAAATATCGTATTGGCTGGGGATTAGTAAGACATGGAAATCCACTAAAATTCATTACAGAATACGGAAAAAACAATCGTGGCATGTCAGCTAGTCACGATGTGGTTGATTGGGTTGGTGGATACCCTTTTGAGGTTGCTAAACCTGAAGAAGTTTTTGATTTTTTTAAGACAAAAGGATTTGATTTGCAGTTACTCAAAACCTGCGCAGGAGGCATAGGATGCAATGAATATGTTTTCAAAATGAGGCAAACAAAGCCCTAATAACCAAATAACTTCCCATGTAAAAATATTTATCCACAGGGGGGTTGTTTTTTGAAGTTGAGTAATTTACTTTAGTCACTACGGTGATCATTTTCATTTATAGGTACAGACGTTATGACCCATCCTTTGTTGGTCAGTAGGGATTCTGTTGGCCAAAGCTCTGACTTCACTGCCAACTTAGCAGCAGAACGCTTAGCACCAACAACTATGTTGCAAGACCAGTGGGTTATTGTACGTGAAATAATTGCCAATGACATTGGTGCAGGACACGCAAAAAGCTGGATAGAACCTTTGGAACTGCTTGGCATAGAGGAAATGTTTTTGGTCCTTGGATCCGCTAATGCATTTGCCAAAGACTGGGTAGAAAATCACTATCTTGCAGCGTTAGTTAAGGCTTGGCGCCAAGTTAACATGGTAATTCAAGGCGTTAAAATTGTAGTTTGCGAACCAAAGGTTACAGTTGCCAACGCTAACGCCAACATTCAAAATTCCACTGTTGCAAAAATTGAGGTATTCGAATCTTTTGAATCTGACGATCCTGGGTGTTACACCGGTGGGCCACTTGATAACCGCTTTACCTTTGAAAATTTTGTTGTAGGAAAGCCAAATGAACTAGCTTACGCTGCAGCGCTACGTGTTGCAGAATCATCCACCCCACAATTTAACCCTTTGTTTTTATATGGTGGAGTAGGATTGGGTAAAACCCACCTAATGCATGCTATCGCCTGGAAAATCCGTCAATGCCATCCAAGTCGTAAAGTCATTTATTTGTCAGCTGAGAAATTCATGTACCAATTTGTAAGGGCTTTACGCTTTAAAGATATGGTTTCTTTTAAAGACCAATTTCGTGCCGTTGATGTATTAATGATTGATGACGTACAGTTTATTAGCGGAAAAGAAACCACCCAAGAAGAATTTTTTCACACCTTTAATGCATTAGTTGATAAAAATCACCAAGTTATCGTCTCTGCCGATAAGTCACCATCTGATCTTGAAAACATGGAAGAGCGCTTAAAGTCACGCCTCGGTTGGGGATTAGTTGCAGATATCCATCCAACAACCTATGAATTGCGTCTAGGAATTTTACAAGCAAAAGCACACGCTTTAGATGTCAAGGTACCAAAAGAAGTTTTAGAATTTTTGGCATTTAAAATCACTTCCAACATTCGTGAATTAGAAGGTGCGTTAAACCGTATTCTAGCCCATTCTAGCCTAATTGGACGCGCCATATCACTAGACACCACCCAAGAAGTTTTACGTGATCTATTACGTTCAAATGATCAGCGCTTAACCATTGAAGAGATTCAACGAAAAGTTGCAGAATACTTCAACATTAAAATGTCAGATATGGTTACCAATAGAAGAATGCAAAACATCGCCAGGCCACGCCAAGTTGCAATGTATTTAGCCAAGCAATTGACTAGTAAATCTTTGCCAGAAATTGGTCGTAAATTTGGCGGACGCGACCATACCACAGTTTTACACGCCGTTAAAAAAGTCCAAGAATTATCAGCTGATGACTTTGACTTTGCCAACGATGTAGAAATTTTAAAGCGCAGCCTACAAACCTAACCTTATTTTGGAGTAATTTATGGAACTCACTGTTCAAAAAAGTTCATTTTTAAAAGCTTTGGCACACGGGCAAAGCATTGTAGAAAAACGCACCACGGTACCTGTTTTAAGTCATGTCTTATTAAGCGCAACTCAAGCTGGACTAACACTTACCTCAACAGACCTTGATTTGTCATTGGTAGAAACTATCCAAGCCCAAGTACGTATTGCTGGTCGCATTTGTGTGCCGGCCCATCTGCTTTATGACATCATCAAAAAGCTACCTGACCTGCCGATTAATTTACAAATAAATCAGGAAACTCAGCAGCTAAATATCAAAGCTGGACGTTCAGATTTCAATTTGCCTGGACTAAGTCCTGATGATTTCCCGGAAATCACAAGCTCTCCTCTTTCCCACCACTTCAATATTGGCACAAAAGATTTAGGTTACATGATTGACCATACAAAATTTGCCATGTCAGATGATGAAGTACGCCACCATCTAAACGGTATCTACTTTCATTTATTCGAAGAAAACGGCTTAAAAATGCGTGCTGTCGCCAGTGACCTGCACCGTTTAGCATGTGTCAGCATCAACGCACCAGATGGCTTAACCGACATGCCCTACACTATTGTTGGCCGCAAAGCAATTTTAGAGATAAGAAAACTACTTGATGAAAGCCTAGAAACTGTAAAAATTGGCCTTTCAGATCGCCGCTTTGAGCTCAGCCTACAAAGTAATAAAAACACAATTAGCTTTAGCACCAGATTAGTTGATGGTCTATTCCCAGAATATCAACACGCCATAGAAGCTTCAGTTGAAAGAAGTGTTAAAGTAAACACTCGCTCTCTTGCTGATGCAGCTGATCGTGTTAGTACTGTAATCACAGGACATGATAAAATTTTACGAATTAACCTAGAAGGTCAACAAGCTAAGCTTTCAGCTGTTAGCCAACAATTAGGCGCCGCCCAAGAAGAAATTGATGTTACCTCAACTTGTAATGATCCTATGCAAATTTGTTTTAACGTAAATTACTTGCTCGATGTAGCAGGACTTATTAAAGATGAAGAAATGTTCTTGGATATTACATCTGTTGATACGCCAACGATCATTCGTCCGGCTAACAGTAATTCCAATGACCAAATTTACGCAATTATGCATTTAACGGCATAACCAAGAAAATCAAAATAAGAACACCCAAGCTATATGGGTGTTTAGGGGCAGCTCATTAAAAATAACACAGCATTAGAAATTTTATCTCAGTGTTTTGTCCCTATTAATCTTTTATAAATCTATCGTAAAACCATGGGGCTTGCCCCGTGAAGTTTCACTAAAAAATTGATGATAAACATTGCCACCACCTTTAACTCTTCCCCTACAGTAGCGTTTTTCAAATACATATCATAATACGTAAAAAAAGCCCCCTTGAATTCACCCTTAAAAAAGTGTTAAATGTGCTGGTAAATTTGGTAATCCAGCACTGCTTGACAAGATTTTTTTCTGACAATCGTAATAAGTTGTTTTACACAATTTTGTTACTAACAACCCTTAGATTTTTTAGCAACATAAGATTTTCGTTCATCGTTCCTTACCTTGAGGTTTCTCCTGGTATAAAGCTTTGTAGAAATGCAATTGATGATATTGCCCTTTACTGGATGTTAGCTCTCTTTTTAGGTTTCATAAGCGGAGCATACATCCTAGGCAAGTATGGGGAAAATAAAGGAATATTATGCCTTTGCAAGGTTATAGTACTTGGAACAGTATTACCTTGCCTTTTATTGTATGTTTTAGGATCGCAGGAAAACTATATAATTAACAATAATGCCGCGTTATTAAGCGTTCGTTTTATAAATGCTTTTTTTCACCCTGCTGCTTTTGTTGTAGCTGCAGTTTTTTTAATGAAAATATACAATGACACAATAAGCCTAAAAATAAGTGCATACATTGTGTTTACAGCGATTACTGGAA
>JAPLON010000034.1 GCA_026400695.1 Pseudomonadota bacterium
TATTCTAGTAATTTATTAGCTTAATGTTGCTATTATTGTGAAGATTCTTGCGACTTGAATTGTCAAAGTGGTGCACTTTTACTCTGAAATTTGGTGCACTTTTAAATTGTAATTGACACCCAACCATCATGTTGTGTTTAATGATCTGTTCAGGAGTTAAGAAAAACACATTTTTTAAGATATTACTGCAATAAATGTACACAAAAGCAAAGCTGACAGGCCATCCACATTGGAGTAAAAATAACGCCATTATGGTCCTTTTTCTCACCTTTTCCTTCCACAAATGACAGGTTTTATTTAGGTATTGCTGATTTTCTAGTTCATTACTGCTAACATTTTCTTTAGTGTGTATTTTACGTTTTTTTGCACAAATAAAGTCTTGGGTTTCTCGAAGACGTGTGCGAGCAAAAGTACCAAGTACAGCAACACAAGCCCCCATCCAAAAAGCAATGCGCCAATTAAAAACACAAGAGGTTGCCAAGGTTGCAATAAATAAAGCAAAGAAAGAGCCAAAAGAAACAAAAATTGATGTTGAGGCAACAATAGGATATCTGATAGGAGGTTTAGTTATTTCAGTAAGATAAATTTCAGCCCCAACAATTTCTCCCATTGTAGATAATCCTTGAATAACGCGACAAATCGTGATCACCCAAGATGCTGTTACGCCAATTTGGGCATAAGTTGGTAAACTTGCCATTACAATACAAGAAAAAGCCATCATCATGGTCGTAATCACAATCGTTGGCTTTCTTCCTATGGTATCGCCAATGTAGCCAAAAATTAATGCCCCAAATGGCCTAAGTATATAAGTACTGGAAAAAGCAAAAGCCGAGAGAAGGGCGGCTGTGTGGGGGTCAGCTTTAGGAAAAAACAATTCGTTAAGCAGGACTGCCATGTGCACATATAGCATAAGGTCAAAGTATTCTAAAAAGGTACCAATTTGAAGTAGACCTATGGCTTCTTTTTGTTCCCGTTTTAAGTTAGTTAAAAAACTCAATTCATTGTCCTCCTTCTACTTCTACTTCATATATATTGTGTTTAATGACTTCATCCTGTCAGCTTAAATTCATTGGGTTTAGTTAATAATTGGGTATGGACTTGATGTTGCTTTTGGTTTTTGTTTTCTAGTTTTTCAAAGTGAAGAATCCCATATAAATACCCAACACAAGTAGGAATAAAAATAATAAACAATCCATTTGGGCCAAATGCTTCTGTAATGTAAATAAGACCAAAAGAGGTAACGATGTACATCAATGCTCGTGATAAAGCATAGATAAAAGTTGCATAGGTCACTCTCTTAAATATGGGAAAATGTTTAATCAAAATTGATTCCGCCGGCATAGAGTCGGGGGTTAAAAATATGACGATAATTTGTAGCAAAAATAAATTAAATGCAGATTCATTATTAATTAAAAAAGATGGGATTAGAGCAACAAGAACAAATACAGGAAATAACTTCCATTTCAAAATCCGTAAAGGATGAATTTTGTTACTCAAATACATCCATAATAGAAAGCTTAAAAGCTGAGCAAGAGAAACGTAAAAATTATTTCGAATAATTTGTGTAGAAGTAAATCCAAACTGATTTTTTAAAATGTTAGCGCAGTATACATAGACGAAGAAAAAAAACAATGGCCACGTTAAGTTTATCAGAAAACTACACAATGATGTTTTTTTGCTAACTCTTTCATTAATGCTTGAATTGGTTTTTCTATATTTTTTTGCCTTAATAAAATCCTGAGTTTCTCGTAAGCGCGTTCTCGCAACAGAGCCAACTAAAGCAATTGTAGCCCCAAACCAAAAAGCCATGCGCCAATCCAAGCCTTTCATTGTTACTAAAGAGGCAATAGCAAGAGCAAGAACCGTTCCCAAAGTCGCAGAAACTGAGCACATAGCCACGGCAGGATATTGCGCTGGAGGTTTTGTGATCTCCACAATGTAAACTTCTGCTGCTATCCTTTCTCCCATTGATGAAAGTCCTTGAAAAATACGGCAAAAGCTTACTATCCAGGCAGCAGTAATACCAATTTGAGCATAAGTAGGTAAACTTGCCATTACAATACAAGAAAGGGCCATCATCATTGTGGTAATGATAACAGTGGGTTTTCGTCCAATGTGGTCGCCAATATATCCAAACAATAATGCTCCAAATGGCCTTAGCACGTATGAAGAGCAAAATGCAAGTGCAGTTAATAATGCGGCAGTATGGGGATCAGTCTTTGGAAAAAATAACTCGTTGAGCAGCACAGCCATATGTATATATAGCATAAAATCGAAGTATTCTAAGAACGTACCGATCTGGAGCAATCCAATCGCTTCTTTTTGATTGCGACTTAAACTTGATAAAAAGCCCAATATGCCACCATCTAAATGGAACCATCCAGGCCATGAGTAAACGCTTATTGAAAATTTTCCTAGGAGAAAACAAAAAATAAATTAACGCTATCTAGATTTATTGTCTCAATAATCACCAAATATCGATGTTTGTTGGTTTCTAATTTACACTAAGATAGATAGCTTGAAACACTTTCATGAGTTGGTTTTATTGCAGTTCTGTCGCATCTGTTGAAAACTTACATAGGTTATTGCCGTGGAATGTGGAGATTAGTCGGGTGCACTATGCTTCTTGGGATATGACATGCTTGCCAAACTTAAAGCTCTGCCTACTATATTCACCAAAGGTTGCTGAAGAAGAACCGAAATAATCACCGCGAAAAAAATAACATTAAAAAGGAGATCAGCCTTTGGTACATTATACACTAAAGGAAATATAGCGAGAATAATTGTTACCCCTCCTTTAAGGCCTAGCCATGAAATGAATAATTTTTCATTGGTCTTAGTCTTACTAAAAGCCATACACATAAATACGCTAGTTGGTCTTGCTAATAAAATAGATAGGATAGCAATCCATAATCCTGAGCTTATGATGGGAATAAGCTTAGAAGGAAACACCAAAAGCCCTAAGGTGAAAAACATCGTAATTTCAATAAGCCATGTAATGCTTTCATGAAAACTTTGAATAGATCGTCGAGCAGAAAAATCGTGCTTAGCAACAACTAAACCTGCTATATATGACGCTAAAAAACCACTTCCTTGACAACCAACAGCACATGCATATGCTAAGAGTGCGCCTCCAATACTGAATGTTTCGGCAAGACCTTCTCCTTTTAGGTTTAATTTGCTAATAATCAATGGGATTAATTTGCCTAAAATTACCCCTGCTAAGACTCCAAAACATACCTCCTTAATGAGAAAAAGCAAAGAATTGCCAAGGTTTACAGTTGGATTAACAAGAAGATGAATTAAGGTAAGGGTAATAAAGACTGCGACTGGGTCATTACTGCCTGATTCAAACTTCAGCAAAGCTGCTGTTTTGGGACTGATAGAAATATTCTGGGATTTCAGCACAAGAGAGATAGCAGAAACATCCGTTGAAGCAAGGATAGCTCCTAACAGTAATCCTTCGAGAATAGATAGATCTAGGGTAAAATGAATTATTAGGCCAACAAGGGTGGTAGCTACTATAACCCCTAGAGTAGAAAGGGCAAGTCCTTCCCATAGAATAGGGCGAGTCTTTACCCAATCCGTATGAAGACCGCTAGAATAGAGAATAAATATAAGAGATACGGTGCCGATGGAATATGCTAACTGAAAATCGTCAAAGTAAATACCTCCTATGCCTTCGGATCCAGCAAACATACCTAATCCTAAAAAGATGGCTAAACTAGGGAACCCAAGCTTATTTAATACTTTTTTTAAGACGATGCTTAAAGTCAAGATTAAGGCAAACCCAAAAATATATAGATCTATTCCCGCCATGATGCTTCTCGTTGTGTATATAGTCTCTTGCACAGCATTGTAGGCAATTTAATACTAGAGTTTAAAGCTACAATACTCTCCAGTCCTTTAGTACGGTCATCGCTTTGCTGTTCAAGTTTTTCAAAGTGATTAACTCCAAAGGCAAACCCTATAGCTATTGGAAGCATTATTATCCAAAGCCCATAATAACCAGGGGTTTCTCTAAGTCTTGCTATTGCTAAAGAACCAATAACTGCAATACTTGCTCCAATCCAAAAAGCATTACGCCATTCAAATCCTGACGTCGTAACAAGAGTTGCTATAGCCATAAGCATACTAAAGAGGGGGAAATAGGTATTATGGCGATTACACGATATTGAGTTGGTGGCTTTATAATTTCAGTCAGATAAATCTGCGCACCCACGACTTCTCCCATAGATGATATTCCCTGCATGACTCTACATAAAGTCACTATCCAAGCTGCAGTTATACCTATCTGAGAGTATGTTGGAAGGCTTTCCATAATAAGACAAGAAAGAGCCATCATCATTATTGTAATAATAACAGTAGATTTTCTGCCTATGGTGTCACCAATCCAGTCAAAAAAAAGAGCACTAAATGGCCTTAGGGCATAAGTAGAGCAGAACGCAAAAGCTGATAATAGGGCGGATGTATGAGGATCAGTCTTGTGGGAAAATAACTCATTTAACAAAACAGCCATATGCACATAAAGCATCAGATCAAAATACTCTAAAAAAGTACCTATCTGTAAAAGTCCAACCGCTTCTTTTTGTTCACGGATTGAGCTTAACATATATTATCCCCTATCCTAATATTCATTTTCTTTACCGCATGCTTTTTACAAAAAACTTGCCTCGTTTAGTGGTATTTAGCCTTCTGGCGTCATAAACGTATTAAATACGTCTCAATATACACGGTAAACTTATGGGAAATTTATAAAAATTTTTCATAAACTTTAACAAACCATCTATTCTCCAGTTTTTTGATAAATACCAGGACCTCTACCATGTTCTTGCAGCAGATGCTATACGTCCAAATCCACAACAACCTCCATAAACATCACATCTCCATTGTGGGGGGGCGGAGGATTACGTAAGAAACACGATAGAGCAGTGGATGGCAGATGACCAAGGTGAAAAAAATAATATTTTTCACAAATACAGATGGTTAATCTTCTTTAAAACTGATCTGGGAAAGTTTAGTTTTAATTCTGATCAAGCTCTTTGACTCTTTTGGAAAATAGGTATTTAGAGTTTCGATAGCTTGTCTGAGTTGAGAAACACTTTTCTTTTTTAGCTCTTGAGATTTTTTAGTATTATTGCTTTGCTCTGATTTTTTTAAGTACAGTTCCGCACAATCTTCTAAAATTAAATAAATTTCTGGGTGTTTGTTTTTTTGAAAAATTTCCAAAGCTTTGCAAAAGAAAGCCTCAGCCTCTATCAGTTGGTTGTTTAAAAGAGCAATTTCTCCCAGATTTTTTAAAGCTTTTCCTGTTTGAACGTGATTTTTGCCATAACATTTTTCAAAAATAAGTAGGCTTTGGTCAGAATACTTATTAGCTTTTTCATAATTTTTTAAGTTTTTGAAAAGCCTTCCTAAACGAAGCAAAGCTGAACCAATATAGACATGATTTTGAGGCAGGTATCTTTGATAAGTGTTTAGGCTTTGTGTAAGAAACTCTTCAGCTTTTTTATAATCTTTTCTTTCTAGATAAAAATCTCCTAAATGTTCTAAAAGCCTTGCAATATCAACGTCATAGACTCTAGAAAATTTCTGATAGATGATGAGCGCTGTTTCAAAACATTCTTTGGCTTTTTCATAATATCCTAGTTTGTTATAAACCCTACCCAAATGTCCTAAAAGCCGGGCATTGTCTGGAGAATTTTCAAGCAGTAAATTCTTGTAAGTCAAACATGCTTGCTCAAGAAGTTCACGTGCCCTTTCGTAATCTCCTATTTCCCTGTAAACAAGGCCCAACTGGGTAACAACCCGCGTACCATACGCATTAGATTCTAAGTGATATTTATGACAAATTTTTAATACTTTTTCGAGAGTATCAAGCGCTTTGTCATAATGTCCCATATTCCTGTAAAGAATTCCTAATCCAAATAAAACAGACATAAGTTTTGAGTCATTATCAGGTATTTTTTGTCTACAAATCCTTGAGGCTTGTTCTAGTAAGCTTCTGGCTTTCGTATAGTCGCTTAATTGCCTATAAGCATCCCCTAAATGATATAAAGATATAATAATATCTACCTGGTTTTCAGGAAAATACTTTTGGTGTATGAAAAGTGCTTGCTCAAGAGAATCTTTAGCTTCTTCATAACACCCCATCATCTTATAAACACGTCCTAGCTTTACTAAAGTATAGGCAATCATGGAATGGTTGTTAGGAAAGTGTTTTTGATAAATTAGCAGAGCCTGTTCTATAAACGATTCTGGTTTCTCATGATCGCCAATCGCTGCATGAGTACTTCCTAAACAGATAAGCACGTGCGCGATGTTACCGTAATTTTCAGGGCAATGTTTATTTAAAATCTCAAAACTTTCAGTAAGTAGAGGCGCTGCTTTCCCGTAATCCTCCGCCCAGCTATGGGCAGATCCTAAAGCCCCTTTAATTATTCCGATGCTTGCAACCGTAAGCAGCTTATGATGGTTCAGAAATCTTTCACAGTGTTTTATTAAAAGCAACACTTGCTGACCATTATCTTTATAGATCATTTCATCAACATATTTTCCTAAAGTAGTAGCTGCAGAGAAAAACGATTGGCTATCTTTTTTTAGGTTCAAAACAGCATGAAGATAAGTACGGGTAATTTCTTGTATGTTGCGATGAATCGATAAGGTAGGGCTGGAGATAGCAAGATCGAAAAAATTATCTGTAACTAAAATTAAAGAGTGTTTCTTTAAACACTGAACAAAATAATCAACAGTACTCTTATCTTTGTAGGTATATAGCAAATCTATAGGAATATTTTGGGAGTCCAACAAACTAAGTAAGACCAAGAGATCTTTGAAATCTTTGTGGGTATTAATTAGCTGCATTAAAGATAAGGTGACAATGCCATAACGGGTTTTTGAGTAATTCCCAGATCCTTTTAATATATCTTGTTGTGTAGATATAAAATGTTGATCATTTTCTTTCAAGTATTGAAGATATTTTTCGTAAGGAATACGTGTTGTCTTTAAATAATAAGCTGCAACCGAAACGTCTAGGGGAAAAAGTGGAATATTTTTCAAAAAATCTTTTATTATTGTTTGTTGCTTTTTGTCAATTTTATTCGGAGTATTTTCAAAGAATATTTTGACAAAAAGAGAAAAAGCTTCATTTTCTGATAATTCACCTATTTGAATAATATGGTCGTGTTTTATTGGAAAAAAATCTATATTATCGTCATGCCGCTTTGTGATAATAATCTTTCCATGCCCCCATGTTTCAGTATTTGTTGGGAAATAATTAATAAGATCAGAAGCTGATTCAGTGTTATCATATACCAAAAACCAGTTGGACCGTTTCTTTAACAAACCTTTTACAAAGGATACAATTCGTATTTCTTTTTCTTCTTCGTTTTTAATTTGCTGGATGGAATTAAATTCTGCTTTTTCTTTACTTGTCTCACTTTTAACCAAGTTATCAGCTAAATTTTGAAATGAGGTTATAATGGTTGACTTTGTTTCAGCGTTTATTTCATAGACGATAGGTATATTCTGCGAACGTCCATACAAACGAGCTACTGTGGTTTTTCCAGAACCTCCTGGTCCAACTAATATAACACTTTGAATTCCTGGCTCTTGCTTTTTAAAATTATCTTCAATTTGTTTCAACAAGTGTGTGCGATTCAGTAAGGCATTTTTATGGGGTAACGATACTTCTGAATAAATTAATAAATCTTTCTTAAAACTTAAAATTATTAGAGTTAATAAAATAGTAAATACGATAATACTCTTTGTTTTAGATGGCTTGCTGCCCGTTGTATGCAGATTTGACGGTAATGTTAAATCTTTATTTTTTTCAAAAATATCGTGGGAGTTATTTTTAAATTTTGTAGTAATAAAACTAAGAGAAAAATTTGATGACACTTTTTTGATAACTTTGAATACACTAAGCATTAGAGTAACTAGTGTTATTTATGTGAACAGAGTCAATTGTCATAAAATCAACATAACCAATAATTAATCATAAATCACTCGTGCATAGATTTTAACGGTCCGGTATGTATCGCCTTTGTTTTCTAGTAAACATGTGCAATCTCCCGTTGAGTCAAGATAATTCCACTTACAATCTTTACGTAGTTTTTCACAAAATTTTGTGAAGTATATCATTAAAAAAGCGATATATTTGGATTATTTTTTCCGCATTTAGCATTACCCGATTGAAGATTGCGCAGACAATGGAAAATATAATAAGACAAGCCATTTTCCTCAAAATAGCAAAGCACCTAAATCTGACTCTTATAAAAAGTAGGTCAACTGTAAATAAATTAAGAAAATTAGAGGCAAATAGCTATGAAAACTTAGATTTATCCAAAGACACATTTAATGATTGTGGAGGATTTTGCCTGTCTTTTAACACTAGTCATCGTAGGCTATATGGGTAAAATAAAAACTACTTTTCTCGTTTCACTGTAAGTGTAAAAATAGTAAAGTAAAGTTGTTTTTTAAAACAATAGTTTATATATAATTTTTAACAAACGTAATAGAATTCATTTATTAATTGGCAGTTTTTTCTGCCTAACAACTTTTATTGTTTACCAAGTTCCTATAGATAAAATTGCCTGTTTTTTAAGAAAGTACAAATTATTACAATCTATTCATTCTTCTTTGGCTGTTCCTATAGAAAACACTTTTCTTAAACGTCCTGCATTAATCAAGCAAATTGAAGATAAATTCACAGATAATGGATCTGCACATGAGAGAATTCAAACAGTTACTTTAATAGGCATTGTCGGTATGGGTGGCGTTGGCAAAACTACCTTAGCTCGTTATTATGCTCGTTCTCATGATTATTCAATTAGTTGGGAGATTAATGCAGAGACAAAAGAAAGCCTAATAAGTTCATTTAAAGACTTAGCATTAGCTCTAACCAAAACCAAAGAGCAGAAGCAGGAATTAGAGTTTATCCAGAGCATTAAAGATATAGATCAACGTGAAAAAGAAATATTAAACTATGTAAGGAATTTATTAAAATCCAGTCCTAATTGGTTATTGATTTATGACAATGTGGAAACTTTAGATCTTAAGTCTTACTTTCCCGACTATGAAGCGTTATGGGGAAATGGCAAAGTGATTATGACTACACGTGATGCAAATATTGCCAATAATAGTTATGTGAATTTCAAAAATGTAATTGAATTAGGAGAGTTAAGCGAAGAAGAAGCTGTTATCCTTTTTTGTAAGATCTTGTACAATGCAGAACCTCATAAATTACCATCTATCCAAGAAAACGAAGTAAGAAAATTTTTAAAAAATATTCCATTGTTCCCTCTGGATATTTCAGTTGCCGCTTATTATCTAAAAGATACGCACATGAGTTTTCAGCAGTATGTGCAAAAGATTAATCAGCACAGCCAAGAGTTTGATGTGGCACAACAAAAATTATTAAAAGAAGTGATGAGTGATTACAGTAAAACTCGCCATGGTATTTTAACACTATCGATTCAAAAACTGATGGAAATTAATCCTCAATTTAAAGAACTTCTATTTTTAATTTGCCTTCTTGATTCTCAGCACATTTTTAAAGAATTTTTAGATAAGTACCATTCTCCAGATACTACGGATAAATTTTTAGAAGAACTAAAAAAGTATTCTTTGATCACGGAAGAAACTCTTGTAAACGGATCAAAGGCTTTTTCTCTTCATCGTACTACCCAAAATATTTGCAGAGCATACCTAAATCAGCAATTAAGTTTAGATGAACAAAAAAACTTATTAAATATAAGCGCTACGTTATTAGAAAACTATTTAAGTGAAAGTATAGACAAAGAAAATTTACCAAAAATGAGAATTTTAGAAACGCACTCGGTAGCATTTTTATCTTACCCTTTAATTTCCTCTCATATTAAAGGGATGTTAAAATTTGAACTAGGATGCATATATTATCATTTAGGAGAACAAACCAAAGCAGAGCAAGCTTTCATAAAAAGTATTAAACTGCTAGGTAACACAATAAGTTTTGAAATAAAAGCTAAAAGCTTTATGTATTTAGGTACTATTTATAGAGATTTTGGAGATTTTTCCAGAGCAAAGGATCTTTTAGAACAAAGCTTAGATATATACAAAAGCAAATTTTCTGATCGCCATCTTGATATAGCTCGCATTCTTTCCCATTTAGGTAATGTATATAAAGATTTATGTAGCCCAGAAAGTGCTAAGGAGGTATTTGAAGAAAGTCTTGCTATTTATCAAGAACATCCTAATGAAAGTGTTGGACTAGCTCGCGTATTAACTTATCTAGGGACTATTTACCGTGAACTTGGGCACTATGAAAAAGCTAAAGAATTTTTAGAAAAAAGTGCCTCCATATGTAGTAAACAACCGGATAATTTACTAGGCTATGCATTAAGTCTAGCAAGGTTAGGTAATCTTTACAGAGAACTGGGGCATTACAATAAAGCAGAAGATTGTCTAAATAAAAGCCTTACAATTTATAAATCAAATTCTTCAAAAAATAATGTTAATATTGGCTGGGTTCTTTCATATTTAGGGTCTGTCTATAGAGATATTGGAGACTATGAAAAGGCCAGAATTTATCTTGAAAATAGTATAGATATTCACAAAAAAAATATTTCCGAAAAAAATATTAATCTAGGTTGGCTACTAACTAACTTAGGGGCTATATATATTGAGCTTGCAAATTATAAGAAAGCTATAGAATGTTTAGAGGAGAGTCTACTAATCTATCAGCAAAACTGTTTGCCACAAAACATTAATATTGGTTGGGTTTCCTTATACTTAGGAATTGCTTATAAATATTTGGGTGAACTTGAAAAAGCTCATCATTTTTTTGAAGAAAGTAATAAAATTTATAATGATTATTTTAAAGATGGCAATATTTATATAACTTGGGTTTTTCCTTACATTGGAGATATATATAGAAAATTAGATAATGATGTCGAATTGCAAGCAATAAATGAAAGTTTTCTTAATGAATCTGAAAAACATTATGGTAAAAATCATCTCAGAACAGCTTTAGCGTTGAAAAAAATAGGAGAAGCATATTTAACTAATGGAGAAATTGAGCAAGCAGAAGTGCTTTTAAATCAATCTTTAAATATACTTGAG
This sequence comes from Pseudomonadota bacterium, assembly GCA_026400695.1. GTDB lineage: Bacteria > Pseudomonadota > Alphaproteobacteria > Paracaedibacterales > CAITNM01 > CAITNM01. The sequence goes on from JAPLON010000034.1 coordinate 11,101, forward strand.
GATCTTAAGCATCCAGATTGTCATCTTTTGCTAGAAAGCTTAGCGATACTTTACCTGCATAAAGCTACAAAGGCTGAATGGAATAGGCAATTTCAGCAAAAAAGCTTTCTTAAGGAACAAGCCTTCAAATGTCTAAAGAAAGCCTTGCTTATTGCTCATGATATATTTCCTTTAAATTCTGATCATATTAAACGTATCAAGTCTAAATTGTCCCATTCTTAACAAACGGGCCAGTTCAAAATACTTAATCAAGACTTTTGGAAAATAGCTAAATCTTACAAATAAACCTTAGGCTAAATGAATGGAGTTTGTAAGAAACACTGCTATTAAGTCTAGTTCTGCCATTATCGTCTAAATTAAACTCGTAATTTTTTTTAGATAAATTGGTAAGCTTATATTCAAATCCAATGTCATAATTTTGTGTGAGCTGTTTTTGTAGACCTAAACCAATGCTATTACCTTGGGTTATTTGATTGGAAGTGTTGTAAGAAAAATCCCTTCTGTTAATCCCATCTTGGTGTATAGCCTTTACTTGAAAATTATATTGTTGCCAATGCAACCCGCATAAAGCGTATATAAAAAAGGTATCAAAAAAATAACCACCTCTAATATTAATACCATATTGATTAGTGATACGGTGCTTTATATCAAAATCTGTTATGTATGGCCCTGGAATATATTGCTTACCTTTAAGGATGTCTTCAATACTAACATAATTCCAGAAAAGTTCTGGTCCTATTCCAAAATTGTTGCACCTCAATAGATAGCCTGCAAATATCCCCCCACTAATTCCTTTTTTATAAGCTCCTTTATTCTCAGCAAGGATTGTTTGTATTATACCAGGACGAGTTATTGTGGAAGTATCATTACGTTTTCTTTAATATACTGAAAGAGCAAGCAAGAGATAAATTTCTAGCATTGATGCAGAGATTTCCAGAGGGGCAGTTTTTGCATGATACTGTGGTTGTTGGCCTGGATAAAAGGCCACAAGATCATACCAAAGAGGCTTTTATTAGGTTTGGGGTAGGCGTAGTTGAATCTTTAACAATGCAATTAGTATTAGAAGGAAAAACTTTTAAAGCTGTTCAAATGCCAACTAATAAAACACCAAACGAGCTTACGCGTTTCACTAAAGATTTAAATGGGTTTATCGTCAATGCTTTAGGTTATCAAATCAGATATTTACGCAATGCCGCTGCTGATTTCTTTTATAACGAGGAACAAAAAAATATATGCGAACCAAATGACGAACTAAACTATTTTAGGCGAATGCTTGCTGAACAACTAATGCAAAGGTAACAAAATGCGCACTGCAGTAAGATTGCTTATACTTTGTTTATTTATAAGATTTCCGTATGCTTTTTGTGCTGAAGTTGAAGATGATTATAATGGTCCCAGAAAATCGGACAGCAAATATGCTATAAATGAGACATAATTTCCGTCAACAAGAAGGAACGGAAAATGTCAAAAAAGGCAAAACAATACACGGCACAAGAAAAAGCTAGAGTAGCGATGGAAGCTATCAAAGGTGGTTTAACCATGGCGCAAATTAGTAGCCAATATGGTGTCCATTGCGAAATTTGCCTTGCAAAAAGGGACTTCTATACTCCCAGTTTTTTAGGATTTTTTGAGGGCAAGTAGTTTTCAGATGTTATAACTTTTTGGCCAGTTTTTTCTTCTAGCTCTTGGCGGGCTTTTTTGGCAATACTACCACCTACTTTGCTGGCTTTTTTGTTTTCATCCATACCACTGGCATCCATACTTTCTGCAATCTGGCGTGTTGAAAGTTCGGCTAGTGCTGTGAAAATAAGCTCAGCTTCGCTCATGTGATCACGCAAGTTTTGACTTTTAAGACCTTTAAGGTTCTTGTGTTCTTTAACGCTTACATCTGACCATTCTTGATGAATAATACTGGTGAGTATGGCAAATTCATCGCCTTCTTTAATATCATGCGTTTTCCAATAATCGGTCAGCTTGCCACGGGTTTCTTGTCCCATCATCCGCTGTTGAATCCACTTTTCACTACGCCCATGCTTTTGCCAGTTTTCACGGGCTCTATTTAGTGATCGCTCTGGATCTGCAATTTCTTGCATACGCTCATAACCCACCTTAGCTAGCCATAGTTTGATTGGCTCTGCTTTAGGTGATGGAATAGATTGAATGAGACGTAGCAATGTTTCGACATTAGCAACATCGGTAAGCCTTTGCTTGCCATCATCTGCGGTCATTTTCAACTGGTTACAATTTGTAACCACTTCACTACCTTCTTTATTAAGGCGGTTTTTCAGTACTTTCCAGTAATTTCGTGCAGTCTGATAATTCTTTTGTTGCGTGAGAATTTGAACAATATCCACCACCGAAAAAAACCATGTTTCGGTTTTCTCATCAAAGTGACGACGAATTTTATAATCTTCAAAAATAGCGAGATTATTGCTCATATTAATGTCTCCAGGCACAAACAAATTGTCATTTATGAATTTATAACACCAATTATCATCATGCCACAAATGCCTTTTAGGAGACCATTCCAACAAATCATAGTAATAATTTCCCACTTTGCACCAGTAAGCTCTTTATAATTTTGCAGTTTAGTTTTTAAAAGCATCAAAGATGAAATAAGTTTTAAGCAAGATTTACTTTTCATAAAGGAAATAAGTTGAGGTTAATCAAAGGTAACATGGTCGTGCACCATATAGCTTAATTGACTAAACTATTAGGCTTTTTTTATGATATTGGTCAAGAGAGATTCGATTGATTTTTATTGGAAGAGTTTTTCTTGTTTCTAACTTTGGTCTAACTTTTACCTACGAGAGAAGAGAGAATTGGTAGCGGAGGAGGGACTCGAACCCCCGACACCCGGATTATGATTCCGATGCTCTAACCAGCTGAGCTACTCCGCCATTAGGCGTAATATAGTGTTTAGAAAGTTTTTTGTCAAATATAGATTGTTATTTGTAAGAGCAAACTGATAATTTCCGGTTAAGCAAATTAGAAATATCGCTTGTGCCTTTCAATTCTATGGAGTGTTATTTTTTTTTGCAGTATTCTATGTGCAGTTGCTAATTAGTTGGTGGAAATATGGATAACACAAAATCACTACTTGAACGAATCCTTGCAGCTACGATTTTTTCTAGCAGGTGGTTACAGGCTCCTTTATATTTTGGTTTAATTGTGGCCCAAGCTATCTACGTGCAACGATTTACAAAAGAAGTCTGGCACCTTCTCACAAGTTTAAAAGAGTTCACGGAAAATGCGATAATGCTTCTTGTTCTGAATTTAATTGATGTGGTAATGATTTCTAATCTTTTAATTATGGTAATTATTGGCGGCTATGAAACGTTCGTCACACGTTTAGGTATGGATAATCATCCTGATCTGCCAGAATGGTTAAATCACGTAAACGCTAATACCATGAAAATCAAGCTTTCTATGGCTTTGATAGGGATATCTTCTATTCATTTATTAAAAACTTTTATTGATGCCACACAAATGACTGAAGCAGCAATTAAGTGGCAAGTGATTATTCATTTAACATTTTTGATTTCTTCAGTTGCTTTAGCATATACGGCAAAAATATCTCAAGAAACTCTTGATGCTTCAAATGCAAATAAGCATTGAAAAAATTACTCAATCCATACAGCAGCATTTAAGCGATAATGCAGTGCTGAAGGTAGTTGATGAATCACACATGCATTACGGTCACCAAGGCCATAATCCCGCAGTGGGCGTAACTCATGTAGCAATAACGATTGTTTGGAAAACATTTGAAGGAGTAAATACCATAGAACGGCAACGTATGGTAAACACGTGGTTAGCTGAGCTTTTCAGAGGAGGGTTACACGCTGTAAGCTACATGTTGAAAACTCCTGATGAGACCACACATTCATGATGTCTTTAGTATTAGTGATAGACGATGATTTACGCTTGCGAGAACTTTTAGGCAGGTTTTTGGGAGATTATGGATATAGGGTACAAACAGCAGCAAGTGCAGCGCAGGCTAGGGCTCATCTTGCATCGCAAATGTTTGATATAGTAATCCTCGATATTATGATGCCAAAAGAAACTGGCATTGAGTTTTTGGAAAGTTTGCGAAGTGCACAATCGTTATACAAGCAGTTACCGGTGATTTTATTAACCGCTCAAGATGGTTTGGACGAAAAGATCAAAGGCTTAATGTCTGGTGCAGACGATTATTTAACTAAACCATTTGAACCTAAAGAATTAATTGCGCGCGTAGAAGCCATTTTAAGGCGTACTAAGGCCAAAAGGGTGACAGGGGATAATCTACATTTTGGTGAATATCTTTTTGATGTGGAAAAAGCTTCACTCTACAAAGGTGGCGAAGAAATTCGCTTAACTTCTACCGAACAAATGGTTTTAAAAATTTTGGCACAACATCCAAATCAGCCATTTTCTAGAACTGATTTGGCCCATCGGGTTGGTTTTGTGATTAGTGATCGTAGTATAGATGTACAAATCAATCGTTTAAGGCACAAACTAGAAGATGAGAACAGCAAATATTTAAAAACGATTAGACACGTGGGGTACGCTTTATGTCCAGATTCCTAAATATAGTTATGAACCCAAAGCGAATTTTAAAAAGAACATTGCCAAGAAGTTTATTTGCAAGAGCTTTGTTGATTTTGATGACACCATTAATATTAGTGCAGGTGGTTTTAGGCTACATCTTTATTGAAAGCCATACCGATACAATTTTACGGCAACTTTCAACAACAATAGCGGGAGATGTTGCCTTAGTGCTTGATTGGGTTGAGCGCGATCCCAATTCCATTAAAGCAATTCAAAAAGCTTCAAAAAAATATATGAGCCTAAACGTAAATTTTGTGCCCCAGGATACTTTGCATGAATATGGTGCCCACAAGGATTCTTGGGTATATAGGTTTATGGTTGAAGCTTTGGATAAAGCAGTCAATAAGCCGTACTATCTAAAAATTAATAAAGATAATATTTACATTTCTGTGGAAGCCAAAAATAAGGGCGTACTAGAGGTGTCCTTGCCCCGTAAATTTTTGCTTAGTAGAACTACTTTGCGGGTTCTTATTTGGACAGCGGCATCAGCCTTATTGTTGTTTTTGGTAGCATCCATGTTTATGCGAAACCAAATTCGTCCTTTAAGAAGATTAGCAGAAGCTGCAGATCGCTTTGGTAAGGGAGACGATTTAGGTGAGTTAAAAATAGAGGGCGCTCAAGAATTACGTATGCTTAGCCGAATTTTTAATATTATGAGGGCTCGTATTCAACGTCATTTGCATGAACGCACTCAAATGTTAGCTAGCGTTTCCCATGATTTACGCACACCAATTACTCGTATGCAATTACAATTAGCAATGATGCCTGAGAGTGAAGACCAAAAAATGTTGCAAGAAGATGTTAAGCAAATGCAACTTATGGTGGAAGGTTTTTTGGCATATGCTAAAGGTACTGCAAATGAGGTGCGGCAATCTGTGCCGATTGCAAGCTACATACAAGAATTAATAGATAATCTCCCAGAAAAATCTATACCGATTGAATTTACACCTGAAGACAACCCGACGATTCAAATTAAAATGCAACTCTTTAACCGTTTGTTAACTAATTTACTGTTAAATTCTAATAGGTACTCCTCACATGCCTGGTTGAGTTTAAAGACAACGGCACGCCACTGCGAAATTGTTGTGGAAGATAACGGGCCGGGTATTCCCGAAGAAAATCGGGAACAGGTTTTTCAGCCATTTTATCGCCAAGATACGGCGCGTAATTTGGATGAAGGTGGAACGGGGCTTGGGCTTAGCATTGTGAGGGATGCTGTGCGTAGTCATGGTGGTAAAATTCGCCTTGATCAATCGGTGCATGGAGGACTTAAGGTAATTCTTACTTTTCCACGGTTCTGATTGTGGCTTTTTAACATTGTTGCTATTAGACATTGTGTGTGAAACGATAGTATTTAGAAAGAATTTATGGTGGTGAGAATGGTCAAATCAAGTCAAACCAAGAGAAATGTAAATGGTAATTCAGGAAATACATCTGATGCCAAATCAAGTAAGGCATCGATGGGTCCAGATAGTCACTCAAGCAGTAAAGCTTCTGAGAAATTGAAAGAACATCAGCAAAATTTTGCTAAATCAGCAAAGGAGGCTTTTGAAAAAATTTCAAAGCACGCGAAGGATGTGAAAGTTGATCATAAAGCTTTAATTGAAGGCCATAAGAAAAACCTGAAAGTGCTAAATGAGACAAATAAGAAATGCGTAACATGATGACCCAAAAAGCCGGTAAGCCAATAGATCCACGTGAACATGCAGAAACTCTTAAAAATTCATTTCAACGTGCAGTAGATCATGCTCAACATGTTAGTAGTCTTCTTTCTAAGTCTGGAAAAGAGATTCATGCAAATTTACATGAACGCTTGGAAGAGGGAAAAGAAGAAGTTAAAGCGCATATGACAAAGCATCAGACTACCCATCACTAAATATGGGGATGCCTTAGTGCAGCGATAGCTGTTGAGTAATCTTTACTTTTGAAGATGCTATTGCCTGACACTAAGACATCTGCCCCTGCGTTTACAACGAGACCAGCATTTTCTGTGGTTATTCCACCATCTACAATAATTTTAAAGTCTAAGTTACGGATCTTGCGAATTTTTGCGAGATCCTCAATTTTTAAAACGCTTGATGCTATAAATTTTTGACCACAAAATCCTGGATTAACGCTCATTATTAGTACTTGGTCTACTATATCAAGCACAGGATATATTGTTTCTATTGCAGTGCCTGGGTTTAATGATACACCAGCCTTGCATCCAAGTTCTTTAATGTAGCCTAAAAAACGGTGCAGATTTGGTGTCGCCTGAATGGTAATGCGATCAGCACCAGCATTTTTGTACAAATTAATAAATAGCTCAACCGGCTCCACCATTAAATGTACATCAAACTCTAGGGAATTTTTGGAAGGAAACGTTTTACGTAATTGACTTACAATATCAGGACCAAAAGTAAGATTAGGCACAAAGTGACCATCCATAATATCTAAATGTAACCAATCCGCGTCTGCTGCTTTTACTGCCTGTACTTCATCCTTTAAAAAAAGCATATTGGCCGCCATTAGTGACGGTGCGACAAGTATTGGATTTTTTAAATTGGCCATGCGTGATTATTCCTTATTAATTGTTAAAACTGAGTTTGTGTTCCCTTATATGCACAGAACAAGCTGATGATTTGATCGTATTAAAATTTTAAAGATAAGTTAACTGATATTTCTCTATGACTAAATTCAATTTAAGCGGCTTTTTTGTATTCACACGAGAGTTTTGCTTTAATTCTTACTATATGGGGGGAGTTTTCAGGAAAATGTTTTTTAGCAATTTCCAGTGCTTGCTCAAAATACCTTATGGCTTGTTCTTTGTTATTACCATTACCATGGTTTTGAGTATGTTTTTTTAAATACAACTCTGCAAGTTGTTCTAAACAGTTGTAGCTGTCAGGGTGTTTATCTGCTGTCAATATTTTGAGTGCTTTATTTAAAGTGAATTCAGATTTTTCTAGGTCTCCTTTTAACAAGTAAGCTTGTCCCAGCATTTTTAAAATTCTCGCAGTTTCGATATGGTTCTTTCCGTAGTGCTGCTCGTAAATATCAATCGCTTTTGTAATAAGGTCTATCGCTTCATTATAGTTACCAATAGTGCTATAAAAATCTCCTAAATAAGCATACGAGCGGGCCTTTAAGTTTTGTTTTTTTGACAAACATTTTTCGCAAAACCTTATGCCTTCATCTAAAAATTCTTTAGCTTTCTTATGATCTCCTAACTTGCTATAAACATATCCTAAATGAGTTAAATACAGGGTTACGTAATTTTCTTCACCATACTCACGATCTTTGTATCCTTTTACACTTTTCTCAAGAAATTCTTCAGCCTTTTCATAATCACCCAATACTTCGTACAACATTCCTAAAGCTCCTAAATACCTGAAATATCTAATATTCTCTATAGGAAGGTTTTGATATATGGTAACACTTTGTTCAAGAGTTGTTTTGGCTTCTTGATAATTTCCTGTATCAATATGCGTGATGCCTATGAGCCCTAAACTCCAAGCAAATCTGGAGTTATATTCAGGAAGATATTGACTGTATATTTCAAGGCTCTGTTTGAAAACCTCATTTGCTTTTGTATAGTTTCCACGCTCTCTATAGACTGTTCCTAAGTAAGTTAAGGCTCTCGCCATTTTTACAGGATCGTTACATGGGTATTCCCTATATATTAGGAGACCTCTCTCAAGGGAGCCTTGAGCTTTTTCATAGTTGCCTAATTCTTTATGGGAAAGCCCTAGGTACACTAAAGTCTCCGCTATATGGTTGCTATTTTCACAGCATATAGCTCCTGAAGACCCTAAAATATTTTCAAGAAATTTCTGGGCCTCCTCATAGCGACTTAAACAAAATAAAACTAGACCTAACTGAGCTCCTATATGCTCTATTACCCCTTGGTTTAGCAAATTTGCATGACTTAAGAGCTTTTTATAGTGATTAAGAATAGGCTGCATTTTAGAGAGCTCACCTTGTTCTAATATGCTGCCTTGTTCAATTACATTATCTAGGTATTTAATTGCAGCTTGAGAGACTGATTGTAGGCAACTATCATCTTTTTCTAATTTAACTTTAACTTTTGTAAGATAACTAAGTCCTATAGCTTGAGTACTTCGGTGTATAGAAAAGGCATGGATTTGTTTAGAGGAAGGCAATAACTCGGCTGTTATTAAAGAATATTTTTTTAACTCATCTATAAACGCATCAACTACAACAGGTGGTTTACAAAATTCTAACAATTTTTTTGGGATACTTTGAGAATCTACTAAACAAACCAACAGTAAAAGTTCTTGGAAATCCTCATTGGTTTCTATAATTTTTTCTAAAGAAGACATAGTAACTCCATTGCGTGTTTTTTCGTAGCCACTTATTTCTTTTAAAAATTTTTGTTGTGAGTTCTCAAGGTATTGGTTGAATTCAGAAATTATTTCTAGATACTGCTGATAACTAAATTTATTGTTTTTAATGTAATAAGCAGCACCAGAAACATCCAATGGAAAAGGAGGGATATGCTTTAAAAAGCTTAAAGTTTCTTCCCTTTGAGTTGGAGTAAGTTGCAAGGGATTTTTGCTATACATAATTTTGCAAAAAAGTTCTAGCATCTCATTGCTATTTAGTTCACCAAGTACAAAAATATTGTTTGCTCCAGTATGGTGTGTCTTGGGTATATTAAGGTCACAAGTTGTGAGGATAACTCTGCCATTTCCCCATGTTGTTCGATCTTGGGGAAAGTAATTTTTAATCTCCATAAAATTTTCGACATTGTCATATATCAATAACCAATTTGTGGAGTCCTTCAATAAACGCTTAACAAAATTTATTATCTCTACTTCTTTTGTGGAAGAATCTTGGATTTTTTGAATTAAGATTAATGCTTTTTTTTGTTCCGTAGTAGTTGCAAGAACAAAGGCTAAATCATTGAAAGAATTAATTAAACTGCCCTTGGTCTCCGCATTAATTTCCCAAATAACTGTAAATTTCTGTTTACTACCATAGATGCGAGCCAATGTTGTTTTTCCAGAACCAGCCATACCGGCTAATGTAACAATTTGAATACCGGGCGCTTGGTGTTGAAAATTATCTTCTATTTGTTGCAAAAGCTGAGTGCGATCCAATAAAAATTTTTTATCGGGCAATGGCATCCTTGAGCAAATGATTGAAAAATCATGTTTATGAGGAAAATTTAACATTACTATTCCAAATAAAATAATAAGAATTGCAACACTTCTTATCTTAGATGGGTTAAAATCTATTACTTT
>JAPLON010000124.1 GCA_026400695.1 Pseudomonadota bacterium
CCTACAAAAAGTAAAATCGGTGCTTTTTTTGTCTTAAAGCAAGCCAAAGATCTCAATAAAAATTCATGTCCTTTAATTCGTGTAACCCTTCCGACTAAAAGGATAACTTTTCTGTCTGGCTCTAAACTCCATGAAACCTTTAACTGCTTTGATTTTTCTTCAATTTCTTCAGTAACTTTAAAAAACTCAGTATCAATACCCGATGGAATATTTACACATTTGGTACCTGGGTAATGTTTGAGAACATGTTGTTCCATATAATTTGAAGCAATCACAACTGGTTTTCCAAGGGCCATGACACGATTGTAATGCCATTTACAAAAATTTTGCCCATAGGCACCGTGATAAGTTGTAACAAATGCAATCCCAGTAAGTTTTGCCGCTATGTATGCGCTCCAAGCCGGTGCACGAGATCCAGCATGAATAATTTTTATGTTATGTTCAGAAATGATTTTTTTTAGTTTTATTGCGTTACAAAGAATTTTAAATAGATTTTTTGAATTAAGTGACAACGTTATGTGTTTAACATTCGGAGATAATTTTTTTTCAAGCAGACCGCCTGAACTTGCAACGTAAGTGTTTAAGCCTTTTTCTGCAGCATAATTAACTACCAACAGTGTAGATTGTTCTACACCACCTGTATGAAAGCTTGGCAAAATTTTAAGAATCCCTGACATTTTTTTTCGTATATCAATTAATTATTAATTTTTATATGATAGCCTCAAATTGTTAAAGGTGTTTTGTTTAATTTATATTTTGATGCGGTTTATATTTTTGACCTTTATTGTAGGAGTTATCTGCAGCAGTTTTTCTGCCAACGCTGCTTCTTCGCCTAAAACTTCCATAACACTAAAAAATCCCCAAGGTACATGTAAAGTACAGGTTGCCGCTTGGCTTTCCCCCAGTTGCGCACATTGCGCAGGATATTTCTCAGATGAGATTCCAAAAATTACCGGATTACCAGGTTTTTGTTTGGATTTACATTTTTTCCCTCACTTGTATCCATTGGATATGCCAATTGCCGTTTTAATCTGGAGCCAAGGTCCGGAGAACGCCTATAGAATTGCCGAACTTTTTTACAAAGGGCAAAATGAATGGCTTAGCAGTTCATCTTCTCGTGATAAAGTTGATGATTCAAGAAGAGTTGATGATTTAAATGAATATTTGAATTCAATCAAAAATAATCCATCTTTCCAAAAAATTAAAGATTACCTTGACCCAAGAGATCCCTACTTATATGTTAAAATTTTTGCATTAAGACATTTTAGCGTGGAACACTTAGAAAAATATCTACCTAAAGGAAAAGCAATAGATACAAATTTAAGCTTAGCTCTTTTAAAGGATTTACCAATAAAAGATGGTGAAGTTGTAAAATTTTCTCCGGCTTTCACAATAGCTGGAAATTTAATTCCTGATAGTCAATTAGAAAGAGGAATTTTAACAAAAGATATTGCTGGAAAAATGTTGCAAACTGCAGCCACATTACCTAATAACAATGTCGCACAACCTTTACCACCAGCAGCTGTAAAAAAATCTCAACCTAAAAAGATTGAAATTAAACCAGAAGACAAGGATATTCAGGATGCCGATGGTGATGTGCATATGCAAGATACTGATGATTCTGAAATGCAGGATGCCGATGCAGATGAAAATGATGATAATGATCCAGAAGAAGAATTTCCTGAAAACGAAGATTGGGAAGAAGAAGAAAACGACAGCGACGATCAACTCGATGAAATTATCGATGAAGCAACCAGCTAATCATTAGCAGTTATGCGGGTCAATTTTTTTATGGTAGTATCTACAAAATGCCAAAGCTGTAAAGCTAATGATTGCAAAACTAACCGGTGTATTAGATAGGATTTATGACGATGCTGTGCTTATAGATGTAAGCGGAGTAGCCTATCGTGTATTGGTTTCTAAAAGAACTTTAAATAATCTTCCAGAACTCAATGGCCAATTAGTATTGTGGACTGAAACTGTAATGCGCAATGAGCAACCACATCTGTGCGGTTTCATGGAAGAGCAAGAAGTTGATTGGTTCCGCATTTTAACACAAGTTCAAGGTGTAGGTGCTAAGGTGGCATTAGCAATTTTGTCATGCCTATCAGCCTCCGAAATTGGTGATGCGATTATCAGCCAAAAAAGTCAAATACTTGCAAGAGCTGATGGTGTAGGCCCAAAACTTGCTAGCCGAATTGTACTAGAACTTAAGGGCAAAAAAGACCTGCCAATTATGATGCGTGATCTGGCAAGTGAAGCAAACACCAACGTTCCTCAATCAAAAGAAATTAACGACGCAATCTCAGCGTTGGTGAATTTAGGCTACAATCGTAATGAAGCTGAAATAGCTGTTGATAAGGCAAGCTCTAAAATAATACCACCTATTACACTAGAAACATTAGTAAGGCTGGCACTACAAGAATTCCAGGCACGTTATGCATGATCGTTTAGTGAATCCAGAGCTGGCTCTTGAGGATGATTTAGAGGCGACCCTTCGTCCTACTATTTTAAATGATTTTATTGGACAACAGCCGTTACGCGAGAACTTAATTGTTTATATTAATGCTGCAAAAAAAAGGCAAGAAGCTCTTGACCATGTTTTGTTGTACGGACCACCTGGTCTGGGCAAAACGACTCTTTCGCAAATTATAGCAAGGGAAATGGGAGTAGGTTTTAAGGCAACCTCAGGACCAATTATTACCAAAGCTGGAGACTTAGCCGCAATTCTCACCAATTTGCAACCTAATGATGTGCTATTTATTGATGAAATCCACCGCCTAAATCCATCGGTTGAAGAAATTTTATATTCAGCAATTGAAGATTTCAAACTTGATGTAATGATTGGCGAAGGTCCGGCAGCGAGATCGATCCGCCTTGATTTGCCAAAATTTACTCTGGTTGGCGCAACAACCCGCTCAGGATTATTGACGCAACCTTTGCGCGAACGCTTTGGTATTCCACTGCGCTTGCAATTTTACGACCACAACGAATTAGCCCAAATAATTAGCAGAGCTGCAAAAATTTTAAACGTGGGAATTGATTCTGATGCAGCACTAGAAATATCATCACGCTGCCGTGGCACTCCAAGAATTTCTGGTAGACTACTAAGGCGCGTGCGTGACTTTGCCATGATATATACCAATAATCATATTGATATCAAAACCGCAAAACAAACTTTGCAACGCCTGGAAGTTGACAACAAAGGCCTTGATCAGCAGGACATTAAATACCTAAAAGCTATTGCTGAACATTACAACGGAGGCCCTGTTGGGGTGGAAACTCTAGCTGCATATTTAGCTGATGAAAAAGAAACCATAGAAGACGTTGTCGAGCCATACCTAATTCAACTAGGCTTAATTCAACGTACCAGTCGCGGCAGGATGTTGACTGCAACGGGGTATCAGCATCTTGGATTGCCTTATTCAAAGCAGGGATAACCCGCTAGTCAGCCTCTTTTTTAGCTATTAAAATCACATACTCTCTACCATCATGATGCCATAATTTTGATTTATGACTTAATGGCACAAATTTACATTCTAGAACTTTAAAACCATTACGTTCAAAAACTTCTTTCAAAGTTTCAGGGTCTAAAAATAAAAATGTTTCATCTATCATGTTAGTAATTTGCAAAGGCGTTGAATTACTAATATCAATATAATCTCTTAATTTTTTAATATATCCAGGATATTCCTCTCCGGCACTTACTCGTCGCTCATACTCTGGAATAAATTTTTCATAGTGTTTTAAGTATGGGCTAAGCGCTGTTATAAAAATTTGACCTTCAGGCTTCAAAAGTAAAAATAGATGTTTCACCGCTAGTTCAAGCTGTTCTGGTGTAAAAAAATGAAAAACCTTACCTACGTACACTGCGTCATACTGATCAAGTTTTTGAATTTGGTAAGCTTTGGTAATATCAACCTGAATAAATTTTACTTGATTTGCACTACCTTGATGCAACCAATTTTGCTGAATTTTTTCAGATAAGCACCTAGCAGCGATAAACAAATGACGCTCATCCAAATCACTAAGTACATATTTTGTTGCTTCATTTTGCTTTAGGTCTGCTTCGCTTTGCCTTAGTGCTTGCAACATTACATCACCATAACAGCCACCAATTTCTAGAATTTCCTTACCTTTACCAAATTCCAAAAACTTACGCATAGCGTAATCAAAACTTGCAGAAGCAGCACCCTTTCTATTCAAAGTCTGCGTGCGCCCATCAGCTCCTGGTTTTTGGATGCTTAAATTAAGCTCATAGCTCTTAGCCAACGCCTGTTCATATGTAAACACAGATGCGTTAGCACTTACAAAACAGCACCCAAACGCTAACAAAAAAACAAAAATACTACTAGCCACAGATAGAACAATAACTAGATACCTGGGGGCATTGTAGTCCCTTTTTAACTATCTAACTAATCTTATTTTTCTCGAAAATTGATAGAATTAGTCATAATTTATCGCCTAGAAATCGTCTAAAGAAGTACTACCAGGCCAAGGTTTTGGATTAGAACTACCTACTGGAGAAACAGGCATGCCTCTTAATTTATTTTCTAGCTCTGCAATTCCCTTCATTAAACCTTTACAATATTCAATCGTACTATCTAGTTTGATTGTGAAATTTGGTAAATTCACGTTTGGCTTTAAGTAATTTTCCGCAGAATTTTTACTTATAAGATACCTAACTACTAATACACGTAAAAACTCTTCACCATTATTTTTTGCATACAATACTTCCGGTGATTCAGGTGGTTCTGGAACCACTAGTTGGCTTCCCCATCTAAATTCATAACGAAGTGCCTGATGAGAACAATCTTCGATAGATCTTTTTAGAAGTTGTATCTCTTCTTGATACCCAATTTTCATTTCTCTTACTCTGCAAAAAAGCCCCCAAC
>JAPLON010000047.1 GCA_026400695.1 Pseudomonadota bacterium
GTTTTTATGGAAGCTTCCAGAAATAATTATAGAGAGTTTTTTAACTTTATGTTGGAACATCATGAAACTCTTGTCGCACCTAATCAAGTGGGTGTTAATAGAGCATTAGCATGTGCTTCTGGCAATGATCAGCAAGAATTAGTTGATATATTGCTAAATCAAAGGGAAGAAAGATTACGTCCAGATCAAAATGGTATAATTAACGCTTATCGCGATGCGTATGCCTATGGACATTTTACTATAGCTGCTTTACTTGATCCTTATTTACCTACAGAAGATTTGCAAAATCAGATAAATCCCGATGGTATAGCGTTTGAAATTCATAATTATGCTGAAACTCTAGTTACATCTTCTATAAAAAAATCTAGTAAAACTAATACTTTAATTGATGCGGTATTTCAGGAGATAAAAAGGCGTACAGAGAAGCTTATTTCTTACACTGAGGCAAAAGCGATTGTAGATCAGGCAATTGATAGCTTTATTCCAAAAGTACAACAAGTTGATGCCAGACAAGCTGTATTTTATAGACTATTAGGCGATGTTGATTATGAAGAGCAATTATGTTTAGCCATTACATTCATCCAGTTATCTTATGCAGATAAAATGGAGCAGTGGATTGTTGGGTTTGTGAATGAATCAATTGATGCATATAAGAATAGCAGTAATCCACTGAGCTGTAGCAAGGGAATCCGTGAGCGCATTACCACAGGCCTTCGGGGCATTGATGTTGAGCTTGATAAGTTGTTTGTTCAAGCCGAAGCACCAATGCTTGTGAAGAATTGGTTAAAAGCATGGGCTTTATCTGATCTTAAGAATGATGCAAAACAAGATCTTGTAACACAATTAAAGACCAAAGGAATAACCGTTGAATCTAGTGCAGCAGATGCAGCTAACGCATTTAGGGAAATTGCTAAAGAACAATTAGCTGTGCATGGAGTTTCTGAAAATAAAGAACTTTTGGAAGCAATAGAAGTTTATGCTGAACTAATGATTGAGAAAAATTATGAGAAAGAGCTTAAGCATTTTTGGTAAAAATTTGCTGATAAAACTCTACAGTGTGTATTCAGAAGAAAGAGGTGCAGAATCAAATGAGTAGTAGTCATGTCCTATAGCTCTCGAAGTGACTAAACCGTGTTTAACTATTTTGGAAAATGACTTCTCTCAATGGCGTTAATGTCTAGTTAGCCATTTTCTTCTACGGTATTTTCAATAATTTTATTATTATTAACATTAGTGGTAATGCGAATTACCTGGGAGACATTACCTTTTTTGTCTACATTCACATTATATGCCAAAACATTTGTTCCTTTTTTAAGGTCTGTTTCTTTAAAATTTTGTGAAAGTCTTGTAGCTTGTTCGAAGTTTGTTTGAAAATCTATAGAAATTTCGTATTTATTTTTGTTTGTTTTTTGGTAGTTGTAAAATTCTTTTGTGTATTTATCAATTAATTCACTTTTTTTAACGCTTGGTTCTTCAAGTAGGTCCTTGATTGAATTGGGTATTTTATGGTGCTTTTCTGCATACCTTTGAACAGTATGCCTGAGGTTATTTACAGCTTTATAGCGTTCCATATCTAGTCGCATTTTGTATATGTAGCTAGGTGGAGCCATTGTTAGTGATATGGTGATGCCAATTATTAGTATTGTAGAGATTATAAAATTTATAATTAATGCGAAATAATTTTTAGATGTGAAGTTTTGCCTTAAATCAAGAAATGCAATTATTGCAACACCAAGAGATAGGATGAAAGTAATGAATGTTTGTGCAAGTGCAATGCCATCAATCCTTCCGGTAAAAAATCCGCGAGTGACGTGCAAAATATCAAACAGTAGGGAAAAAAATGATATCACCAAAATTAGCCAGAGTACTTTGTGGCGCTTTTTCAAAAAATCCTGATTATCAGGTATTTTGCAGAGTTTTTGTGCTGTAATGAAACAGGCTAGAAAACCTAATACACCAAATAACAACCAGCTTGCCATATACCCGTATTCGTAAACAGATGGTTGGAAGTAGCCGATGAATTTTGGCAATGGATGCAAGAATGGCAGGTTGAATTTGTCTTCGATTAGAAAATATAGAATGCTTTTAAAGCTTGAATAAATTACTACTAGGAATAGCCCAAGAAACCAATAAAGGGTTGGTATTAGGCTGCGGCTAAATTTTGCTAAAAATGGCATTTGAAAACATTTCATAACTGTTTTGATTAAGGCTAGCAGCTGTTCGGTTAATATTTCGTTAAATTGCTCAAAGAACTAAGTTACTTGTCTTACCATGCTCCTATCTAAATAAGTGAAAATTAAACAAAATATCACGCTATACACCGTTGAGCAAATTACCTATATATACGGCGTAGTCATTGTTATGGTACAAAAATTGAAGCTTTTTTCCACTTTAACTAAAAATCAGCGTGAGGCTGTTGGTCTGTTACAAATTGGAACGTTTCTTGAGTATTTTGATGTAATGCTTTACGTACATTTGGCGGTTTTGTTGAATGAGTTATTTTTCCCAAAAACAGATCCAAAGACCGCAGCATTACTTTCTGCATTTGCATTTTGCTCAACCTACGTTCTTAGACCTTTTGGTGCGTTATTTTTTGGCTATATTGGCGATAATCTCGGTAGAAAAACGGCAATTATACTGTCCACATCATTAATGGCTGTAGCCTGTTTTTTTATGAGTATTTTGCCGACCTATGCAGAAATAGGAATCTTTGCAAGCATTGCTATGATAACTTGCCGAGTTATTCAAGGTTTTTCAGCCACTGGTGAGGTTATTGGTGCTGAAATTTATCTTTCTGAATTGCTAAAACCGCCAGCCTCTTATCAATTGGTTTCTTGGATTGTTGAGTTGTGTACATTAGGTAGTTTTGCTTCTTTATTGGCAGCTAGTTTAATTTTTAAATGTAATGCTAGTTGGCGTACTGTATTTATTCTTGGTGGAATGATTGCCCTTTCTGGAGCTGTTGCACGTAGAAAATTACGTGAAACGCCAGATTTTTTAAACAACCAATTGGCAAGGAATAGAAATAAAGGCGTAAATGAAGTTTCTGTAATTTCTAAAGCAACTTCTTTCGCTTATTTTTTAATATATTCAGGATACCCTTTATGTTTTTACATAATCTATATTTACTGTGCAGATATTTTGAAGCATTCATTTAATTATTCACCAAAGCAAGTAATAGATCACAATCTATTGATAACACTTTTAAGTTTCGTAATTGGTATAAGCATAATTTTTATGGTGAGAAGAGTTAATCCTTTAAAAATAGTAAAAATTAGAGGTTATTTATCTACTTTTACCTTGCTTTTGGTTCCTCTATTGCCAATTACATCAAGCTTACACGCGCTAATCGCGATGCAGGTTTTATTGAGCTTTTTTGCGCTAGGTACAATTCCAGCTATTCCAATCTTTTTTAAGTACTTTCCCGTTCACAAAAGATTTACTTATAGCAGTATATTGTACGCAGTATCACGTGCAATAATGTATGTGTTTACTTCGTTTGGATTAGTGTACTTAACGGATCTTTTAGGAGTTTACGGTCTTTCACTAGTGGCTGTTCCTGTTGGTATAGGGTTTTTATGGGGAGTTAAACATTTTGAAAAATTAGAAGAAGCTCAGTATTTTGAAGAAAAATTCAGGCTATCCTTAGCGGCTTAAAATATTTTTACGATTGTGATAAATAGTGACATTAAAACCATCTCATTAACACTGGGCCAATAATTAATAAGATCAGTGGCATTCGTATTAGAAACAGATGCGTTAACAAGGTTGTATTTAAAAAAATCTGATGAATTATCAGAGAAGTACCAAAGATTTGTGAAGGCTGCCTAACATAACCACTTGACGTAAGAATTGTTGAAAACTGAAGCACAAGGGGCCCTCAGGGAACTAACGGGGGTCCTAGCCATACAAATGGCATTCGTTTAGTGTTTTATTTGAAATAATTAATAGCAAACAGGGCTAATAGAGCCATTTACCCATACCTAATCAATATGCTATTCTCACAAGAAGTATCGTTATAAAGTTTGGCATGCGAGTACAAGAAATTCAGCAGCGTTTAAGTTTAGCGGGTCGTTATGCGTCGGCTTTGTATCGCGAGGCTGAGGCAAGGCAGGAGACTGCCTCGATCTTAAGTGAAATTGCTGAATTAAAAGAATTGTTAATCAGTGCTCCAAAACTAGCAGACTTATTTAAAAGCCAATTAATCACTCCACAAATTGTTATAGCAATTCTTTTAGATATACAAAAAATTGCAAATTTTTCTGAACTTTTTCTGGACTTTTTAATAACAGTTACAAAAAGTAAGCGCTTAAAGATTTTATCAGAAATTTTTGATATATATGCCGTAACTATTGATAATGCGTTAAACATTATTCCTGTTAGAATCGAAATGGCTAAAAGTAGTTCTGTTCATGCGTCTACGATTGAACAAATGCTTGAAAAAAAATACCCAACTCAAAAGCTTAAATATTCATACCGTGAAGTCCCAGAACTATTAGGTGGATTTAGGGCTTTTATCAACGAAAACTGCTTAGATTATAGTTTAATAAGTCGCCTAAATCGTCTGCGTTACCAACTAAAAGAGGCCTAGTTTATGAAAAACCGCGCTACTGAAATTAGCGAAATAATTAGAAAAAATCTACATCATGGCGATAAAGCTTTTGATAGTCATGAGGTTGGTATCGTTGTTTCGGTTGGCGATGGAATAGCTAGAGTCTATGGACTTGATAATGTACAAGCTGGCGAATGGGTTGATATAATCACTGCTGATGGCACTCCCGTACGTGGTATTGCCGAAAATCTGGAAGCAGATCACGTTGGTGTGGTGCTTGTAGGTAATGATCAAATGGTTAAAGAAGGTGATCAAGCACGTCGCACTCACCAAATTGTTAACGTAAATGTGGGTAAGGGATTACTAGGCAGGGTTGTAGATGCTTTAGGAGCTCCAATAGATGGTTTAGGTCCACTTGACAAAGTAACCCATAAACCAATCGAGCGTAAAGCACCAGGAATTATTGCGCGTAAATCAGTACATGAACCGGTATTAACCGGAATTACAGCAATTGATGCCTTGGTACCAATTGGAAGAGGGCAACGCGAGTTAATTATTGGGGATCGCCAAACTGGAAAAACTACAATTGCAATTGACACAATTTTAAATCAGCGAGAAATCAATAAAAGTGCTGATCCAAAGAAACACTTGTATTGCATTTACGTAGCAATTGGTCAAAAACGCTCGTCAGTTGCGCACTTGGTAAAAACTTTGCAAGCACACGGTGCTATGGAATATACAATTGTGGTTGCTGCAACCGCATCTGACCCAGCGTCATTACAGTATTTGGCACCTTATACGGCTTGTGCAATGGGCGAATATTTCCGTGATCATGGTATGCACGCCTTAATTATTTACGATGATCTTTCCAAGCATGCTGTAGCATACCGCCAAATGTCATTATTACTAAGACGCCCCCCTGGTCGTGAAGCGTATCCTGGAGATGTTTTTTATTTACACTCTCGCCTTTTGGAACGTGCCTCAAAACTTAA